>JBEVGQ010000321.1:0-18750 GCA_040511655.1 Aeromicrobium sp. | reverse complement strand
GTTCCAGCCGCGCCGGCGTCGCACGACCTGCACGACCAGCAGCACGGCGGCCGCGACCGCGGCCCAGGGCAGCAGCACGCCGGCGACCTCGACGACCGCGTTGACCGTCGACACCAGCCCGTTCCAGCCGTCGCGCAGGCCGCCGATGAAGCCGCCGGGCTCGACCGAGTCGGCGGTGGCCCGCTGCGAGAGGCTGATCGTCAGCGTCGACAGCGAGACCTGGTCGGTGAGGCCCTTGCGCTGGGCCTGCAGGCTCTCGAGCTGCTCCTGGCGCTGGGTGAGCGCACGCTCGGCTGCGATGACGTCCTTGCTCGACGTCGCACCCGCCAGGATGGCGGTGAGGCGGTCGATCGAGACCTGCAGAGCGTCGACACGGGCATCGAGATCGGTGGTCTGCGCCGTCACGTCGGTGTTCTGCAGCGAGACGTCGTCGACCCGTCCGTAGCTGCGCAGCTGGGCGACCGTCGCGGTGACCTTCGAGCTGGGCACCCGCACGGTCACCGATGCCGAGGCGTCGTCGCCGCTCCCATTCTCGGACCGCTCGTCGACTCGCCCGCCGATCGACTCGACCCAGGTGCTGAGCTGCTGGACGGTCTCGCGCGGACGGGTGACGGTCACGCTGACCGAGCCGGTGGTGACGACCTGGCGGTCGGCGTCGGGCTTGGACATCCGCTCGTTCTGCAGCGAGCCGGCGCCGTCCGGGGCCGCGTCGAGCTCCGCGTCGGGCGCTGCCGCGTCGCTCGCGGCCCCGCCCGACGAGGACTGGTCGGAGATGCCGCTGGTCTGGTTCCGGTCGGACGAGAGCTGGCCGATGCCGTAGCCGCCGAGTCCCACCACGACGACGCTCGCCGCCGCCATGCCGAGGGCGGTGCGGGCGCGGCGGCCACGCCGGGTGACGTCCTGGTCGACGCGGTGCATCACCGACATGCGCATCTTCTCGACGCGGTCGTCGTGGAGCGTGGGGGTGCTCATGAGATCTCCTTGACGGATCGAAGGTCGGCGCGCAGCCGGGTGCGGAGCCGCGAGAGGCGGTTGCGGACGACGGCATGGCTGACGCCCAGCTCGTGCGCGGCCATGTCGTAGGTGTGGTCGCCGTCGACGCACAGCTCGTACAGACGGCGGTCGATCGGCGACAACGCGGCCGTCGCCTTGTCGATCTCGGCGCGGACGAGACCGGCCTCGACCTCGTCCTCGACGACCGATGCGGCCGTCGCGCCGTCGTCCAGCTCGTCCGCGCGTCGTCGAAGGCGGGCGCGACGGGAGTTGAGCGCCGTGTAGCGCGCAGTGACCAGCAGCCAGGGCAGGACGGACTCGTCGACGAGCGTGATGGTGCGGATCTTGTGCCACATCGTCACGAAGACGTCCTGCGTCGCGTCCTCGGCCTCGCGGTCGTCCCTCAGGACGCCGTAGGTCTGCCAGTAGACCGGGCGGACGTGCCGGTCGTAGAGCAGGCCGAAGGCGCGACGGTCACCACGGGCGGCCAGGTGCAGCAGCGCGCGGTCGTCATCGCCGTCGTCGTCCTGGTGGGCGTCGAGGGTCGCGGCTGGGCTCACCGTCGGCTCCGATCTGGGCGGGGGTGCGGACGTCTTGATGTGTCATGTCCGGACCGCCGGGATCGTCTCACGCGAAGGTCAGAGGTTCTGCCCGATCCCGTAGAACGCGGGGAACAGGACGACCAGGAAGAGCACGGGGAAGAAGCACACCACCAGCGGGAAGATCATCTTGACCGGGAGCTTCTGTGCGGCCTCCTCGGCGCGGAAGCGGCGCTTCGTGCGCATCTCGGCGGCCAGGTTGCGCACCAGCGTCGCCGTCGAGACGCCGAACTCCTCGGCCTGGATCACCTGCTTGCAGAACCGGCGGAGGTCGGCGACGGACGTGCGGTCCGCGAGGGCGTTGTAGGCCGCCCGCCGCGACATGCCCAGTCGCATGTCCTGCAGCGTGCGGACGAACTCCTGGGCGAGCGGGCCGTGCCCCCTCTGGCCCACACGCGCCAGGGCGCCCTCGAACGTCATGCCCGACTCGATCGCGATGATGACCTGGTCGAGCAGGTCAGGCAGCTCTCGCTCGATCTCGAGCTGGCGCTCCTTGGCTCGCGAGCTCAGCCACAGGTCGGGGAAGAAGAAGGCGAGCGCGGTCAGCAGCGCGAAGAGCGCGAAGCCGCGTCCCGACGGGCTGGACGCCCACAGCGAGAGGGTCAGGACGCCCGCGACGATCGCCGCGGACACCTTCGTCAGCATGAGTCGCCGCAGCGTCCACCCCGCGCGGTGGCCGGCGAGGGCGATGTTGCGCTCGGCCCGCGCGATGAGGAAGGGCACCGTCACGACGCGCAGACGTCCGATCGACGCCAGGTCGTTCTCCACGAAGATCGTGCTTACGCTCGACGTCTGACCGGCACGGCGCCACGAGCGGCCCTGGGGCACGCTCGGACGGGGCACGGTGACGCCGAGGCTGACCGCCAGCAGCACGCACGCGGCGAGGACGAAGGTCGATCCCAGGAGGAGCATCAGACCCTCACGTTCACGAGCGTGCGGATCCAGAAGTAGCCGATGACGTACAGCACGACCGAGATGCCGAGCAGCAGCTGACCGATGCCCGTCGTGAAGATCGGCACGAACGTCGTGGGGCTGCGCCAGAACATGAATGCCCCGATCGCGAGAGGCATCGCCATCATGACCTTCGACGACGCCCGACCCTCGGCCGAGATCGCCCGTACCTGCTGGGCCAGCATGGTGCGCTCGCGGATCGTCTGGCCGACGCGGTCGAGCACCTCGCTGAGGTTGCCGCCGGTGTCGCGCTGGATCGCCACGGCGTCGGTGATCCAGCCGAAGTCCTCGCTGCGCATCCTGCGAGCGGTCTCGCGCATCGCCTCGACGGTGTCGAGGCCCAGCCGTCCCTCGTTGACGATGCGGGCGAACTCCTCGGCGGTGGGGCTCTGCGCATCCGCCGAGACGGTGTCGAGGGCACTCGGGAGGCTGTGGCCGGCGCGCAGGGCCGACGAGACGACCTCGAGCGTCGACTCCAGCTGGTCGGCGAAGGCGTTCTGCCGCTTGCTCCGGCGCGAGCTGACGACCCCCCGCGAGGCCACCGGGACGAGCACCGCCAGCAGCAGCCCGGCCAGGACGCCGGCGGCTGCGTAGCCCACCATGAACGCCGCCACCGTCGACATCATGACGGCCGTGACGAAGCTGGACTGCTGCATCCTGATGCCGGCCATCTCGAGGTCGTGCCCGGGGAAGGGGTTCCAGCCGCGCCTGCGCAGCACCCAGTCGACCGCGACCTCCATGCGGTCGACGAGGCGCTCGAGCGGGCTGGTCGGCGCGGCGCCGGGGGAGAGGCGGCGCTCGACGGGCACGTGCGCGACCGGGGCCACCAGCAGGTAGGCGGTCAGGGCGACGGACAGCAGCACCAGGAGCACGCCGATGGTGAGCACCTCAGGCCGCCGGGTCGAACATCGAGAGGTCGTACGGCACCCCGGCGTCCTCGAAGCGGTCGAGGAACCGTGGTCGCAGCCCGGTGGGCCGGACCTCACCGCGCGGACGTCCGTCGTGGTCCGGTCCCTGGGAGTGGTCGAAGACGAAGGCGTCCTGCAAGGTCACGACGTCTCCCTCCATGCCGATCACCTCGGTCACCTGGGTCACGCGACGGCTGCCGTCACGCATGCGCTGCACCTGGATCACCAGGTCGATCGCCGACGCGGCCTGCTCGCGGATCGCCCGCAACGGCAGGTCCATCCCGGCCATCAGCACGAGCGTCTCGAGTCGGGCGAGGGCGGCGCGGGGGCTGTTGGCGTGCAGGGTCGAGATGGATCCCTCGTGGCCGGTGTTCATGGCCTGCAGCATGTCGAGCGCCTCGCCGCCACGGCACTCGCCGACGATGATGCGGTCGGGCCTCATGCGCAGCGAGTTGCGCACCAGGTCGCGGATCGTGACCTCGCCCTTGCCCTCGATGTTGGGCGGGCGGCTCTCCAGGGTCACGACGTGGTCCTGTTGAAGCCTCAGCTCGACGGCGTCCTCGATCGTGACGATGCGCTCGGTCGCCGGGACGAACGACGACAGCACGTTCAGCAAGGTCGTCTTGCCGGTGCCGGTTCCGCCCGAGACGAGGATGTTCAGCCGTGCCTCGACGCAACCGCGGAAGAAGTCGGCGAGCCGGGGGGTGAACGAGCCGAACGAGACCAGGTCGTCGACCGTGAGCGGGGTGTCGGAGAACTTGCGGATCGTCAGCGACGAGCCGTTGACGGCCAGTGGCGGGATGACCGCGTTGACGCGCGATCCGTCCTGCAGGCGGGCGTCGACCAGGGGAGACGACTCGTCGATCCGTCGGCCGACCCTGGCCACGACGCGCTCGATGACGCGGCGCAGATGGTCCTCGTCGGTGAAGCGCAGCCCGGACAGTGTGATGCCGTTGCGCTCGACGTAGATCGCGTCGTGACCGTTGACCATGATCTCGGTGACGGTCGGGTCCTCGAGCAGGCGCTGCAGCGGGCCCAGGCCCAGTGCATCGTCCTCGAGCTCTTGCAGCACCGCCCTGCGTTCGTTGGGCGCCAGCACCAGACGTTCGTCGTCGACGACCTTCGCGAGCTCGGACCGGACGAGGTCGTGCAGCTGCGTCTCGGTCATGGCCGGGTCGTTGATGCGCGAGCCGATCCGCTCGTGCAGCACGGCGAGGACGCGGGCCTTGGTCTGGGCGAGCCCGTCCGCCGCCAGTGGTGGCGGGACGGGGCTCGGGGCGGCGTGGGACCCGGGCCCGGGACGCGGAGGGGCGAGGTCGGCCGGCCTGGCAGCGGCCGGCTGCGCCACGGGGCGTTCGACGAGCACGGGGGGCGGGTGGGCCGCTTCCAGACGGTGCTTGGCGGCCAGGCGGTCGGCGAGGCTCATGCGGGCGTCTCCCCTCGGTGCGTGCGGTGGATGGATCGGGCGTCCGAGATGCCGGCCGCCAGCACCTCGAGCGGCTTGCGCATGGACGTCTGCTTGGCGTCGATCGCCAGCGTCCCGTGGTTGGCTGCGAGGGCCACGTGGTCCGAGCGAGGCACGACGGCCGTGACGTCGACGCCCAGCATGCGCTCGGCATCCCGCACCGTGAGCCCGGCGCCCTGGTGCGCGCGGTTGAGCAGCAGGTGCCGGCCCGCGGGGACCAGGCCGAGCTCGCCCAGCACCTCGAGCTCCTTGAACGTCGATCGCAGGGTCGCGACGTCCAGCGCGGTCACCATCACGAGGTCGGATGCCTCCTCGAGGCTGGCCAGCGTCTCCTCGAGCAGGCCGGCGGAGGTGTCGACCACGACGTAGCGGAACGACGTCGACAGCTGGCCGACGAGCTTGCGCACCTGGTCGCCGGTCACGTCTGCCCCGTCGACCGGTCCGTCGGCGCCGCTCAGCACGTAGAAGCCGCGCGGGTGGATCGTCAGGAGGGTGCGGACGAACATCGAGTCGTCGCCTGCCGCGGAGAAGGCGTCGACGACGGTGTGCTTGGGGGTCAGACCCAGCATCGACGCCACGTCGCCGAACTGCAGGTCGAGATCGACCAGCACGACCTCCCACGGTGCGGCGCCGGCGAGCACGCCGGTGAGGTTGACCGCGGTCGTCGTCTTGCCCACGCCGCCCTTGGGCGAGGCCACGACCACGACTCGGTGCGCAGCGGCTGGCGGCGCGTCAGGTGCTGGCGCGACGAGCCGCTCGAGGTCCGCGACAGGCGTCGTGGGGTCGATGACGTGCCGGAAGCCCGCGCGACGGGCCCGACGGACGAGTCCACGCGTGGACGGCGCCACCAGCACGAGGACGAGATCGGGCCAGTCGGCCGCGACGTTGCGCGCGTACGTCATGGCCCGCTCGACCGACAGGCCCGGGCCGACGAAGACAAATCCGGGACGGAAGTCGCCGTGACGGTCCTCGTCGACGGTGCCCGATCGAGCGTCCACGACGACGACGCGGTGGTCGGCGAGCGAGCAGACTCGCTCCTCGAGTGCCGGCCCGACCGCGACGAGCAGGATGTCGCTCATCGGAGCACGCTCTCCGACGTCACCAGGCGACGATCGAGCTGGGCATCGTCGCCCTGCTTGGTCAGGTAGATGTGCCCGAGCTCCGCAGCATGCACGATCTTGGCCGCGTCGAGGGAGTCGGCCGCCAGGCGCACGACGACGTCGTCGCTCGCCCCGTCGGCGGCGGCGGGGGCCGCCTTGCTCGAGAGCACCAGCACCTTGTTGACGGCGAAGTTGGTCTCCCGCTCCGGGTCGTAGGTGGCCGCGACGCCCACGGTGTCGCCGGGCTCGAGCGAGCCGCCGAGCGCACGGACCGACGACAGCCTGATCGTGAGCTCCTGCATCCCCTCGGGCACGGTGGCCGCGCCGCCCTGGTCATCGCTGTCGCCGTCGGCGTCGCCGAAGCGCCCGGAGACCAGCACCTCGCCGGGCACCAGGGCGGCGGTCGTGACGAGGGCGGTGACCGGGTCGAGCGTCGTGAGGGCCGTCGCCGGCACAGCCGCCTTGGGCAGCTCGACGACCTCGACCGCGTCGCCGAGATCGGCGGCCTTCGTGCCGGCCGGCACGTCCTTGACGACCCGGATCGCCGGGACCAGCGTGGTGCCCTCGAACGCCCGGTCGTCGGCACCGTTGGCGTACGCGACGAGGGCGATGATGCCCAGGATGGCGAGGACGGCGGCAGCGATCGCCGCGATGGTGCGCCTCTTGGTTCTCATACGTGCCCGGCCCCCTGCGTGGTGGTGATGAGGACGCGCACGTCTGCGAGTGCCTCTCGAGAGAGACGACCCGCCGACGCGGCGCGGTAGCTGTGGTTCAGGCGGCGGGGTTGATCTTGCCGGCGATGTCGGAGATCTTCGCCTCCAGCGCTTCTCCGATGTCGGTGAAGCCGATGGCGACGATGACCGCGACGACGGCGGCCACGAGCACGACGTACTCGGTGAACGCGGCCCCGCGCTCCTCGCGGGTCGTCCTCGCCTGGAACAGCACCGACGTGACGAACGAGATGGTGTACATGGGTGACCACATGCGGATCACGCTCCTTCTGACTCCGGCGATGAGGATCGGCGCCGTACCCCGAGAGCGCCCCGGTGGAGGTGCCTGCGGTCGAAGTTAGACCGGGATGGCAGCTGCGTCCGTCAAAAGACCTAAGTCCCGACGAAGTTGACTCAAAAGAACTAGGTCTCCTGGTATGACAGCAGTTTACACCTAGTTCATGTGGCTCAGATCACAACGTTCGGCTGAGCGGTAGGACCAAAGTCCCTAATGTGCTGAGTGCGGACGCGTGGGCGTCCACGGCAGGGAAGGGCAGAGCGATGCACCTCAGAGGGGGGAGTCGAGACCGCGCGGACGACGCTCGCGGCGCGGTGACGATCGAGTTCGTCCTCGTGCTGCCCTTCTTCCTGTTCCTGATCTTCCTGCTGATCGGCATGGCGACGATGTTCAGCTTCCGCCAGGCGCTGAGCCAGGCAGCGACCGAAGGGGCTCGCGCGGCGGCCGTACAGCCGCTGGACGCCACCGACGCGGCGCGGACGAGCGATGCGCTCGCCGCGATCAACGGGACGCTGGGCGCGCAGGCCGACGTCACATGCTCGTCGGGCGTGCTCAAGCGCCGGGGAGTCACGGCAGGAACGTGCTCCGTCAGCGCCCCGGCACCGTGCGACGGTGACAAGAAGTGCGTGACGGTGCGGCTGAGCTACGGCTACCGCGACCACCAGCTGGCCGGCTCGATGCCGTTCGTCCCCGACGCGCTGTTCCCCTCGTCGTTGACGTACGTGTCGTCGGCGAGGGTCGCACAGTGACGTCCCGCCGGGCTCCGCGTCGCGATCGCGGTGGGCCGGACGAACGCGGAGCGGTCTTCGTGTTCTCGGTGATGATCATGTCGGTCCTGATGATCGTGGCCGCCTTCGTCATCGACCTCGGGATCGACCGCGTCGTGACCGTCGACATGCGGTCGCTGGCCGACACCACCGCGATGGACATGTCGACGACGATCGACGGCTCCAAGACCACCGACCAGCTCAAGGCGTCCAATGCCTCGACGCTGGCCGCCACGCTGGCCCGCAACCGCCCGTCGGTCGCAGCCACGGTCAAGGACTCCGACGTCACGGTCACCTACGGCGTGGCGACGGCCCAGGGTGCGTGGCTTCGGGCGGCGGGCGGGGCGGAGTACCCGAACGCGGTCAAGGTGAGCGTGTCCGGCTCCAGCTCGATCCGCCTGTGGCCAGGCCAGGACCCGGCGAAGCCTCGGCGTACCGCCATCGCGACGCGCCAGCCCAGGGCTGCCTGCATCACGGTCGGCTCATACCTCGCCGCTCTCGACACGGCGGCCGGCGGCGGCCCGTTGGCGACGTTGCTCAACGAGGTCGCACCGACGTCGGCGACGGTCTTCACCAGCACGGGGCTGCTCGCGCTGAAGAGCGTCAGCGTCCCGTTGGCCGACCTGGTCGCCGAGCTCGGTGTCGGCGACCCGTCGTCGCCGCTCGCCGCCGACGTGACCCTCGGCAGCCTGGCCCGGGCCTCGGCGCGCGCGCTCGCGAAGCAGCCCGGCTCGGCCGCGAGCAGCGCCGCGGTCGAGCTCAACCGCATCTCCGGCGTCGCGGGCTCGGCGGGTATCAGCGAGACGATCAAGCTCGGCGAGCTCGTCCAGCTCGGCGTCGGCAACAGCGCCGCGGTGCTCTCGGGCGACGTCAACGTCTTCGACCTCGTGACGGGCAGCGTCATGGCCTTCGACGGCGCGCACGTGGTGAAGCTGAACGACGCGGGCTTCACGGTGCCCGGGTTCGGTGTCACCAGCCTGAAGGCGACGATCGTCAGTCCGCCCAAGACCGTGTGTGGAGGCACGGGATCGGAGGTGACGAGCACGCAGGCGTCGGTCGAGGCGGAGCTGACGTTGTCGGTGCCCAGGTACAAGAAGTGCGCCGTGCTCGACGTCGTCTGCGCCCTGGGTGGTCTGGTCGGCACGCTGCTCTCGACCTTGGGAGGCGCCTGGGGCTCCGACGGCACCAGCATCCTCACGTTCAAGCTCGCCCTCAACGGGGTCAACGCCACGGCGAGGATCACCGGCGTCAACTCCTGCGAGCCCTCGCCCGACGTCCGGGTCAGCGCCACGACCTCGGCGACCTCTGGATCGCTGAAGCTCGACCTGCTGAGCCCCCTGCTGACGACGCAGACCACGTTCCCGCAGGCGGCGGCCTCGACCGCGTCGCACACGTTCACCCAGTCGCCGAGCACGTGGTCGTACGTGGGCGGTATCGGTAGTCAGCTGGTGAGCCCCATCGTCCTCGACTCTCTGCTGACCAACGGGGGCAGGACGTCGGCCGTCGTGCTGAACCTGTCCAGCGCCGGCATCGATCTCGGCTCGAAGCTGACCACGGCACTCAACACGGCGCTCTCCGGGCTCGGCCTGTCGCTGAACGGCGCGTCCGTGACGCTCGACAAGATGAGCACCTGCAGCGTCTTCGGCCTGCGCAAGTAGTGGGCCGTGCGACGTGCCGAGCGAAGCGTGCCGTGCCACTGTGGAGCATGAGTCCAGGCCCGAGCTCGACGACATGACGTCCGACCTCCACGTCCCGGTGCGCGAGCGGTTGGCCGACGCGGCGCAGGCCATGATCGAGTCGGGAGGATGGTCGACCGTCACGATGTCCGGCGTCGCGGCAGCGGTCGGGGTCAGCAGGCAGACGGCCTACAACGAGTTCGGCACCAAGCACGGGCTC
Organism: Aeromicrobium sp.; assembly: GCA_040511655.1. Lineage (GTDB taxonomy): Bacteria > Actinomycetota > Actinomycetes > Propionibacteriales > Nocardioidaceae > Aeromicrobium. The sequence goes on along the minus strand of JBEVGQ010000321.1, from coordinate 9,063 downwards.
GCCCAGCACCTGGCCCTGCGAGAGCTGCAGCGGTTCCTCACCCTGGTCCGCACCCGCATGCAGGCCGAGCAGAACATCCGCGACGGCATCCGGCGCGCCTGTGAAGGCGTGCTGACGATGGGTGAGCGGAGCCTGCTGGTCCGCACGATCCGCGGGTCGGCGGCGACCGACCGCGACCTCGACTTCCTCATGATCCTGACGACCGAGTCGGGCGGGATCATCGAGACGGCCGTCGCCGTCATCGAGGAGGCGGTCGCCGAGCTGTACCCCCCGACAGGGTTCGAGCCGGACGAGTTCACGGTCGTCGTCGAGGCCGTCGTGCGACTCGTGCTGTCGGCGCTGACCCGTCCGTCGAAGACCCCTGCCGAGGCGGCTGCCGACATCGGGTGGCTCGTCGGGCTGATGCTCGACGGCGCTGCTGGCCGGGGATGACGGCGCAGGTCAGATCCAGCGACCCAGCCACATGCGGTCGCGCCAGGCGTCGTACGGGATCAGACCGTCGGTGTAGATGGGGTGGAAGTACCAGAACGCCACCACCGCCGCCACGACGAACACTCCGGTCATCAGCCCCACGGCGTAGCGCTGACGCGGCGTGACGGCCGATCGGATCAGCGAGTGGATGACGAGGCAGATCGCGATGATCGTGAACGGGATGAACGTCACGGCGTAGAACGAGAAGATCGGGCGGTCGTCGAAGCGGAACCACGGCAGCCAGCACACTGCCACGGCGATGACCGGGACGCCCCACGTCCACGACCGCGTGCGTGCCCAGGCGACCAGGGCGGCCACGAGCGCCAGCACGCCCGACCACCAGATGATCGGGTTGCCCAGGATCAGGATCTCCCGCACGCAGGTGCTGCCGGCGGCCTGCCCGCACTGCGTCGACTTCGGTAGATCGAACTGGGCGTCGGCCCCGACGGGGCGCAGCTGCACCAGCCACCCGAGCGGATTCGACTGGTACGGGTGGGTCGCCGTGTTCAGGTCGGTCGTGTGGAACTGGTAGGTCATGACGTGGAAGTGCCACAGCGACCTGAACGCGTCGCGAGTCTCGCCGAGGAATCCGGTCGTGGGCCGGTCGACGTAGGCGCCCCACGGTGCCGAGTAGTCGCCGTAGCCGCGTCCGAACCGTGCCTCGTAGACCTCGTGGTGCAGCAGGAACCCGGTCCACGACACGAGGTAGACGAGCAGGGCCACGATCACGATCGAGCCGAACGCCGGCAGCCCGACCATCAGCGTCCGGCGTGCCCAGCCGTGCCGCGGTCCGGCGTGGCGCCGGGCGAGCACCTCCGACACGACGGCGGCGAGCCCGAACGCCGCGAGGACGTAGACACCGCTCCACTTCGTCGCGCAGGCCATGCCGAAGCTGACCCCGGCCAGCAGCTGCCACGGCCGCACGAGGCGGTAGCGGTCGAGCCTCGTGCGGATCCAGTCGCGGTCGGCGGCCAGGCACGCGACGCCGCACACGATCCAGAACGTCAGGAAGACGTCGAGCAGGGCGAGCCGCGACATCACGAAGTGCATGCCGTCGACCGTCAGCAGCAGCGCGGCGATGCACGAGACCACCACGGAGCCGGTCAGGCGCAGCACCAGGCGCGCCAGCACGAGCACCGTCAGCGCGCCGACGACGACGCCGGAGATGCGCCAGCCGAAGGAGTCGAAGCCGAACAGCTGCTCGCCGATCGCGATGATCCACTTGCCACCGTCGGGATGGACGATCCACGACGGCTCGTCGGTCATGATGCCGCCGAGCCTGCCCTGGACGATCTGCTTGTTCGCCTGTTCGGTGAAGTCGCGCACGTAGCCGTGCTGCAGGAGCGAGTAGGCGTCCTTGCCGTAGTAGGTCTCGTCGAACACGAACTTGTTCGGGTAGCCGAGGTTCCACACGCGCAGCACGAAGGCCAGTGCCGTGATGCCGATCGGTCCGACCCATCCCCAGACGCGATGGGGGATGCGCGCCAGGACCGTCACGCCGACCAGCCTAGGTCCCTCCCCAGGCGGTGCGTATGCCACCGTTACCGCCAGCGCGGTGGACCGACCACCGAATGCGCGCGTTTTCCGGCTCAGACGGTGGCACGTGCACCGCCGGGCGGGGTCCACAGGCGGCGCGGGGCTCCCGGACGTCCACAGGCGCGGCCGAGAGCGTGGCGGACGTCCGGTCGCACCGGTTCGCATGGAGCATGCGAACTCCCACTCCCGTCCCAGATCACCTCGCCTGTCGGACGTTCAACCTGGCGGAGGCTCGCACGGCCGGCATCACGCCACGGATGCTCGAGCACCCGCGGTTCAGGCAGGTCTATCCGCGCGTCTACTGCCTGGCCGACCTGGTCCTGGCACCGAGCGAACAGATCGCCGCTGCGCGCCGCAACCTGCCGCCGGACGCCCGTACGACCCACACGACCCGCCTGCGAGAGCTGGGGCTCGAGCACGGCCCGCTCGAACCGCTGCACTTCGTGGTGGCCCGTGATCTGCACCTCGATGTCGCCGGCATCATGCTCCACCGGACGGCGATGATGCCACCGTCCGGCCCTGCGGGTGTGTGCGCCGAGGCGGTCTTCGTCGCCCTCGCCGCCACGGAGCGGATGATCGATCTGATCGTCATCGGCGACTGGCTGCTGAGGCACGAGCACATGAGCCTGACCTCTGTGCACGACTTCGTCCGAGATGCTCCGTGGAGGGCGGGCGCGGGCCAGGCGCTGGTCGTCGCGCCGTACCTCGACGGACGATCGCGATCGTCCAAGGAGTCCGAGACGCGAGCGGTGGTGGTCTTCGGCGGGCTGCCCCGGCCGGAGGTCAACGTCGAGGTCCACGACGGCGCCGGCACGCTGGTCGGCATCGGGGACCTGGTGTACCGCCTGTGGCGTCTGGTGGTGGAGTACGAGGGCCGGCAGCATGCTCTCGACGTCCAGCAGTTCGCGCGCGACATCGATCGCTACGCCGGGTTCCGCCGCATCGGTTGGGACTATCACCAGGTCACGAACGAGCGACTGGCGCGACCACGGTCGCTGGTCATGGGCCTCTACGATCATCTGCTCCAGCGCGGCTACGACGGTCCGGCGCCGGTCTTCGGCCGTCGATGGGCGTCCCTCTTCCAGCCGGTCGCCGTCTGAATCGACGCAGCCTGCGCTAGGCGGTGGACGCGCCACCGTACGAGTGCCTCGTCGGGGTCAGAAGGTGGCGGACCCACCGCCCGAGCCCGAAAGGTTGGGGATCCACCGCCCAGGGGCGGGCGGCGGAGGGGTGCCAGACTGGCCCGCATGCTGATCCTCGCCGCGACGCCCATCGGCCAGGTCGCCGACGCCAGCGGACGCCTGGCAGGAGCCTTGGCCTCGGCCGACGTCGTCGCGGCCGAGGACACCCGCCGGCTCAAGCGGCTCGCGTCCGACCTCGGCGTCGAGATCGGCGGGCGCATCGTCTCGTACTTCGAGGGCAACGAGGAGCGCCGGACGCCCGAGCTCGCAGCGATGCTGACCGAAGGCCTGACGGTCGTGCTCGTGACGGACGCCGGCATGCCGAGCGTGTCCGACCCCGGCTACCGCTTGGTCGTCGCGGCGATCGCCGCCGACGTCGCCGTCACCGCGATCCCCGGCCCGTCCGCGGTGCTGACGGCTCTCGCGGTCTCCGGGCTGCCCGTCGACCGGTTCTGCTTCGAGGGCTTCCTGCCGCGCAAGGCGGGTGAGCGCACGAGGGCGCTCACCGAGCTCGCCCGTGAGCGTCGCACCATGGTCTTCTTCGAGTCGCCGCACCGCACCGAGACGTCGTTGCGCGCGATGGCCGACGCCTTCGGCCCCGATCGGCCCGCCGCCGTGTGCCGCGAGCTCACCAAGACGTACGAGGAGGTCGCCCGCGGAGGGCTTGCCGAGCTCGCCGAGTGGGCGGCCGAGCAGGAGCAGGGTGTCCGCGGAGAGGTGACGATCGTGGTGGGGGGCGCCGTCGCCGAGACGCGCACGTACGCCCCCGACGACCTGCGCTCGCTGGTCGCCGCGCGCCAGGCAGAGGGCCTGAGCCGCAAGGACGCCATCGAGCAGGTCGCCGGCGAGACCGGCACCCGCAAGAAGGACGTCTACGACGCCGCGCACTCGTGAGCGCCGCGAGTCGGGTCACTAGACTCCCAGGCGTGTCCGCCGAAACGTTCTACGTCACCACGCCCATCTTCTACGTCAACGACGCCCCGCACATCGGGCACGGCTACACGACGGTCATGGGCGACATCCTCACCCGCTGGCACCGGCAGCGCGGCGAGAGCGTCTGGTACCTCACAGGCACCGACGAGCACGGCCAGAAGGTGCTCCGCAAGGCCGAGCTCAACGGTGTCTCACCCCAGGACTGGGTCGACAAGCTCGTCGACGAGGAGTGGCGGCCGATGCTCGAGACGCTCGACATCGCCAACGACGACTACATTCGCACCACCGACCAGCGCCACATCGACGGCTCCAAGGCGTTCTGGCAGGCCCTCTACGAGCGCGACGCGGTCTACAAGGGCTCGTTCGAGGGCCACTACAGCGTCGGCAGCGAAGAGTTCGTCGGCGAGGACGACGTCATCGACGGCGAGGGCGACGACGAGGGGTTCAAGGTCAGCAAGCTCGACGGCAGCCGCGTCGAGTACATGAGCGAGGAGAACTACTTCTTCCGCCTCGGCGACTACCAGCAGAAGCTGCTCGACTTCTACGAGGCCAACCCGACGTTCATCCAGCCCGAGTCGGCCCGCAACGAGGTCATCTCGTTCGTCAGCCGCGGGTTGCGAGACCTGTCGATCTCGCGCTCGACGTTCGACTGGGGCATCGGCGTGCCGTGGGACGACGAGCACGTCATGTACGTCTGGATCGAGGCGCTGCTCAACTACGTCACGGCCGCCGGCTACGGCGTCGACGACGACCGCTTCGCCGCGCTGTGGCCGGCCAACATCCACATCGTCGGCAAGGACATCGCCCGGTTCCACGCCGTCATCTGGCCCGCGATGCTGATGGCGGCGGGGCAGCCCGTCCCGCACCAGGTCTTCGCCCACGGCTGGCTGCTGGTCGGCGGCCAGAAGATGAGCAAGTCCAAGGCCAATGGCATCCGTCCCGACGAGATCGTCGACACCTTCGGCTCCGACGCCTACCGCTACTACTTCGCCCGCGCCCTGACGTTCGGCAGCGACGGCTCCATCTCGTGGGAGGACATCAGCGCCCGCTACCACGCCGAGCTCGCCAACGGCTTCGGCAACCTCGCGTCGCGCGTCGCGGCGATGATCGGCAAGTACTTCGACGGTACGCTCCCGGCCGCCGGCGAGCTGACCGACGCCGAGCTGACCGTGGTCGACACCGTGGCCGAGGCCGTGCGGTCGGCCGACGAGGCCATCGAGGCGGTCGCCCCGCAGGACGCGCTGGCGTCGATCTGGCGCATCGTCGACGAGCTCAACGGCTACATCACCGACCAGGCTCCCTGGAAGGTCGCCAAGGACGCGGCCACAGACGAGGGCGCCGCGCACCGGCTCGCCACGATCCTCAACACCACCGCCGAGGGCCTGCGGGTGCTCGCCGTCGTGCTCAACCCCGTGATGCCCAAGGCCTCGGCGGTGCTGTGGCACTCGCTGGGCGCCGAGCCGACCCTGGGTGCCCTGGCCGACCAGCGCATCGACGCCGTCTCCGCCTGGGGCCAGCTGGCGGCAGGCTCGACGATCACCAAGCCGGCCTCGCTGTTCCCGCGCATCGAGACCACAGAGCCCGCATGACGGCGACCGCCGGCTGGCCCGAGACGCCCGACGCGCTCCCGTCGCCGGTGGTCGACAACCACTGCCACCTCGACCACCCTGCCTACAGCAAGACCACCTCTGACGGACAGGGTGAGGGCGGCCTGCTGATCCCCGTCGACGAGGCCCTCGACCGTGCCGCGGCCGTCAACGTCACCCGGGTCGTGCAGGTGGGCTGCGACCTCGAGGGGTCGCGCTGGGCGGTCGACACCGCGGCCGCCTACCCGTCGGTGGTCGCGGCGGTCGCCCTGCACCCCAACGAGGCGCCGGCCCTGGCCGCCGCAGGCGAGCTGGACGCAGCGCTGGCAGAGATCGACCGGCTGGCCGGGGCGGGGGAGCACGTGCGGGCCGTCGGCGAGACGGGCCTCGACTACTTCCGCACCGGGCCGGACGGCCGCGACGCGCAGCACGCGTCGTTCCGCGAGCACGTCCGCATCGCCAAGCGGCACGACAAGACGCTGGTGATCCACGACCGCGACGCCCACGACGACGTCCTCGCGATCCTCGACGACGAGGGCATACCCGACCGCACGGTGATGCACTGCTTCTCCGGCGACGTGCACTTCGCGCAGCAGTGCGTCGAGCGCGGGGCGTACCTGTCGTTCGCCGGCACCGTGACGTTCAAGAACGCCGCGAACCTGCGCGAAGCGCTCCGGGTGACGCCGGCGGACCGTATCCTGGTCGAGACCGATGCGCCGTTCCTCACACCCTCGCCGCATCGCGGCCGGCCCAACGCGTCGTTCCTTGTCCCCCTGACGGTACGATTCATGGCTGAGATCGCAGGGTTCTCGGTCGACGAGCTGTGCCGGGCGATCGACGAGAACACCGACCGGGCCTTCGGTGGGGCCTGGGCACAACGAACTTGACGGCAAGGAGGCGCTGGCTATCGTGGAAAATCGGCCCAGTCATCGACTTCCGAGGAACTCCGTGCTCCACCAGAACACCGGCACCCCAGGCGCAACCGCCCCGACCAGGCCGCACGGTCACCGTGCCAAGCGCCGACGCCGCAAGTCGATGCCGGTCCTGGCGCTCAACCTGGCCGTCGTGCTGGTCCTGGCCGGAGGCACCGCGGCCTATGGCGCGCTGAGCCAGACGATCACGCTCGAGGTCGACGGCAAGCGTGACACCGTGCGCACGTTCGGCGGCACGGTCGCCGACGTCCTCGACGACCACGGCGTCGTGGTGCGCGACGGCGACCGGCTCAATCACCGGCCGAGCGATCCCATCTCCGACGGCGACACGATCGACGTCGCCTTTGCCCGGCCGATCCAGCTCACGGTCGACGGCGTGGCCAGCGAGAAGGTCGTGTTCGAGCCGACCGTGGGCCGAGCCCTCGCCTCGCTCGGCGTGGCACCCGCCCAGGGCGCGTACGTCTCGGCCAAGGCAGCCAAGACCATTCCGCGCGCGGGAATGAAGCTGGTCGTCAGCACCCCCAAGAACGTCACCGTCGTGGCCGACGGCCAGGCCAAGACGCTCACCACCACCCGGCCCACGGTCGGCGAGGTGCTCGACGAGGCCGGTGTCGCCCTCGACTCCGACGACGAGATCCAGCCCGCCGTCGACGCCTTCGTGGCGCCCGACGAGAAGCTGAGGGTCGTCCGCATCGAGAAGGTCGAGAAGACCGAGACCGTCAAGGTCAAGCACGACACGCAGGTCAAGGAAGACCCCGAGGCACTGGCCGGCGAGACGGAGGTCGTCACGCCGGGCAAGAACGGCAAGAGCCGCGAGCAGGTCACGCTCGTGTACGCCGACGGCAAGCTGCGCGATCGCGTCGTGGTCGCGTCCGATCCCGTCAGCAAGCCCGTCACGGAGGTCGTGTCGCGGGGCACCAGTCGAACGCCCCCCGACAGCGTCTGGGACAAGATCGCCCAGTGCGAGTCGGGCGGCAACTGGAAGATCAACTCCGGCAACGGCTACTACGGCGGGCTGCAGTTCAGCGCCGCGACCTGGAAGAGCGTCGGCGGGCCTGGGCTGCCGCACGAGAACAGCCGCGAGGTCCAGATCAAGTACGCCAAGATCCTCCAGGCCCGCTCGGGCTGGGGCCAGTGGGGCTGCGCCGGAGCTCGGTTCAACTGACGCCGCCGACCCCCGCGAGCCCGCCGCGACTGCTGGGCGCGGCCGATGTCCGCCGCCTCGCCGAGGCCTGTGGCATCCGTCCGACCAAGCAGCGCGGGCAGAACTTCGTCCACGACGCCAACACGGTGCGCCGCATCGTGAAGGCGTCCGGCATCACCGCCGACGACGTGGTCGTCGAGATCGGTCCGGGGCTCGGATCGCTCACGCTGGGGCTGCTCGAGGTCGCGGCCCACGTGACGGCCGTCGAGATCGACGAGGTGCTGGCCGGGCTGCTGCCGTCGACCATCGCAGACCACGCGCCCGGCCAGGCGGCGTCGTTCGACCTGGTCGTCGCCGACGCCATGAAGGTCACCGAGCTGCCCGACCCGCAGCCGACCGCACTCGTCGCCAACCTCCCGTACAACGTCTCGGTACCCGTCCTGCTGACCTTCTTCGAGCGCTTCCCCTCGATCCGCACGGGTCTGGTCATGGTCCAGGCCGAGGTGGCGCATCGCTTGGCGGCGCCTCCCGGTTCCAAGACGTACGGGGTGCCCAGCGTCAAGGCCGCCTGGTACGCCGACATGAAGCTCTCCGGCTCGGTGGGACGCAACGTGTTCTGGCCGATGCCGAACGTCGAGTCGTCGCTCGTCAGCTGGACCCGGCACGAGCCCTTGGGCGACGACCAGTTGCGGCTTCGCACCTTCGCCGTGGCCGACGCCGCCTTCGCGCAGCGACGCAAGACGATGCGGGCCGCCCTCTCGGCGTTGGCCGGGTCGCCGGCGCAGGCCGAGACGGCGTTGGTGTCGGCCGGCATCTCTCCGCAGGCTCGGGGCGAGCAGCTGACGGTGCTCGACTTCGCTCACCTCGCGACCTTCCTCTGAGGCGGGTCGGCTGCCGCGACCTGCAATTGCAGGGCGTCGGCACGGCCAGGGACGCCGAGGGGTACCCCGATTTGGCGAAGTCAGACCGGGCCAGGTAGTGTTCTTCTTGTTGGACAGCACAGCGGAACGGGCCGGAAACGGCGCTGACGCAGGGCTTCTGACCAGCAACAGATGAGATCGACGGCACGGCGTGCAAGCGCCCGGAGACGGATCTTGAGTCAGCCGCTGGCATGGTGACCGACCCGGTTTGACCGGTGAAAACGAGCCGTGTAAGTTGTACGAGTTGCCCCGGTGGCTTCTGACCTGGTGGTTGGGGGTTGTTGGTGTGCGTGTGATCCTTGAGAACTCAACAGTGTGTCAAAAGTCGACGAGATTAATTAGTAGTACCCCGTCGAGATT
>JBEVGQ010000320.1:0-4358 GCA_040511655.1 Aeromicrobium sp. | reverse complement strand
CCTCCTCGCCCGGCAGCAGCTCAGGCGGAGTCGGGCACCAGCCCGGCGATCTGCTCCTCGTGCGAGTCGGGGTCGACCGTCGCGGGCCGGTCGAGCTCGCCGACGGCCCGCCGCGCGAAGTCTGCCGCGAGCTGCAGCGCCATCTCGCTCTCGGGCAACACGTCGGCCAACACCGGGAAGGCGTGCACCTGCTTGCGCCACAGGTGCGTCTCCACCTCGACGCCGCGCCCGGCCAGCAGCAGGGCCATCGCCTCGACCTCGGGGCGCAGCATCTCGTCCTCGACGGCCACGAAGAACGTGGGCGAGACGATGTACGCGCTGGCGTGCAGCGGCGAGGCGTACCCCTCGATCGACGACCCCTCGGGCAGCCACCGTTCACGGATCTTGGCCAGTCGGGTCACGGGCAGGTAAGCGTCGCGCGACCGGATGATGCGCGTGACGTCCTTGTCCTCCCGGTCGGGGTCGACGCTGAGCAGCGGCGAGAAGCCCAGGATGGCGGCCGGCGCCTGCAACCCGCGTCGGGTCGCGAGCTCGGCGATCTTCATCGCCAGGTAGCCGCCGGCGGAGTCACCGGCGACGACGATCTTGTCGGGGTGCGCCGACTCGTCGAGCAGCGCCGCGTACGCCGTGATCGCGTCGTGGACCGAGTCGGCGATCGAGCCCTCGGGCAGCTGGACGTAGTCGACCGAGATCACGGTGGCGCCGGTCTTCAGGGCCAGCCGCTCGCAGATGCGCCGATGGCTCTCGATGCCGCACGAGAAGAACCCGCCGCCGTGGAGGTACAGGATCGTCATGTCGCTGTCGGGCCCGTAGCGGTGGGTCATCGCCTCGACGCGGACCCCGCCGAGGCGGTACTCGACGGGCTCGACGTAGCGCGACCTCGGTCGTCGGGCCGAGAACCGGTCGAGGGCGCGGATCGCGGCCAGCGACCGGTCGTTGATCGGCGTGTACCGCAGCAGGGGCTTGAAGACGATGCGCATCGAGCGCTGCAGCAGCCGCGCCTTGAGGCTGAAGGTCTCGTGGACGACGGCCGCGTCGTAGACGACACGCATCGGCCCCCTCCCCGGACGGGCCGGCCTGTGCTGCTGCGGACGAGCTCGGGGGCGCGGTACCAGGCCGACCAGCCCGGCCGCTCGATCACGCAACGACGACCACCACATGCCGCCAGCATACTCGCAGTATGTGAACCGCTCAGTCGGCGCGGAAGCGTGCGTCGACCTCGACGCGGATCACGATCTCCTCGGGCGCCAGCTCGAGCTCGGGGCCTTGGGCACCCGCGAAGGCGGCCTTGAGCATCGGCGCGGCCGCGCCGTCGCCCGGGCCGGCCAGCATGCCCGGATCGGCGATCTGCGTCGCGACGACCTTGCCCCGCCGCACGGCGTTGGCGTAGGTCTGGGCCTTGGCGACCGCGTTGTCGACGGCGGCCTTGCGCACCTCGGCCTCGTGGGTGCGGCGGCTCCGGGCGCTGACGTCCCACTCCACCCCGCCGATCTCGACGCCCTCGATGCTCGACCAGTGGTCGACGAAGCTGCTCAGCCGCTCGAAGTCGGTGAACTCGGCCCGCACCTGCAGCCGGGCGACGTGCATCGTCTCGCCGCGGCGGCCCTCGCCGTCCCAGGGACGGTGGCTGAACACCCGCACCTGGTCGCTCGACCACGTCGTGACGGCGTGGATGTCGACGAGCTCCTTGAGGTGGGCGGCCAACGGGTCCTGGATGGCGACGGCGCTGGAGAAGGCCACGGCCCGGTCGGGTCCCTCGATGGCGGCGGCCAGGGAGACAGTCGCGCGTTCGGCGGGGTGGTGCTGCTCCGCGGAACCGCGCACGGTGATGTCGAGCGTCATGCGGACATCTTGCCCCATCGCCGAGACCACCGGACCCGGTCGCCGCCGCGTGGCCCCGCTAGGCTCGCGCGATGACCGAGCCGTCCGAGCACTCGAAGACCATCACGTGGGTCGACCCGCGTCCCCAGGCCGCCCGAGCACTCTCCATGTCGGGCCTGGACTACCTCCGGGCGATCCTCGACGGTGAGATCCCCGGCGCCCCGATCGCGAGCCACATCAACATGGACTTCGTCAGCGTCGACACCGGCGTGGTCGTGATGGGCGCGACCCCCGACGAGTCGCACTACAACCCCATCGGCGCGGTGCACGGCGGATTCTTCGCGACGCTGCTCGACTCGGTCTGCGGCTGCGCGGTGCAGACGACCCTGCCCGTCGGTACCGTGTACACCTCGCTCGACCTCAACGTCAGCTTCCTGCGCGGCATCACGGTCGACACCGGCCGGGTCGTGGCGACCGGGAGGGTCACCAAGCCCGGCTCCCGAGCTGCCTTCGTCGAGGCCGACATCAAGGACGCGGACGGCCGGCTGCTCGCCACGGCGACGTCGACGTGCCTGGTCTTCCCGGTCGGGTGAGGTCGTCCGAACCCGGCGAACATGAGGTTCTCCTCGGATAGGATCGACGGGTGGTCACCCTCGCCGATCTCCAGGTCCGCACGCTCGGTGCGTGCACGGTCAAGAGCCCCCTCGCGATGTACGTGGGCGACCGCGAGACCAACGAGTACTACGTCGGCGAGACCGACCGCATCCTCTACGACGACACGATCGAGCTGATCACCGCCCGAGGCGTCCCGCTCGACGAGCTGCCGACGTTCGAGGCCGGCGGCCCCCGCCAGTCGATCTTCTTCGACCCCGCCACGACCAAGGTCGGCGTCGTCACGTGCGGCGGCCTGTGCCCCGGGCTCAACGACGTCATCCGGGCCATCGTGCTCGAGCTGCACACGCACTACGGCGTGCGCGACGTCGTGGGCTTCCAGCACGGGTATGCCGGCATCGTCGAGGCCAACGGGCACGAGGTCGTCCAGCTGACCCCGTCGTACGTCGCCCGCATCAACGAGCGGGGCGGGACGATCCTCGGCTCGTCGCGCGGCGCGCAGGAGCCCAGCGCGATCGTCGACCGGCTGGTCGAGCTCGACATCGACATCCTGCTCGTGATCGGCGGCGACGGCTCGATGCGCGGCGCCCACAACATCGGGCGCGAGATCGCGTCGCGCGGACTGTCGATCGGCATCGTCGGCGTCCCCAAGACGATCGACAACGACATCCCCCACATCGGTCAGAGCTTCGGCTTCTCCACCGCGTTCGCCAAGGCGGCAGAGTCGATCAAGGCCGCGCGGGTCGAGGTCGAGGCGGCCGTAGGCGGTGTCGGCATCGTCAAGGTCATGGGTCGCCACGCCGGGTTCATCGCCTGCTACGCCGCACTGGCCAACCATGACGCCGACTTCGTGCTGATCCCCGAGGTCGAGTTCGCGCTCGACGGCGAGAACGGCCTGCTGAACCTGCTCGCCCGCCGCGTCGCCGAGCGCGGCAGCGCCGTCATCGTGCTGGCCGAGGGGGCCGGGCAGGACCTCATCCCCGCCGACGACCGCACCGACGCGAGCGGCAACGCGGTGCTGGGTGACATCGCCGGCTTCCTGCGCGACGAGATCGGCAAGGACTTCGCCAACCGCTCGCAGCCCCTCACGATGCGCTACTTCAACCCCGGCTATGCGATCCGCTCGGTGCCGGCCGACGCGTCCGACTCCGTCTACTGCACGCGCCTGGCCCAGACCGCCGTGCACGCCGCGATGTCGGGCCGCACCGACATGGTCGTCGGACGCAGGCGGCACCGCTTCGTCAACGTCCCGATCCCGTTCGTGACCGCCGGCTCGCACAGCGTCTCCCCCGACGGCGACCTCTGGCTCTCGGTCCTCGAGTCGACGGCCCAGCCCTTCAGCATGCGCTGAGACCGAGGGCGCCCCGCGCCCGAGCGTCGAAGCGGGCCAGCGCAGCGTGAGCGTGCGCGGCGAAGCCGCCCGACAGCGAGGCCCGGCGAGCGATCAGACTCACCCGAGTCCCCCTCGCTCCGCTCACGGTCGGCCGTCGTCCCTCGTTCGCCAGGGAGCGCAGCGACCGTGAGGGCGAAGCCCGAGGCGAAACACGGCCCCAACACGTGCGTCAGTTCCCCTCGCTTCGCTCACGGTCGGCCGCAAGCGGCCTCCCTGGGGAACGCATGCCAGCGACCGTGAGGGCGAAGCCCGAGGCGAACCACAGCGATCAGGCCTACGTCAGCCCCCCTCGTTCGCCAGGGAGCGCAGCGACCGTGAGGGCGAAGCCCGAGGCGAACCACAGCGATCACGCTCGCGACAGTTCCCCTCGCTTCGCTCACGGTCGGCCGCAAGCGGCCTCCCTGGGGAACGATTGATCACATGCTGAGACGCCCTTGTCATCCTGCGAGACGGTGGCAATGTCGTCTGCACAGACCTTCCACTCCCCAGGAGACACCATGAGCGACAACTGGTCATTCGAGACGAAGCAGAT
>JBEVGQ010000319.1:0-10657 GCA_040511655.1 Aeromicrobium sp. | reverse complement strand
ACTTCGACCCCAAGGTCATGGTCGAGTCGGCAGCGCGCGGCAAGCGCGAGCTGGAGTGCGCCGTCATCCAGCAGCCCGACGGCAAGCCACTGGCCAGCGTCGTCGGCGAGATCACGGTGGCGGGCGACGCCGGCCACGACTTCTACGACTTCGAGGCCAAGTACCTCGATGGCACCAGCGTCAACGTCGTGCCGGCCGACATTCCGGTGACCCTCAGCGAGCGCATCCGCACCTACGCCGTGCAGGCCTTCGAGGCCGTGGGTTGCGAGGGGCTGGCCCGGGTCGACTTCTTCTGGACCGACGAGGGCCTGGTCATCAACGAGATCAACACGATGCCGGGGTTCACGCCGTACTCGATGTTCCCGGTGCTGTGGCAGGCCAGCGGCATCCCGTACGCCGAGCTGGTCGACCGGCTGATCCAGCTGGCGCTGCAGCGAGACACGGGCCTGCGCTAGACGCCCGGCCTAGGCGGGCGGCTTGGGCGGGTCGTGCTTCTGCACGGCAGCGCCCACGTCGCCCAGCGCGTCGGAGTAGGGCTGGTAGTCCTCGGGCACCTCGAGGCTGACGAACAGCTCACGGTCGGTGACGGTGAACAGGTAGCCGTCGTTGGTCTTCTGCGGATACCAGCAGAGGTCGTCGACCGGGTAGCACTCCGAGGTCGGTGTGTAGCCGTCGGGCACCTCGACCCCGCAGCGCATGATGATGGGCGGCGCGCCCCAGGCCACGGCGTTGTCGTCCTTGACCAGGATGCTGTCCTGACCGCCGACCTTGCGCGGCGAGTCGGCGAACAGCGCCTTGCAGTCGACCTCGCTGCCGGGCTTGGTGGGGTAGGCGTCGACGCCGAGGCCCGGGCTGCACCCTGCGAGCAGCAGGAGCGACGCCAGGGCCAGCCGGACCGTCAGATGCGGACGACGGGGCACGTCAGCGTGCGGGTGATGCCCTCGACGGACTGGATGCGCGAGACCACCAGGGTGCCGAGCTCGTCCATGCTGGGGCCCTCGGCCCTCACGATGACGTCGTAGGGTCCCGTGACGTCCTCGGCGAGCGTGACGCCCTCGATGGCACCGATCGCCGAGGCGACGTCGGCAGCCTTGCCGACCTCGGTCTGGACGAGGATGTAAGCCTGAACGGCCATCTGCTGGGCTCCTTCACGAACTGATGGGACTGTGCCACGCTACCGGATCCCGGCGACGGCCCCGTCCGGGGCTGCGAGAAGATGACGCCATGACTTCTCAGGCCTCGGACGGACCAACGATCGGCGAGCTCGGGGAGTTCGGGCTGATCGACCAGGTGCGCGCACAGATCGGCGACAACCGGCACGTCCTGCTAGGCCCCGGCGACGACGCGGCACACGTCTCGACCAACGACGGGACCTTCGTGGTCTCGACCGACCTGCTGATCGAGGGCCGGCACTTCCGGCGCGACTGGTCGTCGGCGCGCGAGGTGGGCCGCAAGGCCGCGGCCTCGAACCTGTCCGACATCAACGCGATGGGCGGTGTCGCGACGGCGCTGACGGTGGGGTTCGGTGCCCCGGCCGACCTGCCGGTGGAGTGGGCGCTCGAGATGGTGCGCGGCTTCGAGACCGAGTGCGCCCACGTCGGGGCCCACATCGTCGGCGGCGACGTGACGGCGTCCGACCAGATCGTGATCGCGGTGACGGCGATGGGTGATGCTGTTCGCCCTGTGCGGCGTTCAGGGGCGCAGCCGGGCGACGTCGTGGCCTATGCGGGCGACCTCGGGCTCGCTGCGGCGGGATTCGCCGCCTTGAGCCGCGGCTTCCGCTCGCCCAAGGCCGCCGTCGATGCGCACAAGGTGCCGCACCCGCCCTACGCCGCCGGACCCCAGGCGGCCGGGGCCGGTGCGACGGCCATGACCGACATCAGCGACGGCTTCCTCGCCGACCTCGGTCACGTCGCCGAGGCCAGCGGCGTGGCGATCGACCTCGACTCCTCGGCGTTCGTCGTCCCGGAGGCCGTCGCGACGGTGGGGGAGGCGCTCGGGCGACGTGCCCTCGACTTCGTGCTGACCGGCGGCGACTCCTACGCGCTCGTGGCCACGTTCAGCTCGGAGACGTCCGTGCCGTCCGGCTGGACGCCGGTGGGCCGCGTCGGCGACGGCGCAGGCGTCACGGTCGACGGGCAGACGTACGACGGCCCCGAGGGCCACCAGCACTTCCGCTGAGACCGAGCGAGCGCAGCGAGCGTCGAAGCGCGCCAAGGCGCGAAGCGGCTGTGAGCGGTTCGCGGCGAAGCCGCCGTCCAGCGAGGCGTGGTGGGCGATCGGACCCGACCGAGGGACCGCCGCCCTCACCCGATCCAGTACCGCCGCTTCGGCACGTCGCCGAGCCCAGGGATCACCGACTCGAGCACGCCGCCGTTGCGCTCGATGACGGCCGCGGACGCCGCGTTGTCGTCGTCGCACGTGACGAGCACGGGATCGTGGTCGCCTCGCTCGCGCAGGAACAGCACCGACTGGCGCAGCATCTCGGTCGCATGGCCCCGTCCGCGGTGGGCGGGCAGCACGAGGTAGCCGATCTGGCCACCGAGCGTGCGGAAGAAGTCGTCGAGCTCGAGCCGGATGGTCGCGCGGCCGACGATCGTCCCGTCGACGTCGGCCACCAGCTCGGCGTGTGCGACGTCGGAGGGGCCGGCCGACGTCTCGCGCTCGCCCACGAGCGCGACGTAGTCGGCCCAGGGGAGGTCTGGGTCGAACCGGAGCGACCAGCGTCCGCCGGCGGCGGCCATCGTCGCAGCGGCCGCCCGGATCTGCTCCTCGTCGCCCAGGCCGATGCGGCGCAGAACCAGAGCCATGCGGATCAGTCCTGGATGCGGGCGAACGGGCGGTCGGCCTCGAGCTCGTAGGCGATCTCGAGAAGGGTCTGCTCGTCGCCGTGCACCGCCGAGAAGTGCACGCCGATCGGACGTCCGTCGGCGGTCTGCTCGAGCGGCAGCGAGATCGCCGGGCCGCCCGAGGCGTTGTTGAGCGGGGTGAAGGCCGCGTACTGCGACAGCCGCTCGAACAGCACCTCGAAGTCGACGGACGGGTCGAGGTGGCCGAGCCGCGGCGTAACGTAGCCGAGGGTCGGCGTGAGGATGAGGTCGACGTCGGAGAAGGCGTCGCGGTACAGCTGCTCGGACCGCTTGAGCGTGCGGATGGCCGCGGGCGTTCGCCAGGCGTTGCGCACGAAGCGTCGGGCGAGCCCCCGCGTCAGCGGGTCGGTGAGCCGCCGGTCGAAGTCGGGGCTGTGCATGACCTGCTTGCCGAAGTGGTGGGTGCTGAACGCCAGCAACGACCAGTAGTGCTTGAAGGCGTGCATGAACCGGACGGCGTCGCCCGGGATCGGCACCTCGACGACGTCGTGCCCGAGGGCGGTGAGCCGGTCGACGGTGGCGAGCACGGCCGCACGGCAGCCGTCGTCGGTGGGGGAGCCGGTGACGGAGTCGAGCACGAGTCCGATGCGCAGGCGGCGGTCGGACGGGTCCTCGACGAGACCGAGCGGCTTGAGCGTTGCCGGCGCCCGGAACTGCTGGGTGCCGGCCAGGAAGTGCGCTGTGTCGCGGACCGTGCGCGTCACGACCCCGTTGGAGACGATGTCGACCGGCATCGACGCGGCCTCGGCGGCCGCGACGACCCGGTCGCGGGTGGGCTTGAGGCCGACCAGCCCGCACGCCGCCGCGGGGATGCGGATCGAACCGCCGCCGTCGTTGGCGTGGGCGATCGTGACGACCCCGGAGGCGACCAGGGCGGCCGCCCCGCCCGACGAGCCGCCGGCGGAGTGCTCGGTGTGCCACGGGTTGCGGGTGGGAGGCAACGTCGCCCACTCCGCCGACGCGTTCCAGCCGAACTCGGGCATCGTGGTCTTGCCCAGCACGCCGAGGCCCACCGCGCGCAGCTGCTCGGTGAACGGGGCGTCGGAGGTCGCCGGTCGCGACCTGACGGCCAGGGAGCCCTGGTCGGTCGGCAGCCCGGCGACCGCGGTGTTGTCCTTCACGAACGACGGGACGCCCCCGAGGATGCCGGCGGCCGGGCGGTCGGACGCGGCCAGCGCGCGGGCGAAGTCGGGCGTCTGGATCGCGTTCAGCACGGGGCCGAGCGTCTCGGCCCGGGCGATCACCGCCTCGGTGGCCTCGCGGGCGCTGATCGACCCGGCGGCAACAGCAGCGGCGACCCCGACAGAGTCGAGGTCGCCGATGGCATCGTCACGGAAGGCGTGGACGCGAGTGGTCATGAGATGACCGGAAGCTGACTAGCGCGAGACCTTGCCGGCCTTGAGGCACGAGGTGCAGACGTTGACGCGCTGCGGGGTGCCGTTGATGACGGCGCGCACGCGCTGGATGTTGGGATCGAAACGACGCTTCGTGCGTCGGTGCGAGTGGGAGACGTTGTGGCCGAAACCAGGTCCCTTGGCACACACATCACAGACCGCAGCCATGGCGAACTCCTGAAAGCTTGAGACTTCTCGAGACGGTGCTCGAACGAAAGTGGGCGCCCGCGAGCCGAACGGCCAGCAGACAACCGCTCAAGGATAGCCGACGAGCCGGTGCTGACGCGAATCAGCCCGTCGGGTGCCTCGCAGCGGGGGACCCGACCGATAGCCTCGCCCCATGGGCCTCACCCTCGACGTCACCGCTTTTCGCGCGTGGACGCAGCTGTGCGCGGCCGCGCTGTCGTCGGCCCGCTCCGAGATCGACGCGCTCAACGTCTTCCCGGTGCCCGACAGCGACACCGGCACCAACGCGTACCTGACCTTCATGTCGGGCGCCGACGCCGTCGAGGCACAGCCCGACGACGCCGGTTTCGAGCAGGTCGTCAAGGCTCACGTCGACGGGCTACTGACGGGTGCCAAGGGCAACACCGGCGTGATCTTGTCGCAGCTGGTGCGGGCGTGCTTCCGCGACCTGCCGATCGATCGCGAGGTCAGCGCCGACGACGTGGCCCACGCGTTCGTGGCTGCCTCCGATGCTGCCTGGGCCGCGGTGGGCGCACCGGTCGAGGGCACGATCCTGTCGGTGGCCAAGGCCGCGGCCGCGGGTGCCAGCGAGGCAGCGCGGTCGGGCATCGACGCTCGCACCGTGTTCGCCGATGCGGCCCGCGCCGCCCGTGAGGCGCTGGCCCGCACCCCCGAGCAGATGCCGCTCCTCGAGCGCGCCGGGGTCGTCGACGCCGGCGGACGTGCACTCGTGGTGGTGCTCGACGCCACCGAGCAGGCGCTCACGGGCCGGGTGCCCACCCAGGTGCTGGCGCTCGTCCCTCAGCCCGCCCAGGTCGCGGGCGACGACCTCGGTGCCGACGGCCCGTCCTACGAGGTCATGTACCTGCTCGAGGCCGATGACGACCGCGTCCCGGCACTGCGCACCGAGCTGATGAGGCTGGGCGACTCGCTCGTGGTCGTCGGCGGCGAACGGCTCTGGAACGTGCACGTGCACGTCGACGACGTGGGGGCGGCGATCGAGGCGGGCATCGCCGCCGGGCGTCCCTACCGCATCGCGGTCACGCACTTCGCCGACCAGATGGCGAAGGGCCCGCGCGAGGGTCGCGTCATCATCGCCGCCACCACCGGGGCGGGCCTCACGGCGCTGTGCCAGGAGGCCGGAGCGCAGACGCTGGAGTTCACGCGGGCCCGTCCGCTCACGGTGGCCGAGATGAGCGCGTCGCTGCACGACGTCGACGCCGGCGAGGTCATCGTCCTGCCCAACAACAACCGCTACATCGGCCAGTTCGTGGCGGCGGCACAGGCGGCCCGGCAGGACGGCGTCCGCGTCGCGGTCATCCCCACCCACGCGCAGGTGCAGGGCCTGGCCGCCTTGGCAGTGCACGACCCGGGGCTCGGCTTCGACGAGGTCGTCGTGGCCATGTCGAGCGCCGCCGCCCACACGCAGCACGGTGCCGTCACGCTGGCCACCGAGCCGGGCATGACGATGGTCGGGCCGGTCGGGCCCGGCGACGTCCTGGGCGCGATCACCGGAGACTTCGCCGTGATCGGCGACGACGTCCTGTCGGTCGCGCTCGAGATCATCGACCGCATCCTGTCGCCGTCCGGCGAGATGGTCACGATCGTGCTGGGCGACGGCGCCGACCCCGGCCACGGCGACGCCATCACGCGGCACCTGCGCGAGTCGCGACCCGACGTCGACGTCGTCGTCTACGAGGGCGGGCAGGAGAACTACCCGCTGTTCATCGCGGTGGAGTGATGGCCGACCTCGACACCAAGATCGTCAACGTGCTGGGCGACAAGACGGCCAAGCCCTTGGCCAAGCACCTCGACATGCACGTGGTGGGCGACCTGCTGCGGCACTATCCGCGTCGATACGTCGAGCTCGGCAAGGCCAGCAACCTGTCGAGCCTGCAGGTGGGCCAGCACGCGACGGTGCTCGCCCGGGTCGTCGAGGCCAAGAACTACTCGTTCGGGCCGGGCGGCAAGCGCACGCGCACCGAGGTCGTCGTCACCGACGACACGGGCGCGCGGCTGTCGCTCACGTTCTTCCAGCAGAAGTGGCTCGCCTCGACGATGAAGCCCGGCTCGATGTGCCTGTTCTCTGGGCAGGTCGGCGCGTTCAACGGCAAGCTGCAGCTGACGCACCCCGACTACGACCTGTTCGACGCCGACGGCGACACCGCCGAGTCACGCCTGTCGCGCGGCGTCCTGCCGATCTACCGCGCCACCGCCGCGGTACCCACCTGGAAGCTCGAGACGTGCGTCGGCCTGTGCCTCGACGTGCTCGACCCGCTCGACGACCCGCTGCCGGGCGACGTCCGCGCCGCCCGCGGCTTCCCCGACCTGCGCGCCGGGCTCGAGAGCATCCACCGGCCGCACGGCATGGGTGAGGCCGTCAACGCCCAGAAGCGCTTCAGGTTCGAGGAGGCGTTCGTCGTCCAGACGGTGTTCGCGCAGCGTCGCCGGGCCCTCGAGCACGAGCGTGCGTCGGCCCGGGCACCGATCGACGGAGGGCTGCGCGACCGGTTCGAACGTCAGCTGCCGTTCACGCTCACCGACGGACAGCGCACCGTCGTCGACGAGATCTCGGCCGACCTGGCCCGCACCCACCCGATGCACCGGCTGCTGCAGGGCGAGGTCGGCTCGGGCAAGACGATCGTCGCGCTCATGTCGATGCTGCAGGTCGTCGACGCCGGCGCGCAGACGGCGCTGCTGGCGCCCACCGAGGTGCTGGCCGCCCAGCACTTCCGCGGCATCACGGCCCTGCTCGGCGACCTCGCGCGCGGCGGCATGCTGGGCTCGGCCGACGTGGCCACGCGCGTGCGCCTGCTCACCGGGTCGATGGGCGCCAAGGCCCGCAACGCGTCCCTGCTCGACGCCGCGTCGGGCGAGGCCGGCATCGTCATCGGCACCCACGCGCTGATCCAAGATCACGTGCAGTTCGCCGAGCTTGGCCTGCTCGTGGTCGACGAGCAGCACCGCTTCGGCGTCGAGCAGCGCGCGGCCCTGGTCGACCGGGCCGCGGTGAAGCCCCACGTGCTGGTCATGACGGCCACGCCCATCCCGCGCACGATCGCCATGACGGTCTTCGGTGACCTCGAGGTGTCGACGCTGCGTGAGCTGCCGGCGGGTCGCCAGCCCATCCAGACCACCGTCGTCCCGGCTGCCGAGCGGCCGGCCTGGCTCGAGCGCGGCTGGCAGCGGGTGCGCGAGGAGGTCGCCAAGGGCCGGCAGGCCTACGTCGTGGTCTCGCGCATCGGCGGGCCTGACGACGACGGCACCAACGAGACGCACTCGCTCGTCGAGCTGCACGAAGAGCTCGTGGGCGGCCAGCTGCACGGCCTGAGGGTCGGGGCGCTGCACGGCCGCATGACGCCCGACGAGAAGGACGCCACCATGAACGCCTTCGCCGCCGGCGAGATCGAGGTGCTCGTGGCCACGACCGTCGTCGAGGTCGGTGTCGACGTGCCCAACGCGACGGTCATGGTGATCATGGACGCCGACCGGTTCGGCATGTCGCAGCTGCACCAGCTGCGCGGACGCGTGGGGCGGGGTTCTGAGGCAGGCCTGTGCCTGTTGGTCACCGGCAGCGACGCCGACTCGCCGGCACGCGAGCGGCTCGACGCCGTCGCCTCGACCACCGACGGCTTCGAGCTGTCGCGCCTCGACGTCGAGCTGCGGCGCGAGGGCGACGTGCTGGGGGCCGCGCAGTCCGGCGTCCGGTCGAGCCTGCGGCTGCTGTCGGTCGTCAAGGACGGCGAGGTCATCGACGACGCCCGGTCGGCCGCCGACGCGATCGTCGCCGCCGATCCGACGCTCGCCGGTCATCCCACCCTCGCCGCCGCGGTGCACGACCTCGAGCACTCCGAGCAGGCCGACTACCTGGAGCGCACATGACCCGCATCATCGCCGGAGCCTACGGCGGACGCCGCATCCAGACGCCCAAGGGCGACGGCACCCGGCCGACGTCCGACCGGGTCCGCGAGGCGCTGTTCTCGTCGCTCGAGTCCGAGCTGGGCGGCTTCGAGGGGCTGCGGGTGCTCGACCTCTTCGCCGGGTCCGGGGCACTGGGGCTCGAGGCGCTGTCGCGCGGTGCCGAACACGCGGTCTTCGTCGAGGCCAACACCGCCGCGGCCTCCGTGGTCAAGCGCAACGTGGCCGATCTCGGGGCGTCCGGCACCGTCGTGCGCACCAAGGCCGAGCGGTGGGTCGAGGACGGCGACCGCGACGCCTTCGACCTCGTCCTCGTCGACCCGCCCTACGCCATGGCGACGGCCGCGCTCGCCGAGCTGGTCGCGGCGGTCGATCGGTCGTTCGCAGCGCCCGACGCCCTGTTCGTCGTCGAGCGGGCAACCCGCGACCCGTTCACCTGGCCAGACACCGTCGAGCCGCTGCGCAGCAAGAAGTACGGCGAGACGACGATCTGGTACGGACGCTGACCGGCTCCCGTCCTGCGGTACGGTCGCTGCCATGACGAAGGTCGTGTGCCCCGGTTCGTTCGATCCCGTGACCAACGGTCACCTCGACATCGTGGAGCGGTCGGCGCGGCTGTTCGACGAGGTCGTCGTGGCGGTGCTGGTCAACCAGAACAAGCAGGGCCTGTTCACGATCGACGAGCGCCTCGAGCTGCTCGACCGGGCCACGGCGCACCTGCCCAACGTGACGACCGCATCGTTCACGGGCCTGCTGGTCGACTTCTGCACCACCCATGGCGTCGATGCGATCGTCAAGGGGCTGCGCGCTGTCACCGACTTCGACTACGAGCTGCAGATGGCGCAGATGAACGGGAGCCTCACCGAGGTCGACACGGTGTTCATCCCGACGTCCCCGGAGTACTCGTTCCTGGCGTCGAGCCTCGTCAAAGAGGTCGCCAAGCACGGCGGCGACGTCTCGGGCCTCATCCCCGACTTCGTCAACGACGAGCTGAAGAAGAAGTACGCGTAGCTGCCGCCTCCCAGCCGAGATCTGCGGACAACCGCCCCGTTTCGGTCCCCTCAGAGGGGGCACTTCTCCGCACTTCTGGGGTGGGATCGGGTCAGTCGGGCAGATGCGGCGCCGCGCCCGGGTCGGCCTGCCCCAGCTGGACGGCCCGGCGCACGGCGGCACCGCCGAACTTGCTGCGCACCGCGTCGATGACGTCGTCGAGCTCGGCGCCGCTGGTCACGTCGAGCGGCAGGGCCAGCTGCGCGGGCTGGTCGTCGAGCGATCCGAGCGAGACCCCGATCAAGGTGATGCCCTTGTCCTTGATGACGCCGGCACGCGACGCCAGGAGCCTGCGCGCCACGTCGAGCACCGTGACGGTGTGGGCGGTCGGCCGCGCCAGGGTGTGGGACGACGTCGAGCGGGTGAAGTCGCCGAACCGGAGTCGGATCGTGACGGTGCTGCCGGTGCGTCCGCTCTCGCGCATGCGGCGGGTGACCCGGTCGACGAGGGTCAGCAACATCAGGTCGATCTCGGCGGGGGAGTGCTCGCCGCGACCGAGGGCGTGCTGAGCACCCATCGAGCCGCGACGCTGCCCGGTCTGCACCGGCCGCGGGTCGCGGTTGTGCGCCAGGGCGTGCAGGTGGCGTCCGGCGCCGGACCCGAGCAGCTGGACGAGCTCGCTCTCGAACATCTCGGCCACGTCGCCGACCGTGTGGAGGCGGGCGTCGCGGAGCTTGGCCGAGGTGACCTTGCCGACACCCCACAGCCGCTCGACCGGCAGGGCGTGCAGGAACTCGAGCTCGCGCTCGACCGGCACGACGAGCATCCCCTCGGGCTTGGAGACCGCCGAGGCGACCTTGGCGAGGTACTTGGTGCGCGCGACGCCCACCGAGATGGGCAGCCCGACCCGCTCGCGGACGTCGACCCGCAGCTGCCGCGCGATGCCGGACGGCAGGCCCCGGATGCGGCGCAGGCCGCCGACCTCGAGGAACGCCTCGTCGATCGAGATGCCCTCGACCATGGGGGTCGTGTCGTGGAACACCTCGAAGACCGCGCGGCTCGCCTCGGTGTAGGCCGCGAACCGGGCGGGGACGACGACGGCCTCGGGGCACGCGCGCAGCGCCTGCCGCCCGCCCATCGCGGTACGGACACCACGCGCCTTGGCCTCGTAGCTCGCGGCGAGCACGACCCCTCCGCCGACGATGACGGGACGCCCGCGCAGCGACGGGTCGTCGCGCTGCTCGACCGAGGCGTAGAAGGCGTCGAGGTCGGCGTGCAGCACGGTGCCCTCGGTCAGCG
>JBEVGQ010000318.1:0-22788 GCA_040511655.1 Aeromicrobium sp. | reverse complement strand
TCCAGGCGATCCACGACGGCAACCCCGACCAGAAGCTGCTGTCGTACCAGTACCTGCAGATGCTGCCGAAGATCGCCGAGGGCGACAACGCCACGACGTGGATCATCCCGGCCGAGCTCACCAAGGCGCTCGGCACGCTCGGCGGCACGATCGGCTCGATCCCCGTCGACGGTGGCGGCAACAAGATCCGGGTCGACTACAACTCGGAGATCGAGGACGACTCGATGCAGACCGAGGCGACCAACGAGGCCGTCCAGGAGGCGCTCGACGCCGCCAAGGCTGCCGAGAACCCGGCGACGACGGCGGCCGACGTGCCTCCGGCGCCCCCGGCCCCCGAGCCGCCCGCTGCGCCGGAGCGGCCCCAGCAGCAGGGGTAGAACGTCCACAACAACCCGCACGAGGCCCGTCGACAACCTGTCGACGGGCCTCTCGCGCGTCCTGCGGCGAAGGTACGTCGTGCGTTCATCGGTCGTTCACCGCAGACGGTCCGCGGCAGGGTGTCGGTGCCCTAGGTTCCTCGCGACACCTTCGAACTCCGTCGCGAAATGAGCCCCATCTGTGAGCACGACCCTGCGCTCCGCCCTGCCCGAGGCGGAGGAGGACGAGCCCCGCGATCTGTGGATCGACGAGTCCGGCTCCGACCGGGCGTTCGTCCTCGGCTCGCGCGCGATCGCCGCGACCGTCCTCGCCGTCACCGCCGGCATCGGCCTGTTCCTGGCGTTCTCCGCCGTCCCGACCTTCGGGCGCTACGGCTTCGGCTTCCTCACCGAGACCCAGTGGCAGCCCGAGGCCGACGTCCTGGGCATCGGGGCGGTGCTGGTCGGCACGTTCACGATCGCCGCTGTGGCGTTGCTGTTCGCGTTCCCCCTGTCGCTGCTGACGGCCCTGTACATCGCCGAGTACGCGCCGGCCCGCATCAAGGCGACCCTCGTCTCGCTGGTCGACCTGATGGCTGCGGTGCCGAGCATCATCTACGGCCTGTGGGGGTTCACGCTCGTGCAGCCGCACGCCAGCAGGTTCGCCCTCTGGCTGCACCAGCACCTGGGGTTCATCCCGTTCTTCCGCGTGGACGCCGACCCGAACGCCGCCGTCTGGGAGCAGACCCGCTACACCGCCTCGGCCTTCATCGCCGGCATCGCAGTGGCGATGATGGTCATCCCGATGGCCTGCGCGGTCATGCAGCAGGTCTTCTCGCAGGCGCCGCCGGGGGAGCGTGAGGCAGCCTTCGCCCTCGGCGCCACCCACTGGGGAGTCGTGCGCA
This sequence comes from Aeromicrobium sp., assembly GCA_040511655.1. Taxonomy (GTDB): domain Bacteria; phylum Actinomycetota; class Actinomycetes; order Propionibacteriales; family Nocardioidaceae; genus Aeromicrobium. The sequence goes on along the minus strand of JBEVGQ010000318.1, from coordinate 21,527 downwards.
CGGTCGTCCTGCCGTTCGGCAAGGGCGGCATCATCGGCGGGACGATGCTGGGCCTCGGTCGCGCCTTGGGCGAGACGATCGCCGTCGTCCTCATCATCTCGCCGTCGTTCGACCTCAAGGTCAAGCCGCTCGAGATCGGCACGAACTCGATCTCGGGCCTGATCGCCGGACGCTTCGGCGAGGCGACGTCGCTGCAGCTGCAAGCCCTGCTGACGGCCGGCTTCGTGCTGTTCCTGATCACCCTCGGCATCAACACCCTCGCCGCGATGGTCGTGGCGCGCAGCCGGTCCGGGCAGGGGGCGGACGCCTGATGAGCATCGACCTCGAGGAGAACCCGACCGTGGCGACGCCACGCCCGGTCCGCACGTCGGTCCGTGCCGAGCCGTCGTCCGCAGACTCGGTCCCGATGCACGAGCGCCGCCTGCTGAGCCGGTCGACCGCCGAGCAGCGATTCGAGCTGATCGGGTGCTGGGTCGCCGCGGTCGCGCTGGCGTGGCTCGTGTGCGGACGGCTGATGCCCTGGCACGGCCCGCTCGTGTTCACCGTCGTCACCGTGGTGCTCGGCGTGGTGCTGCTGGCCGTCATCACGGCGGTCGACGCCGGCTGGCCGGAGGTCGTCGACCGGATCGTCACGACGGTCATCACCTTGGCCGCGGGACTCGTGGGCCTGGCGCTGGTCTCGACGGTGCTGTTCATCTTCGCCAAGGGCTACAGGCCGCTGATGCATCTCAACACGTTCGTCGACGACATGTCGGGGGTCGGCCCGCGCGACCCCCTCGACCGCGGCGGCGTCGCTCACGCGATCGTCGGCTCGCTCATCGAGGTCGGCATCGCGATCCTCGTGGCCATCCCCTTGGGCATCGGCACGGCGGTCTACATGACCGAGGTGGGTGGCAGGTTCGCGCGCGTCGTGCGGACGGTCGTCGAGGCCATGACGGCCCTGCCGTCGATCGTGGCGGGCCTGTTCATCTACACGACCCTGATCGTCGGTCTCGGCCTGCCGCGCTCGGGCCTGGCAGCGGCGATGGCGCTCGGCGTGATGATGCTGCCGATCATCGCCCGTGCGTCGGACGTCGTGCTGCGCGTCGTGCCCGGCAACCTGCGCGAGGCGAGCCTCGCGCTGGGTGCCTCGCGCTGGTCGACGGTCTGGCACATCGTGCTGCCGACGGCGCGTCCGGGCCTGGCCACCGCGGTGATCCTGGGTGTCGCGCGCGGCATCGGCGAGACGTCTCCGGTGCTGCTGACCTCGGGGGCCGCGACGTTCATGGTCACCAATCCCACCGAGGGCGTCATGAACTCCCTGCCCCTGTTCATCTTCTCCACCGTCCGCAGCGGCGAGCCGATCTACATCGAACGCGCCTACGGCGCCGCCGCGATCCTGCTCGCCATCGTCCTGGTGCTGTTCGTCACCGCTCGTCTGCTCGCCCGTCCCCGAAAGGGATCACGTTGAACACCTCAGTCCAGTCCACCAGGCCCCGCACGCGGGCCACCCTCACCGCGCTGGTGGCCCTGCTGTCGAGCGCGCTGCTGATCACCTCGGCCAGGCCGGCCCAGGCCGCATACGCCCAGATCGAGGGATCGGGATCCACCTGGTCGCAGGGCATCGTCGCGCAGTGGATCTCCGACGTCGACGCCAACGGCATGCAGATCGCCTACAACGGCGCCGGCTCGTCGCAGGGCCGCAAGGACTTCGCGTCGAACGTCACCGACTTCGGCATCACCGAGATCCCGTACCAGGGCAAGGACGAGTACGGCGCGGTCGACACCGCAGGCGGGCGGGAGTTCGCGTACATGCCGATCGTCGCCGGCGGCACGGCGTTCACCTACCAGATCAAGGTCGGCGGCAAGCCCGTGAAGGACCTGCGGCTCTCGGGCGACACGATCGCCAAGATCTTCACCAACAAGATCACCAACTGGAACGACCCGGCCATCACGAAGGACAACAACGGGCGCAAGCTGCCGAGCCTGACGATCGTGCCTGTCGTCCGGTCGGACGGATCGGGCACCACGGCGCAGTTCACGGCCTGGCTCGACAAGCAGTTCCCGAGCATCTGGCAGCCCTACTTCGGCAAGAGCGGCCTGACGTCGTACTACCCGAAGAAGTCGGGCTCGAAGACGATCGGCGCTGCCGGCTCGGACCAGGTCATGAACACCATCGCGAGCTCGTCGGGCAACGGCACGATCGGCTACGTCGAGTACTCGTACCCGGTCAACAAGAAGTACCCGGTCGTCAAGCTGCTCAACAAGTCCGGCTACTTCGTGGAACCGACGCAGTACAACGTGGCCGTCGCCCTCACCAAGGCGAAGATCAACAACGATCCCGCGTCGCAGCAGTACCTCACCTCGATCCTCGACGGCGTCTACACGTCGACGGACCCCCGGGCGTACCCGCTCTCGTCGTACTCGTACATGCTGCTGCCGACCGGCGCGAAGGATCAGCGGATGACGACGGCCAAGCGTCAGACGCTGACCGACTTCATGTTCTACTCGCTGTGCCAAGGACAGAGCAAGGCCGGACCGTACGGCTACTCGCCGCTGCCGCTCAACCTCGTGCAGGCCGGATTCGACCAGCTCAAGAAGCTGTCGGTCGCCGACCCCGCGGTCGACTTCAAGGACCGCGACGTCACGCAGTGCAACAACCCGACGTTCGTCGCCGGCGACCTGACCAAGAACAAGCTGGCCGAGATCGCACCGCAGCCACAGGCCTGCGACAAGGTCGGTGCCGGTCCGTGCGGCACCGAGACCGGCACGGCCCCCACCACCACCGACGAGGCCAAGAACCCCAAGTCCTCCGGCTCCTCGGCGCAGGCCGCTCCGGCGTCCGGTGCTGACCCTGCGGCCGGTGAAGCGGCGCCGGTCGACCCGGACACGGGGGCCGCCGCGCCGGTGGCGCAGGCGGTGGCCGGCGAGGGCTCCGTCGCGGTGCCGACCGAGCTGGCCTCCGGACGTCCGGGCGACGCCAAGGTGTTCGGCGCCCTGGCGGTCGTCGAGCTGATCGTGATCATCCTGGCGCCGGGTGTCGGCGCGGTCTACTTCAGGCGCCGTGCCCGGCGCAGGCTAGGAGCGAGCTGATGTCCGCGATCGTCCGCCCCCGCGAGCTCGCCTCGCTCGTCCTGGCCGGCCTGCTGGTCGTCCTCATGGTCACCACCGACGGTGGCTCGGCCAGCGCCGTCGGACCTGCGTCCGGGGGCGAGGGCGCGTTCAGCAAGACCAGGACGATCACGCGGGTCCTCGCCGCCACGCCGGCCCCTGAGGAGACGTCGCCGAGCCCGACCGACCCGACCGACGACGACCCGACAGCAGAACCCACGGACGACCCCACCGACGACACGCCGCAGGACGTCGTCGACTCGCGCCAGTTCACCCTCACGGTCGACCACACGCTCAACCTGCGCGGTCGTGAGCGGGTCAAGATCGACTGGTCCGGAGCGCACCCGAGCGGCGCGCGGGCCGCGAATCCCTACGGGGAGAACGGTCTCAACCAGGAGTACCCGGTCGTGATCATGCAGTGCCGGGGCATCGACGACCCGTCGCTGCCCGAGGCCCAGCGGCTCAAGCCGGAGACGTGCTGGACGTCGACCCGCCAGCAGCGCTCGCAGTCGACCGACGCGGTGCTCGGCGTCTGGCGGCACGACCTCAAGGCCACGAAGGCCGACCGCGAGCTCAAGTCGGGTCTGACCGACCTCCCGAAGGAGTGCGTCGACACCAAGTCCGACGCCACCCACACGACGCCGTTCGTCGCGGCGAACGGCAAGGTGTACGCGGCCTGCTCGGCCGACACCATGCCGCCCGAGGCGGCCGTCGGAGCGGCGTTGCCCCCGGCGGAGGTGTCGGCCTACAGCGATGCCGACGGCAAGGGGTCGGTCAACTTCGAGGTGCGCTCGAGCGCCGAGAACGAGTCGCTCGGCTGCTCCGACAAGGTGCCGTGCTCGATCGTCGCGGTCCCGATCATGGGCATCAGCTGCTACGACGACAACTACGACTGCCGGCGCGAAGGCCGGTTCGAGGCCGGGTCGAGCAACTTCGCCAACGAAGGCGTCGTGCCGGCGGTCTCGCCGCTGTACTGGTGGAGCGCGTCCAACTGGGACAACCGCGTCTCGGTGCCGCTGACGTTCGGCCTGCCGCCGGACGCGTGCGCAGTGCTCGACAAGCGTCCCCCGACGGCCTTCTACGGCTCCGAGCTCATGAACCAGGCGTCGCTGCAGTGGGCGCCTGCCTACTGCCTCAACCAGCAGCGCTTCAAGTTCCAGCACAACCGCATGGGTGACGATCCTGCCTTCGTGCTCGTCGAGAACGGGCAGGCACCGGCGGCTTTCGTCTCCGGCGCGCGCGAGGCCGAGTCGACGACCGAGCGGATCGGGTACGCGCCCACGGCGGTGACCGGCTTCGCGGTGGGGTTCACGATCGACGAGCCCGGCAACGCCGGTGAGCGTCAACAGCTGAACCTCAACGCTCGACTGATCGCCAAGCTGCTGACCCAGTCGTACACGGGGTCGAGCCGTGGCCAGCAGCACCCGGGCATGGAGGCCAACCCGATGTCGCTCAACGTCGACCCCGAGTTCAACGCGCTCAACCCCGGTCTCGACCGCATCCAGCGCGAGGCCGCTGCGACTGTGCTCTCGCTGTCGGAGTCGTCGGACGTCATCAGCTCGCTGACGTCCTACCTGAACGCCGATCCGGAGGCCAAGCAGTTCATCAAGGGCGCACGCGATCCGTGGGGCATGGTCGTCAACCCGTCGTACAAGGGCCTCAAGCTGCCGGTCAGCGAGTTCCCCCTGCGCGACACGTTCGTCCCGACGTCGGGGCTCGAGTGCTACCAGCAGAACCCGGCACCGTACTTCAGCCAGCTGGCCGCCCCGGTCAACAGCATCACCAAGATCGCGTCGGCTCTCCTCGACGCCTGGCCCAACGTGCAGACCAAGTGCGACCGGGCCAGTGCGAGCGATCCGTTCAAGGTCGGCCGGATCGACCGGCAAGGTGTCGGCACGCGATTCATGCTGGGCATCGTGAGCCTCGGCGACGCCGATCGCTACGGGCTGCGCACCGCGTCGCTGCAGACGGCGTCGTCGGTCGGCCCCTCGTCGCCGTTCATCGACGGCTCAGGACGCACCTTCGTGGCACCGACGACGTCGAGCATCTCGGCGGCCGTCAAGCTCGCGAAGGACAAGGGATCTCGCTCGGCGTTCCAGATGACGCAGGACATGCTGCGCAAGCAGCCGGCGGCCTATCCCGGGACCATGATCGTCTACACGACCGCCAAGATCCGAGGTCTCGACAAGGAGGACGCCGCGAAGGTCTCCGCCTTCATCAAGATCGCCACCTCCGAGGGCCAGGTGCCAGGGTCGGGCAACGGCAAGCTGCCCGGCGGGTTCCTGCCGATCGTGAAGACCGGTGCGACGGCGAAGCTGTGGGCGTCGGCGCAACGCGTCGCCACGCTCGTGGCCGCCCAGAAGGAGGCAGCGGCCAAGCCCGAGGCCACGAAGGGGGCGCCGAAGCCGGCGCCGGCCGCACCGGCCGCCGCACCGGTCGACGCGCCGCAGGACGATGCTCCGGCTGCTGCGGCTGGTGAAGGTGCCGCCACGGCGACCGACGACATCGTCGCGACGTCGGCGCAGAGCTCGGGTGCGGCCGGTGCGCTGTTCCCCGTCCTCATCGCGCTCGCGCTGCTGGCCGGTCTCGGCGGGCCTGCCACGCGCGTGGTCCACCTCTGGCGGAACCGATGACCGCGGTCTGGTCGGGGCGCCGGCGCCTGGCCCGCCCGCCTCAGCTGTGGCCGCTGGTCAAGACCCGGCCTGCATCAACCGTCCCCGTCCCCGACAACCTCTCGATCGTCAGCACCTCCCTGACGGTCCTGGCCGTGGTGTGCGTGTGGCTGGTCATGCAGCTCTTCGTGCTCGGAGGGCTCGAGCAGCACCGCGCCCAGGACCGCCTGTACGGAGAGTTCCGTGAGCAGCTGGCCGCGGCCACGGCCCCGGTCGGCGGCATCATCGAGCCCGGGACGCCGGTCGCGCTGCTCAGCGCGCCGGGCCTGGGCTGGAGCCAGGTGGTCACGGAGGGCACGAGCTCCGGGCTGCTGCTGGACGGCCCCGGGCACCGGCGAGACACGGTGCTGCCCGGCCAGGCCGGGGTGTCGATCGTCTACGGCAAGTCCGGCACGTTCGGGAGGCCGCTGCAGGCCATGCTGAACGGCGCCGCGGGGCAGAAGCTGACGGTGACGACCGGTCAAGGCGAGCTGTCGTACACGATCGGTGCCGTCCGGAGGGCCGGGGACGCTCTGCCCGCAGCACCTCCGTCGGGAGGCTCCAGGATCACGATGGTGACCGCCGAGGGCGAGGGGCGTCTGGGACGTCTCGCGCCCGACGAGGTCGTCTACGTCGATGCGACCCTCGACGCCGGCGCCTTCGTCGCGCCGCCGGGCCGTCTCAACGCGATCGGGCCCGCCGAGACGGCGATGGCCAGCGACACCAGCGTCATGCCGGCGCTCGCCTTGAGCCTCGGCGTGCTGGCCGCGGCGACGGTCGGGGTGATCGTCGCGAGGCGACGGTTCGGGGCGATCCGCGCCTGGCTCGTCGGGGCACCGGTCATCGTCGCGCTGGCGTGGCTCAGCGTCGACCTGACGACCTATCTGCTGCCAAATCTCCTGTGATTGCAGGCAATCTGAATCGACGTGCGATGGACACTCGGCGTTCACCTCAAACGCTGCGCCGGTCTTGGCCGCAGGCCTAACTTTCTCGTGGGCATCACCCCCGCATGCCCGGCTCTTCGAGAAAAGGACACAACAGGAATGATTCGTCAGCGAGTCTCCTTGGCAGTGGTCGGCGCAGTCGTCGCCGGCACCGCCCTGAGCACCGGCTTGGTCTCCCCGGCCAGTGCCGCCAGCAGCTACGACCCCGGCTTCACCCCCTCCGTCAACGACCTCGTGGGCGTCGGGTCGGACACGATCGAGATCGTCATGCACGACGTGGCGACCGCCTACAACCAGACCGACGACGCTGACTCGGGCAGGATCGCCTCGTTCGCAGCCGCGCCTGCCGAGAACATCACGATCCGTGACGGTGTCACGATCGCGCGTCCGAACGGCTCGGGCCCCGGCAAGAGCGCGCTGTACGGCTCGACGAACCAGTCAGGCGTCAGCTTCGCCCGCTCGTCCTCCTCGCTCAGCCCCACCGAGACCTCCGCGGGCCTGCGTCAGTACGCCTTCGCGGTCGACGGCCTGCGCCTCGCCGTGAGCTCGGCGAACACGCACGCCCCGTCCACGATCACGGCCGCAGACATGGTCAACATCTACAACGGCACGTACAAGACGTGGGGCCAGATCCCCGGCTACGACGGCACCGCGCCGAGCGCCACGATCAAGCCCTACCAGCCGCAGTCCGGCTCCGGCACGCTGTCGTTCTTCACGGCCCAGCTGACGGCCGCCAACGGCGGCGTCGCCGTCAACCTCGGTCAGTCGGTCCTCCCGTCGCAGGAGCACGACGCGTCCGTCCTCGCAAACGACCCCGACGCGATCGCGCCCTTCTCGACCGCTCGGGCCAAGGGACTGTCGAGCGTCAAGCTCGTCCGAGGATTCCAGGCACGGCGTGCGGTCTACAACGTCGTGCGCGGTTCCGACGTCGACAACGACAAGATCAAGGCCGTGTTCGGTCCCGACGGCTACCTGTGCAGCGCTGCGGCCAAGCCGGCCATCGAGGCCGCAGGCTTCGACCAGCTCGCCACGTCGGCCACCTCCGGTGGACAGTGCGGCATCGCCACCCAGGCTGCGGTCGCGTTCCCGTACGTCACCAGCTCGGTCGTGACGACCGAGACCTCGTTGACGGCCACCGCCGCCGGCGGCACCGTGACGCTGAAGGCCGCCGTGTCGGGCAACAACATCGCCTCCGGAAACGTCGTGTTCAAGCAGGCCGGTGCCACGATCGGCACGGTCGCCGTCAACGGTCAGAGCACCGCGACCCTGACGCTGCCCGGCGTCGCCAAGGGCGCTCAGACCTACACCGCGTCCTTCGTGCCGGCGAACAACAAGTTCGTCGCCTCGGACTCGCTGCCGACCACCGTCAAGGTCGTCACGGCCTCGACCGCGAGCGTCTCGCCCGTCCGCACGGCCTACGGCGTCGCGACGACCATCCCGGTCCAGGTCAGCTCGGCGGGCGGACCGGTCTCCGGTTCCGTCTCGGTCAACGTCGGAGGCGTCGTCAGCACCGTGGCGCTCGTCAACGGCGCAGGCGCGGCAGCCGTCCCGGCGACGCTGAGGGCCGGTACCTACCCGGTCACCGCGACCTTCGCGGGCGACGGCAGCACCGGTGCGTCGTCGGCGTCCAGCTCGCTGACGGTCACGGCGGCCAAGACGGCCAGCACGCTGAAGCTCGCCCAGAAGAAGGCCAAGGCCGGCAAGACGCTCAAGACGACCGTCACGGTCAAGGTCTCCGGCTCGCCCGTGCGGGCCAACGGCAAGGTCACCCTCAAGGTCGGCTCGAAGACGATCGGCAAGGGCACCGTCAAGAACGGGAAGGTCACGATCACGCTGAAGAAGCTCAAGAAGGGCTCCTACAAGATCAAGGCCGTCTTCGCCGGTGACTCCAACCTCAGCGGCTCGACGTCCAAGACCGTCAAGCTCAAGGTCGTCAAGTAGCACGTGTTCCACCACGCACGAAGCAGTCGGCTCCAGGTCCTCGCGGGCCTGGGGCCGACTGTGTGCGCCCACTGCACCCCTCAGGTACCCAGACAAGGACACCCCCATGACCGTCATCACTGACGAGACCTTCGCCGACGACGGGTCGACGCAGCTCATCCCCGCCACGACGCCTCCGGCGAGCCTGGCAGAGATCCGCGCCAACGAGGTCTCGGCCTGGTTCGGCGACCACAAGGTGCTCGACCGCGTCTCGCTGACGATGCCGGCGGGCAAGGTCACCTCCCTCATCGGGCCGTCGGGCTGCGGCAAGTCGACGTTCCTGCGCATTCTCAACCGCATGCACGAGATGATCCCGTCGGCGTCGCTGGCGGGATCAGTCGAGCTGGACGGCCAGGACATCTACGACAAGTCGCGCAAGCTGACCGACGCGCGTCGGGCCATCGGCATGGTGTTCCAGAAGCCCAACCCGTTCCCGGCGATGTCGATCGAGGAGAACGTGCTGGCCGGGCTCAAGCTCACCGGCATCCGCATCGACAAGGACGCCCGCGAGGAGCTCGTCGAGTCGTGCCTGGTCAAGGGCGGTCTCTGGAACGAGGTCAAGGACCGTCTGGACGCCCCCGGAGGGGGTCTCTCCGGCGGGCAGCAGCAGCGACTGTGCATCGCGCGATCGCTGGCCATCAAGCCGCGCGTGCTGCTGATGGACGAGCCCTGCTCGGCGCTCGACCCGACGTCGACCCGCGTCATCGAGGAGACCATGCTGGAGCTGGCGCGGGAGGTCACCATCGTCATCGTGACCCACAACATGCAGCAGGCGGCTCGCGTGTCGTCGCAGTGCGCGTTCTTCCTCGCAGCACAGGGCACCCCGGGCGTGATCGTCGAGCACGGGGATACTGATGCCATGTTCGACAGCCCCCAGGACGCCCGCACGTCCGACTACGTGAACGGCCGCTTTGGATAGCGCGCCGCGCCGCGGGTTCGGCTGGCGCGAGATGCTGATGATCGGCGTCGCGCTGTGCGTCGTGGTGGCCGCAGGCATGGCCGCCGCGTCGGCGTTCTCCGCGGGACGAGCGGCTCCGGACGCGTCCGGCCTCCCCGCGGTCTCGCCGACCCAGGCGACCGCGACGCCGGCTCCGGTGCCGCTGCCCGTCGTGCCCGATGCCGCCGCGAGCGTGCCGCAGGCCGCCGGCACGCGGGTGGCGCCGCCATGGGTGCAGCAGGTCTCGGAGCGGACCGGCATCGGGCAGGTGGCGCTGGCGGCCTACGGCTCGGCGGCGTTGCGGCTGGCCGACGAGCGGCCGGCCTGCCGTCTCGGCTGGACGACCTTGGCCGGCATCGGGGGAGTCGAGTCGATCCACGGCACCGACGGCGGCGCGACGCTGCTGGCGGACGGGCGCACGTCGCAGCCGATCATCGGTCCGGCTCTCGACGGCAGCGACGGCACGGCCGCCATCCGTGCCACGGCCGAGACGGCGCAGTGGCACGGCGACACCGAGTGGGACCACGCCGTCGGGCCGATGCAGTTCATCCCGTCGACGTGGGAGCGCTGGCAGTCCGACGGCAACGACGACGGCGTGTCGGACCCGTCCAACATCGCCGACGCCGCCTACGCGGCGGGACGGTACCTGTGCGCCTCGGGCGCTGACCTGACGACGGCGCAGGGATGGACGCAGGCGGTGTTCTCGTACAACCGGTCGGACACGTACGTGCGCACGGTGCTGGCCTACGCCAACGCCTACGCCGCCCGTTGAGCCGACCTCCCGCCCGTTGAGCGGGAGCGGTCAGGTGGTCAGTGGGCGTAGGTGCCGCGGACGATCGCGCGGCCCAACGTCTTGAACGCCAGGTTGAAGCTGACGACGGCGGGGGAGGCCGACGCGTCGACGCCGAGCGTCTCCTCGCCGACGGCGTGCACCACGAAGTAGTAGCGGTGCACCTGGTCGCCCGGTGGGGGAGCAGCACCGGTGAAGTCGAGGCTCCCGCCGTCGTTGCGGACGTGGAAGGCGCCTCCGGGAAGCGAGTCGTCGGATGCTCCCGCGCCGGTGGCGAGCTCGGTGACGTCGGACGGGATGTCGACGGCGACCCAGTGCCAGAAGCCGGACGGCGTCGGGGCGTCGGGGTCGAAGCAGGTCACGACGAACGACTTCGTGCCTTCGGGGGCTCCACTCCACGACAGATGGGGTGACGTGTTGCCCTGATCGGCGACCTGGTCGTCCTTCAGCGGCTGGCCGTCGGTGACGTCGTTGCTCGTGACGGTGAAGCTGGCCACCGAGGGCAGCAGCTCGTAGGGATCGGGTGTGACGGGTCGGTCGAGGCTCATGCCATCTACGCTAGCCCGGTGGCTCAGATCGTACGACTCGACGACCTCGACGATCCGCGGTTGCGCGACTACACCGATCTGCGTGACGTCCAGCTGCGCCTGCGCCTGGAGTCCGAGCGCGGCCTGTTCCTCGCCGAGGGCGAGAAGGTCGTGCGCCGCGCGGTCGAGTCGGGCCACCAGCCCCGCTCGTTCCTGATGTCGCCGCGCTGGCTGGAGGGTCTGGCCGACGTCCTCGACACCACCGATGCGCCGTGCTTCGTGCTGGACGACGCGTCGATCGAGCGCCTGACCGGCTTCCACGTCCACCGCGGCTCGCTGGCCGCGCTCGAGCGACCCGACCTGCCGTCGCCCCGCGAGGTGCTCGACGCCGCCCGCCGGGTGGTCGTCGTCGAGGACCTCGCCGACCACACCAATGTCGGGGCCATCTTCCGCAGCGTCGCGGCGCTCGGCTTCGACGCGGTGCTGCTGTCGCCGCGCTGCGCCGACCCCCTGTACCGCCGGGCCATCAAGGTGTCGATGGGCTCGGTGTTCTGGCTGCCGTACGCCCGCGTCGACGACTGGTACTCGGCGCCGACGCTGCTCCGCGAGGCCGGCTACACGACGTACGCGATGACGCTGGCGGACGACTCGGTGCCCATCGACGAGGTGCCGCACGACGTCGACCGGCTCGCGCTGATCGTCGGGTCGGAGGGCCACGGGCTGACGTCCCACTGGGAGCAGGAGGCCGATCACCGCGTCACGATCCCGATGGCGGCCGACATCGACTCGCTCAACGTCGCCTCGTCGGTGGCGGTGGCCTGCTGGGAGCTGCGGGAGCTCAGGAAGCGCTGACCGGCTCGGATGCCTGGTGCGCCAACGGGTGCTGGGTCAGCAGTGCGGACTGGGCCAGGACGCTGCTGAGATAGGCGGCAGCCTCGTCGCGGTCGGGTGCGGGCGTCGCTGGGTGCGCGCAGTCGTCGCGCCGCGTGAGCAGCTGCTCGAGCACGGCGCGGTCGGCCGCACCGATCTGCCCACCGACGACCAGCAGCTCGATGAGCTCGGCCGCGTCGACCTTGCGCATCAGCTCGACGGGGTCGAGCTGAGCACGGCGTCCGGACGTGCGCAGGATCGCGAAGTCGTCGTCGGCGAGGTGGGCGAACGCCAGCGCCGCGAAGCTGTTCCAGGCCCAGACGATCGCGGGTCTGGTCAGGTCGTGCTGGAGGCACACGCGAGCGGTGTCGAACTCGGCGATCGAGGCCTGCATGAGACGGCTGATGTGCGCCACGACCGCTCGGCGCCGAGGCGTGGCCGAGCCGCCACCGCTCGTGCGTGCCGGGCTGCGCAGGTCGGACAGGTCGCGCAGCGCCGCGAAGGTGCACAGCACGTGCGGCACGGCCTCGGCGGGGACGTCACCGCTCTCGGCCACGATGCGTGCGCGGTCGTCATCGGCCAGCGCGTCGTCGAGCAGCGGCTCGTACGCCTGCCGGACCGTTTCGGCGAGGATGCCGGCGCGGTCGTCCGACTCGCGGTAGCCGACCCAGGTCGACGTGGGCACGCCGTCGGTGCGGACGAAGCCGAGTGCCGCGAGGAGATCGCGGACGTGCTCCGCGTCCTGCTCGGAGATGCCGTTGGCGATCAGGTGCTTGCTCGTGACGGCGGACGGCATCGTGCCGCGCTCGACCAAGCGCAGGACACGCCGGACGTCGCGCTCGTCCGTCACGTACGGCATACGCGTCATGGTCCTCCTCCACGGCCGATGGTGTGCCGCTCACGCTAGTGGTCGAGCGGCCCGCAGGACGCGTTCTCGGCGCATGACAGGGCGAGTGTCGCGCACGCGGCCGACGGCTCGGCGCGCCTCGACCCGAAAGGTGAGCGCTACTCGTCGTCGACGAGGATCGTGACGGGCCAGTCGTCGGGGTAGTCGTCGGCCAGCTCGTCGTGCTGCTTGTAGAGCTTCTTGCGCGCCCGCTCGGGGATGCGATCGCCGAAGACCGTCCCGAAGAGGTGATCGGTCTCGTGCTGCAGGCAGCGCGCCAGCAGGCCCGTGCCCTCGAACGCCACCGGCTCACCGTTCTCGTCGAACCCGGTGACACGGGCCAGGTCCGGGCGGGCGCAGCCGGTGAACGCGCCGGGCAGCGACAGGCAGCCCTCGTCGGCGTCCTCGAGGTTGCGCTCCTTGCCTTCGGGCAGCACCAGCACCGGGTTGCAGACGACACCCGTCACCATGACGTCGTCGTCATCGGGGCAGTCGAACACGAACACCTTGAGGTCGACGCCGACCTGGTTGGCTGCCAGCCCCACGCCGCGGGCGGCGTACATCGTGGCGACCATGTCGGCCACCAGGGTGCGGAGCTCGTCGTCGAACACCGTGACGTCGGCGAGCTCGCGGTGCATCACCGGCGTTCCCCACCGGGTGATGGGCCTGACGGATCCGCCTCCGGGCAGGGGACGGGACTGCGTCTGCGCAGAGGTGGATGATGACGAGTCGGCACTGCTGGGCACGTTCCGCGCTCCTTGTGATCGGGTCGCACCCAGGCTAACGATCGCATTCGTCCAGCGCGCCTCTGGTCCCCGCAAGTGACGTCGGATACCATGAGTATCCCGACAGGTAACTCTCAGTTACATTTCTCTCGGGGAGGGCGCCTCGCCCGATCCGTCACCCGCAGCACCGCAGTCATCTAGGAGTCCTTGTGGCCACACGTCGCGATCCCATGGGGATCGGCCTGGCGGTTCTCAACCGTATCGCCAGCTCGCCGACCATCGACAAGCTCAAGCTTCGCAAGACCACCGAGCGTGCCGTGTACGAGGGCGCCAAGGGCGGCTTCCGCGTCGCCGGGGCCACCACGCGCGCCTTCAAGCGCGTCAAGGGCGGGGGCAAGCCCACGCGGCTGGCGCGCACGTCCGACAGCGGTGTGTTCGACCTCGAGCCCACCGACGACCAGCAGATGATCGTCGGCGTCATCAAGGAGTTCGCCGCCGAGGTGCTGCGTCCTGCCGCTGCCGAGGCCGAGACGGCCAACGACACCTCCAAGGAGGTGCTGGCCCAGACCGGCGACTTCGGGTTGACGCTGCTCAACATCCCCGAAAGCCTGGGCGGCCTCTCCGACGACCGGTCCGCCGTCACCGGCGTGCTCGTCAACGAGGCCCTGGCCGAGGGCGACATGGGTCAGGCCGTCGCGTGCCTCGCGCCCGCCGCCGTCGCGACCGCGATCTCGCTGTGGGGCTCCGACGCCCAGCAGCAGACCTACCTGCCGTCGTTCGCCGGCGACGACGTGCCGGCCTCCGCGCTCGCCGTGGCCGAGCCGCGCGTGCTGTTCGATCCGTTCGAGCTCGAGACCACGGCGGTCGAGCACGACGGCGGCTACCGCATCAACGGCGTCAAGTCTGCCGTCGTCCGCGGCAGCGAGGCCGAGCTGTTCGTGGTGGCCGTCGACGTGCAGGGCCGGGGCCCGACGCTCGTGCTCGTCGAGTCCAGCACCCCGGGCGTGACGATCGAGGCCGATCCGAGCATGGGTCTGCGAGCCGCCGGTCTCAGCCGGTTGGTGCTCGAGGACGTCCAGGTGCCCACCGACGCCGTGCTGGGCGAGGGCTCGGCCGACGACTACCGCGAGTGCATCCGGCTCTCGCGTCTCGCATGGGCGGGTCTGGCCCTCGGCACCGCGCGGGCCGTTCTCGACTACGTCTCCGAGTACGTCAAGACGCGCACCGCGTTCGGCGAGCCGATCGCCCACCGCCAGGCCGTGGCGTTCATGGTCGCCAACATCGCGATCGAGCTCGAGGGCATGCGCCTCGTGACGCTCAAGGCCGCCTCGCGGGCCGAGCAGGGTCTCGACTTCTCGCGCGAGGTCGCGCTGGCCCGGCGCCTCGCGTCCGAGTACGGCATGAAGATCGGCACCGACGGCGTCCAGCTGCTCGGTGGTCACGGCTTCGTCAAGGAGCACCCGGTGGAGCGGTGGTATCGCGACCTGCGAGCCGTCGGCCTGATGGAAGGAGCAGTCCTCGTCTGAGGGCGGACCACACCATGATCAATCTCGAGACCCCCCGCAAGTTCCGTCCGTTCATCAAGCAGGCGCACCAGGTCGCCGAGGAGTTCCTGCGCGCCAACTCGCGCAAGTACGACCTCGCCGAGCACGCCTACCCCAAGGAGCTCGACCTCCTCGCCTCGCTCGTCGACGGCATGGGCGACTCGGGCCAGGGCCAAGGCGCCGGCGCCGCCGGCGTGCGACGCGGCGAGGACGACGACTCGTCCAAGGGCAGCAAGGTCAAGAACGGCACCAACATGTCGTCGGTGCTGTCGATCATCGAGATGTGCTGGGCCGACGTGGGCCTGCTGCTGTCGATGCCGCGTCAGGGCCTCGGCAACTCGGCGATCGCCTCGGTGGCCAACGACGAGCAGCTCGAGCGCTTCAAGGGCACGTGGGCCGCGATGGCCATCACCGAG
Organism: Aeromicrobium sp.; assembly: GCA_040511655.1. GTDB lineage: Bacteria > Actinomycetota > Actinomycetes > Propionibacteriales > Nocardioidaceae > Aeromicrobium. Next base: position 6,167 of record JBEVGQ010000318.1, on the reverse strand, counting down.
CCGGGCACCGGTTCCGACTCGGCCAACATCGTCACGACGGCCGTCAAGGACGGCGACGCCTACGTGCTCAACGGCGAGAAGATCTACGTCACGTCGGGCGAGCGCGCCGACTCCGTCGTCGTGTGGGCGACCCTCGACAAGAACCTGGGCCGCGCCGCGATCAAGTCGTTCCTGGTGCCCAAGAGCCTGCCCGGCATCCGGGTCGAGCGCCTCGAGCACAAGCTCGGCATCCGCGCGTCCGACACCGCCGTGATCGTGCTCGAGAACTGCCGCGTGCCGGCCGAGAACCTGCTCGGCAACCCCGAGATCGACACCAAGCAGGGCTTCGCCGGCGCCATGGCGACCTTCGACAACACGCGTCCGCTCGTCGCCGGCATGGCCGTCGGCTGCGCCCGCGCCGCGCTCGAGGACACGCGAGAGCTGCTCGAGAAGGCCGGCGTCGTCATCGACTACGACCGGCCGGCGCAGACGCAGTCGTACGCTGCGGCCACCTTCATCGCGATGGAGGCCGACTGGGAGGCGGCGTTGCTGCTGACGCTCGAGGCGGCGTGGCTGGCCGACAACCGCAGGCCCAACTCGATGGAGGCCTCGATGGCCAAGGCCAAGGCCGGACGGGTCGGCAACGACATCACGCTGCGGTGCGTCGAGCTGGCCGGCACTCTGGGCTACAGCGAGAACGAGCTGATCGAGAAGTGGTCGCGCGACTCCAAGATCCTCGACATCTTCGAGGGCACGCAGCAGATCCAGCAGCTCATCGTCGCCCGTCGTCTGCTCGACCTCAGCTCGTCGCAGCTGCGCTGAACACAGAACGGCTGTGCGCCCGTCGTCCGTCGAGCGGGCGCACAGTCGTTCTATAGGGTTCGTGCATGACGAATGAACTTCCCGCCGGTCTCGACGTAGACGTCGAGCTGACCCGATTCGTTCGCCGCGTCCGCAAGCGCACGCTGCGACACCTCGCCGAGATCCATCCCAAGCTCGACTACGGCAACTTCACCTTCCTGCTCGCCATCGTCGACGCGCCCGACGGCATCCGCGGCTCCGAGCTCGCCGAGGACCTCGGGGTCCACAAGTCGACGGCCAGCCGGTCGATCGCGACCCTCGAGCGTCTCGGCCTCGTCTCTCGCGTGCCCGACCCCGACGACGGACGCGCACAGCTGCTGGTGGCCGAGCCCGTCGCGGTCGAGCGGATCGAGGCCTACCGCCGCACGACCCACGAGCGGCTCGCCACGATGCTCGACGACTGGACGCCCGACGAGATCACGTCGTTCGCCCGAAGCCTCACGCGGCTCAACGACCGCGCCGAGAACGAGTTCTGAGCTCGGCGCCGTGATCATCTACCACCTCGCGCTGCAAGGAGCCTGGGACGAGGCGCGCGCCGCCGGCACCTACCGGGTGTCGACCGTGGGGCTCAGCCTCGACGAGGTGGGCTTCATCCACTGCTCGCAGGCCGAGCAGGTCGACGGGGTGTTCGACCGCTTCTACGGCGCGGTGACCGAGCCCGTGGTGCTGCTGACGATCGACACCGACCTGCTGACGTCCCCGTGGCAGCTCGACGACGTGCCGGGGCAGCCGCTGCCGTTCCCGCACGTCTACGGTCCGCTCGACCTCGACGCCGTCGTCTCGGCGGTGCCGTTCAGGGCGTGAGGACGGCCCGCACCATGCCGACCGACGCCGGAGCCGTCTCGCGGAAGCCGAAGCGCTCGTACAGTCCACGTCCGGGCGGGTCGGCCATCAAGGTCACGTACGGCCGGGCCGGCGCCGCTTCGTCGATGGTCGCGAGCAGGTGCCTCACCACGCATGAGCCGAGACCGCGGCGCTGATGGTCGGGGTCGGTCGCGATGTCTGCGAGGTGGAAGTACCACCCGCCGTCGCCGATGACTCGGCCCATCGCGGCCACGGTCGATGTCTCGGCGTGCACCACGTGGCAGCCCGTCCAGCTGCCAGTCACGGCTCCCCGGGCCTGCGCATCGTCCTTGGGGCTGAGGCCCGATCGTGCCCGCAGTCGGCGGTAGTCGGCGACGCCGGGAAGGCCGGTCCTCAGCTCGTACCCCGCCGGCACCTGACGGTCGGTCGCGTCGGTCACAGCGTCAGCATCGTCTTGATCGCCGTGCGCTCGTCCATCGCGCGGTAGCCGTCGGCCACCTGGTCGAGCGGCACCGCCAGGTCGAAGACGTCGCCGGGGGAGATGGTGCCGTCGAGCACGTCGGGCAGCAGGTCCTCGATGTAGCCGCGCACGGGCGCCACGCCGCCGGCCAGGCCGATGTTGCGGCCGAACATCTGCGGCACGCTGAGCTCGACGTCGTGGGGCACGCCCACGTAGCCGATGCGGCCGCCGGGACGGGCCGACAGCATGGCCTGCTTCATGCTGTCGCCGGTGCCCACGCACTCGAGCACGAAGTCGGCGCCGATGCCGTCGAGCATCTCGCGGACGGCGGCCGCTCCCTCCTTGCCGCGCTCGGCGACGACCTCGTCCGCGCCGAACCGGCGGGCCAGGAGCTGGCGGTCCTCGTGCCGAGACATCGCGACGATGCGTCCGGCACCGAGCCGCTTGGCCGCCAGGACGGCGCTCAGACCGACAGCACCGTCGCCGACGACCGCGACGGTGCTTCCCGCCGTGACGCCTGCGGAGACGGCGGCGTGGTGCCCGGTCGGGAAGACGTCCGACAGGGTCAGCAGATGAGAGATCATCTGCTGGCTCGGCTGCGACGGCGTCGAGACGAGCGTCCCGTCGGCCCAGGGGACACGCACGAGCTCGCCCTGTCCGCCGTCGACGTCGTGCCCCTGCTTGTCGGTGCGACCCCAGATGCCGCCGTTGGTGCACGAGCTGTGCACGCCGCGCTCGCACAGGGCGCAGGTGTTGTCGGAGAACAAGAAGGGGGCGATCACGAAGTCGCCGGGCGTGACGGTCGAGACCGAGGCGCCGACCTGCTCCACGACGCCGACGAACTCGTGGCCGATGCGGACGGGCTGGTCGACGGCGTTGATGCCGCGGTACGGCCAGAGGTCGGAGCCGCAGATGCACGACGCGACGACACGTACGACGGCGTCGGTGTCGAGCCGCAGCTGAGGGGCGGCGACCTCGTCGAGGCGGATGTCGCGGGCGGCATGGAGAACGGTGGCGCGCATGTGCTCAGTCTGTCAGGCGCGGGCTGCGACGGCTGGGCGGTGTGGAAGGATCGTGAGCATGACTGACAAGCCTGAGATCGACTTCATCGAGGGGCCCGCGCCCACCGAGCTGACCATCACCGACCTGATCGTCGGCGACGGCCCCGAGGCCGTGCCCGGAGGACTCGTCGACGTCCACTACGTCGGTGTCGAGTTCGACACCGGCGAGCAGTTCGACGCCTCGTGGGACCGTGGGCAGTCGGCCAAGTTCCCGCTGCCTCAGCTCATCGCCGCGTGGCAGCAGGGCATCCCGGGCATGAAGGTCGGCGGCCGTCGCCAGCTCATCTGCCCGCCCGAGCTGGCCTACGGCCCCGCCGGAGGCGGCCACCGCCTCTCGGGCAAGACCCTCGTCTTCGTGATCGACCTGCTCGGCGTCTAGTACCTGCGCGCGCAGCGCGCAGCGCGCAGCGAACGTCGCGAGTGGCGCAGGATGGTTGCTTTCCGCCTCGGGAACCAACCATTCTGCGCCACTCGTGCGTGTGCGACCTTCGGCTAGGTCGCGGTAGTCCCGCGGGGGATGTGCGGGCCGCCGGCACCTGATGGGCTGGGTGCATGACGATCGCACTGCTTGGAACTCTCGTCGTCCTGGCCCTGGTCGACAGCACCAGCTTCGGGACGCTGCTGATCCCGATCTGGCTGATGCTGGCCCCCGGACGACTGCGCCCGGGCCGCATCCTGGTCTTCCTCGGCACGGTCGCCGCGTTCTACCTGGTGCTCGGCCTGCTGCTCGTCGCCGGCGTCGCGAGCTTCGCCGACGAGCTGAAGGACGCCTTCGACACGCGTCCCGTCCAGGTCGCGCAGGTCGTCGTCGGTGCTGCTCTGCTGGCCGCCGGCCTCTGGGTCGGCAGCCGCAAGGGCAGCGGCGGATCCGGACGCCTGATGCGCTGGCGTGAGCGCGCAGTCGGCGACGAGGGTTCCGTGCGTGGCCTCATGACGCTCGCGCTCACAGCCGCGCTCATCGAGGCGGCCTCGATGGTGCCGTACCTGGCCGCCATCGGGCTGATCGGCACGTCCGACCTCCCCGGCCCTGGCATTGCCGCGACGCTCGTGGGCTACTGCCTGGTGATGGTGCTGCCGGCCGTGGTGCTGCTGGTCGGTCGTGTGTTCGCCGCTCGACACGTGCAGCCGCTGCTGCAGCGCATCAACGACTGGATGGCGCGCACGGGGCAGGAGAACACCGCCTGGATCCTCGGCATCATCGGCGTGCTCGTGGCGTCGTCCGCGCTGCAGGAGCTCGGCGTGCTGGGCTGACCGGATCGGGCTGACGCGGCTCAGAGATCGTCGACCAGCGCGGTGACGCGCTTGACCGACACCGGGAACGCCGTCCGCAGCTGCTGGGCCAGCAGGCCGATGCGCAGCTCTTCGAGCGCCCAGCGGACGTGCTGCACCCGCGGGGTCAGCCGTGCCCACACCGACATGTCGGCCGTCCGGGCGTGGAAGCGGGCCTCGAGGTCCTGTGCGGCGAGCAGGTCGTCCGTCAGTGGTGCCTCCAGGCGTCGCGCCGCGGCCTGCAGGTACAGCGGCAGCCGGCGCAGCTGGTCGACCCCCGCGTCGCGGATGAAGCCGGGGTGGACCAGCCACGACAGCTGCACGCGGACGTCCTCGCCGGCCTCCGTCGACGGCAGGGGAGTGACCTCGCCCAGCGCCCTCAGCGTGGCCAGGACGCTCTGCAGGGCGCGCTCGGTGACCTCGTAGGCCTCTGCCCGCACGGCCTCGTGCAGCAGCGACCACGAGCCCTCGTCCCACACCGGCCCGCCGTGGCGCACGACGAGGTGATCGAGCGCGGCCAGCCAGCACTCCTCGATGACGGCTGCGGCATCGCGGTGGGGCCCGGTCGACAGCAGCAGCTTGGCGTGCAGGTCGAGCGTGCGTCCGAGGTGCGTCACCGGCGGGGGCAGGCTGAACGACAGGAGCCGCGCCTGGCCCTTGACCATCGCGACCTGCTGCTCGGCGGCGGTGTCGAGGATGCGCAGGCCCACCGACGTGCCCTCGTCGACCAGGGCCGGGAAGCCCGTGACCTGACCGGCGGTGATGGACGCCTCGATGGTGCCGAGGTCGCCCCACGTCCGCAGGCCGGAGCGCTCCTCCTGGCGCGCGACGGCGGTGAGGTCGGCGCGCAGGTGGCTCGACAGCTCGTCCCTCAGTGCGGCGAGGTCCTTGCCGCGGCCGAGCTGCTGGGCCCCGTCGACGACCCGGAACGTCACCCGCAGGTGCGAGGGCAACGACTCGAAGTCGAAGTCGTCGGGCGAGACGACGGTGCCGTTGAGCATCCGCATCTGGCGCGCGAGCTCTTCGCTGAGGTCGGACGCGCCGGGGTCCATCGCCTCGACCAGGCGCGGCGCGAACTGGCCGGCCGGCACGAACTCGCGGCGCAGTCGCTTGGGCAGCGAGCGGATCAGCTCGGTCACCAGCTCGACCCGGTGACCTGGCACGTGCCAGTCGAAGGCACGGTCGTCGACGGCCATGAGCCGCTCGAGCGGCAGGTCGACCGTGACGCCGTCGTCGCTCATGCCGGGCTCGAAGGCATAGGTGAGCGGGAAGGCCTCGCCGTCGGAGTGCCACTCACGGGGGAACTCGTCCTCTGCGTCGTCGGACCCGTGCGACAGCATCGACGGGTCGAAGGTCAGCAGGTCGGGCTGGGTCTGGCGGGTCTTCTTCCACCACGTGTCGAAGTGGCGGGTCGAGACCACGTCGGCCGGCACGCGCGCGTCGTAGAAGGCGTAGAGCGTGTCGTCGTCGACCCGCAGGTCGCGACGTCGCAGTCGCTCCTCGAGCTCTTCGACGCCCTCGATCATGCGCTGGTTGGCCGCGAAGAAGGCATGGTGGGTGCGCCACTCGCCCTGCACGAGGGCGTGCCGGATGAACAGGTCGCGCGAGATCACGGGGTCGATGCGTCCGAGCTGGACGAGCCGGTCGGCGACGAGCGGGATGCCGAACAGCAGCAGCTTCTCGCGGGCCATCGCCGAGCCGCGTCGCGTCGACCAGTGCGGCTCGCTGTACGA
>JBEVGQ010000317.1:0-2758 GCA_040511655.1 Aeromicrobium sp. | reverse complement strand
CTCCTCGGGAGTCATAACGCTTCGACCTGTCACCTAGCATCGACGCGTTCGCTCGCACTCATCAGGTCGAGTTCTCGGTGCCCTCACCCTAGAAGCGACAAGTGAACATGTCAACGCTTTTTGACATGTTCATGAGGCGGACATCTCACGGCCGCCACCATGGGCAATCGCGTCAGCCGGCGTCGGCGGTACGGGGGCCGCGAGCGTCCGCTGCGCGGCTCGACGCATCGATCTCCACGCTGTCGAGCGCCGTGCGGTAGACCTCGGAGAGGAACTCCATCACACCGGCCGCCGCTCCCGGATTGGTCGAGTAGTAGCGGAACTTGCCGTCACGCCGCTCGGACACGAGGCTCGCGGTGCGCAGGATACGCAAGTGGCTCGAGACGGCCGTGCGGCCGATCCAGGTGATGGCGTTCGCCACGTCGGTGGCAGCCATCTCGCGCTCCGACAGCAGCCTGAGGATCTCGCGGCGGGTGGGATCGGCGAGGGCCTCGAACACGAGAGACGGCTGGTCGTCCATGGGTGCCCTCTCATGCCATCGATCCTTGACGCGATCACATTACCAATGTGTTACGTGTCCTGTCATATGCGATCGACCACACCCGTCAGCGCGCGGCGAAGATCTCGAGCGCCTCGCCCGACGACTTCGCGAGGTACATCGCCTGGCTGAGCTGCTCCGGCCCTTGGGTCCGGACCAGGCCCCGAGGCGAGCTGGCCGCGGCGTGCAGCATCGCCCGCACGCTGTCGACGGGGCTGTCGGCCCCGGCGCGCACGGCGTTCGCGTAGAGCTGCAGAGCCTCGTAGACGCCCTCCGAGAACGACGAGATCGGCGGCGCCCACCGACCGAATCGCTGCCGGTACCTCGCCACGAAGTCGCGATTGACCCCCGTGTCGAGACTCTCGAAATAGCCGGAGACCGCCCACAGCCCCCTCGACGCCTCGACGCCGATCCGCTCGTGCGTCGACTCGTCCAGCACGAGCGACAGGGTCTTGGCGCGCTCACGCAGGCCCGCTGCGAACGCCTGCCGCTCGAACGCCACCTCGTCGGCTCCTACCAGTGTCGACAGGACGCACTCGGCACCACTGGACAGGATCTGATCGATGCTCTCGGAGAAGTCGGCAGTGCCGTGCCTGACCAGGCGCTCACCGGCGACGCGGCCACCCCCGGCGGGCAGGATGCGTCGAGCGGCCGAGTGCGCTCCGTGCGACCACGAGTAGTCGTTGCCGATCAAGAACCAGTCGCGCGCGCCTGCCTCCGCCATGAACGGTCGCACCGCCGCATCGAGCTGGCCGGACGGCCGCTCGCCCCAGCGCAGCACGGTGCCGCCTGCAGCGCCACCCTCGTTGAGCACCGCGTGGACCAGACCCACCCCGCGGTGGGAGAGCTCGCGCTGCACGGCATCGAACGTGGCCGAGGTGACACTCGCGACGACGACCCGGCACCGGGCGTCGATGAGGCGCCTGGCCTCGCGGACCCCCACCTGGGGGTCGGTGCCGTCGTCGCCGATCAGGAGCTCGACGGGCCGGCCACCCAGGCCACCGTCGTCGTTGATCTCCTCGACGGCGAGGCGGGCCAGGTTCTCGCACGCGACGGCGAAGATCGCCCCGGGCCCGGTCTTGCTGGTGAGCAGCCCGACCCGGTGGACGCCTTCACCGGCTCCCCCGGACGACATGAGCCCCAAGCGCCGCGTCAGCCACTCGACGCCTTGGTCGTCCAGCTCGACACGCACCGAGACGGCGGTGCTCGCGCGGTCGACCGCTTCGAAGGCGATGCGGGTGCGTCCGGCCCACGGCTGGTCGTGGCTCAGCACGATCTCGCGCGACGGGACGACCTTCGTGAACCGGCCCAGGATGCGGACGCCGCCGGGCTCGCCGGCCGACTCGAGCGGGAACTCCATGCTGACGATGGCGCCGGGCACGACGCGATCGCACTCGGCCGAGAAGAGCCAGCCCGCAGCGGACGACCGGCCGAACGACGCGAAGAGCTCGTCGGCCGTGGCTCGGACCGTGCGAGTGTGGTTCAGGACGACGTTGCCCATGCCACCTCCCGTCCGCTCGGATCAGGGCCGCCTGCACGTCTCGGCCCACACCGATTCTCGCGCAGAGCTGGATCAGACTGGAGCGGATTCACTCCGGTTCCAGCATTCAACCAGATCGGGCCGAGCAACCCTCATACGATGCTGCTCACAACCCGAGGAGGCTGCGCCGTGGTCACGTTCCGCACCGAGCTGCTGCAGATGGGCAACAACGTCGGCATCGAGGTGCCCGAGGACGTCGTGCTGGGCTTCGGCGCCGGCCGCCGCGTGCCCGTCACGGTGCTGCTCAACGGGTACTCCTACCCGTCGACGATCGCGAGCATGGGCGGCCGGTTCCTGGTCCCCGTGGCCAAGGCCGTGCGCGAGGCGGCGGGGGTGTCAGGCGGCGAGACCCATGACGTGACGCTCGAGCACGACACGACGCCCCGCCGGCCCGAGCTGCCCGACGACCTCGCAGCCGCGCTCGACGCAACAGGTCTTCGCGAGGCGTTCGACGCCCTGCCTCCCGGACGGGCCAAGGAGCACGTGCGCACCGTCGTCGAGGCCAAGAAGGCCGAGACGCGGGCGCGGCGGGTCGAGAAGGTCGTCTCCGACCTCGGTCAGCGCTCGTAGACGTCGGGCACGCCGTCGCCATCGGCGTCGACCGCCTCGCGCGCCGCGATGTCGGCGTAGACCCGATCGCGTCGCTTGAGCACGACCGTCGCCAGCAACGCAGCCAGCAG
>JBEVGQ010000316.1:0-9046 GCA_040511655.1 Aeromicrobium sp. | reverse complement strand
GTCATCGAGTGGGACGAGTGGGGCAATCCCCTCGACGACCCCGAGGTCTACGCCTACATGAAGTCGTACACGCCGTACGAGAACGTCGGCGCGCACGCCTATCCCGCCATCTTGGCCGTCACCAGCCTGCACGACACCCGCGTCATGTTCGTCGAGCCCGCCAAGTGGGTCGCCCGTCTGCGCGCCACGGCCACCGGCGACGCACCGATCCTGCTCAAGACCGAGATGCACGCCGGTCACGGTGGCGTCAGCGGGCGCTACGCCTCCTGGAAGGAGCGGGCCTGGGAGCTCGCCTGGATCATCGACACCGTCGGCACGCCCTGACGCACCCCCTCACCGGGGCGACCACGGACGCTCGACGCCCCAGGCCGTCAGCCTGGAGCGTCGCCGTTGCGACGCCGTGCCTCGAGCTCGAAGGTGCCGTCGACGACGCCGCGGCCGATGCACCCGACGAGCAGCGTCGGCACACCGACGAGCAGCACTGCGACCGCCGCGACGACGGATACGTACAGCAGCCCGAGCCCGGCAGCCGTCACGAGGGTGCCGGTGAGCAGGCGGAAGGTCGACTCGTACATGCACACAGTCTGGCGCACCGATATGCGGCAGGATGTCCGGGTGACCACCTCGCACCCCAGCGGCCGCACTGTCGTCGCTGAGGCGGACGACACGCAACGCGAGGCCATCTACCGCATCCGGCACGATGTCTACGCCGTCGAGCTGGGCCAGCACCCGACCCATCCCGACGGGCGTCTGACCGACCGGCTCGACGACGTCAACCGCTACCTCGTGGCCCTGCGCGACGACGAGGTCGCGGCCTTCGTCAGCATCACCCCGCCGAACGAGCTCGGCTACTCCGTCGACAAGTACTTCGACCGCGCGGTCATGCCGTTCGCCGTCGACGACGGCACCTACGAGATCCGCCTGCTCACGGTGCTCGAGGAGCACCGGGACGACGATCTCGCGGCGACCTTGATGGTCGCGGCGTACCGCTGGATCGAGTCGCGCGGCGGGCGCACGGTCGTGGCCATCGGCCGCGACGAGGTCACGCCGATGTACGTCCGTGGGGGCATGCGTCGCACGGGCCTGACCACGACCTCCGGCGCCGTGGCCTTCGAGCTGATGCACGCCGATGTCGCCGAGGTCCGTGCGGCCTTCGACCTTCTCGAGCCGGTGATCGCCGCGATCGAGCGGACCGTCGAGTGGCGACTCCACGTGCCGCTGCGCAGACCGGCCGGCTGCTTCCACGGCGGCGAGTCGTTCGACGCCGTCGGTGCCGGCTTCGACGACCTCGCACGGCACCGCGAGGTCGTCAACGCCGACGTGCTCGACGCGTGGTTCCCGCCGGCACCGGCCGTCGTCGAGTCGGTCGAGCAAGAGCTGCCGTGGCTCCTGCGGACGTCCCCGCCGGTCGACTGCGCGGGACTCGTCGCCGCGATCGCCGCCGCGCGTGACATCGACCCCGCCTCGATCCTCGCGGGTGCGGGATCGTCCGACCTGATCTTCCGGGCCTTTCCCCGGTGGTTGTCGCGGACGTCGAGAGCCGTGCTGCTCGACCCGACCTACGGCGAGTATGCGCACGTCCTCGAGAAGGTCGTGGGCTGCCGTGTCGAACGGTTGCCCCTCGACCGCGAGCACGACTACCGACCCGACCTGGATGCGCTCATCGCCCTGGTGTCGACCGGGCCCGACCTCGTGGTGCTGGTCAACCCCAACAGCCCTACGGGCCAGTCGCTCACCTCGTCCGAGATCGCGCTCGTGCTCGACGCTGCGCCGCCCGCGACCCGCGTCTGGGTCGACGAGACGTACGTCGACTTCGTCGGCGACAGCGTCGAGCGGCTGATCCCCCGGTACGACCAGCTCATCGTCTGCAAGTCGATGTCGAAGGCGTACGCGCTGAGCGGCGCCCGCGTGGCGTACCTGGCTGCCGCGCCGCACCAGCTCGAGGACGTGCGGGCCCTGACGCCGCCGTGGGTCGTCGGCCTGGTGTCTCAGGTGGCTGCCACGCGGGCCCTGCAGTCGCCCGGCTACTACCGCGCCCGCTGGGACGAGACGCGCACATTGCGGGCCGCCCTCGCCGCGGATCTCGCCTCGATCGGCTGGGACGTCGTGCCGGGCGGGGCAGGCTTCGCGCTGGCGCACCTGCCCGTCGACGGGCCGACGGCCGTCCAGCTCGTCCGCGCGGCCCAGCACCATGGCGTCTACCTGCGTGACGCGGCAGCGATGGGACGATCACTCGGAGATCGAGCCGTCCGCGTGGCCGTCAAGGACGCCGCGACCAACCGCCGCATCGTCGACATCGTGTCGGAGGTGATGTCGGACTGGCGCATAGCACGCTCACCCTAAGACTTGACTGAGAGCGGAATCCTCGGGCACACTCGCGCGTTCCACTCAGTACAGACACTGATGGGAGGCGCACCGTGAGCACCAGAACCGGCAACACCAACGCCGAGGGCAAGGACAGCGTGGGCATGTACCTCGCCGAGATCGCCCGCACTCCCCTGCTCGACGCCGCACGAGAGGTCGAGCTGAGCAAGACGGTCGAGGCCGGACTGTTCGCCCGCCACCTTCTCGAAGAGGGCCGGGTGGGTCGCAAGAAGGGCGGAGCGCCGAAGTCGGCCACCGAGGACGAGCTGACCTGGCTGGCCGAAGAGGGCGACCGTGCGATCCAGGAGTTCATCCAGGCCAACCTGCGCCTGGTCGTCTCGATCGCCCGCAAGTACGGACGCTCGGCGATGCCGATGCTCGACCTCGTCCAGGAGGGCAACACGGGGCTCATCCGCGCGGTCGAGAAGTTCGACTACGCCAAGGGCTTCAAGTTCTCGACCTACGCCACGTGGTGGGTGCGCCAGGCCATCACCCGCGGCATCGCGCAGCAGGCCCGCGTGGTGCGACTGCCCGTCCACGTCGTCGAAGAGCTCAACCAGGTGACTGCGGCGCGCCGCAACCTCGAGCGCCAGCTGGGCTACGACCCCGAGCCGGCCGAGATCGCCCTCGAGCTCGGCATGGACGTCGATCGCGTCATCGACCTGATGTCGTGGGGACGCGACCACGTCAGCCTCGACTCCCCCGTCGACGACGACGGCGACACCTCGCTCGGCGACCTGATCGCCCGTGAGACGGCCCCCGGACCCGACTTCGCCGTGCTCGACGACGAGTCGCGTCACCTCGTGGCCAGCCTCGTCGACAACCTCGGCGAGCGCGAGGCCGACATCGTGCGCGCCCGCTACGGGCTGCTCGACGGTCGCCAGCAGAAGCTCGCCGACATCGGCAAGCGTCACGGCATCTCGGCCGAGCGGGTGCGCCAGCTCGAGCGCGAGGCTCTCGCGACCCTGCGCCGGATCGCCGACCCCGACCTGGCCGCCTAGATCAGTCGCCGTCCGGCTCACGCCGGGCGGCGGCCTTGGACGCGAGCTCGCCCCATATCCCCCCGACGATGACGGCGAGCTCGCTCTCAGGACCGGTGTTGTCGATCACCAGATCGGCGACACCGGTCCTTTGCTGTCTCGTGGCCTGTGCGGCGATGCGGGCACGCGCGTCGTCGGGCGTCATGCCGCGCAGCGTGGTGAGCCGCTCCACCTGCACGTCGACGGGGACGTCGACGACCACGACGACGTCGCACTGAGCGGCCGCACCCATCTCGACCAGGAGCGGGTTGTCGTGGACGACGATGGCGTCCGCCCCGGCCTCGCGCTCGCGGGCAGCCGCCAGGTCGCGGATGGCCGGATGCGTGATGCCGTTGAGATCGGCCAGCGCCTCCGCGTCACCGAAGACGATCGCGCCCAGCGCCGGACGGTCGAGCGCGCCGTCGGCGGCGATCACGCCCTCGCCGAAGCGCTCGGCGATCGCAAGCAGCGCGGCACCGCCGGGCTCGACGATCTCGCGTGCCAGCCGGTCATAGTCGATGACGATCGCGCCGTGGTCGGCCAACAGGGCACTGACGGTGCTCTTGCCCGAGCCGATGCCGCCGGTCAGGCCGACTCTCAACACCGCCGGCGGCCTAGCGCGTCGCCGAGTTGCCGTAGACCGTCACGTGCACGTGGTCCATGTGGTTGGCCGTGGCGCCGCCACGGTCGCTCATGCCACGCCAGGAGTTCGACGTCGCTGGACGCCAGATGCGCTGACGCCAGATCAGGTACTCGACGCCCAGCTCGGCGCGATTGGCCTGCAGGTAGGCCGCCACCTCGTTGCCGAGGTCGCTGGAGATCATGATGTCGAGCGAGTGACCCGTCGCGTGCTCGCCGCGACCCGCGATGCCGCCGTAGCGGACGATCGACGGGAACTTCGCGCAGATCGCGCGGTGCACCTTGACGGTGTCGGGCTGCAGCCCCTTCTCGACGCCGGAGCCGGACGCGCACGGTGCCGTGCCTATGGGCTCCTCGGCGGAGATCTTCGAGGCCTCGACCCAGCGCGGGACGTCGTTGTGCATGATCTGCGCCCACTTGCCGTCGGTCTCGCCCGTGACGTCGACCGAGTCGCCATAGGCGACCGAGGCCAGCACCGGCGACGACGACTTCGCGTCGGCGTGCACCTCGATGTCGGTGGTCGCGTAGCGCAGACCCTCGATCTTGGCCTCGACCGCAGCCACGTTGGGAAGCGGAGGACGTTCGGCGCTGCGGCTGACCGCGACGGGCGCTTGGCCCTTGCTGGCCGATGCGGCGAACAGGTCCTTGGCCGGTGCGGCTGCGGCGGCCTGCGAGAGGTCGCGCGCCTTAGCCGGCGCCCCCTCGTGGAAGACGGCTGCGCCTGCGGCTCCGGCAACCGTCAGCATGCCGACGGTGGGAAGGACAGCCCACCCGGAGATGGTGCGGCGTTTGCGCTGAAGGCTGCGGCGCGGTGCTGCGTGCTTGCTGTGGCGTTGTTCTGCCACGAAGTACCACCTAGTGCATCGACGACAATCGGCTCAGCGTCCGAGTCAACCATACTGAGTCCAGCGGTTCACCTCGAACGTCCACATCCTCGCGGTGGCCTGTGACCCATCTCTCATCTTCCGGAGGCCCGACCATGTCCCCTGCCGTGCTGACCGCACTCGACAGCGAGCAGCAGCAACGCCGTGCAGCCGGTTCACTGACCGCCCTGGGGGCCGTCGAGGGCGATCGGATCGTGCTGGCCGTTCCCGGCGATGCGGCCTACGTCAGCGTGGTGCTGGGCGCCCTGCGCCTCGGCATCGTCCCGGTGCCGCTCGACCCACGGCTCACCGCGCACGAGCGGGACGTCATCGTCGATGACGTGTCGCCCGTCCTGGTGATCGACGAGCCCGGGGGTCTCGAGTCTCTCCTGGACGGCCCGGAAGCAGTGATCGGCGACCTGCCGCGGTGCCGGCCGATGCACTTCACGTCGGGCACGACCGGACGACCCAAGGGCGTCTGGTCAGGCCTGCTGCCGGCTGAGCACGCTGCCGCTCTCGTCACCGAGGAGCGCGACCTGTGGGGTTTCGCTCCCGATGACATCGACCTCGTCGTCTCGCCGATCTATCACTCCGCACCCTTGCGGTTCGCGATGGGCACGATCCTGGCCGGCGGGTCGGTCGCGGTCCTGCCCGGCTTCGACCCCGAGACCTTCCTGTCCGCGGTCGAGGACGTGCGGCCGACGACGATGTTCTGCGTCCCGGCTCACCTGCAACGGCTGTTCGCGCACGTCGACGAGTTCGAGCTGACCCCCGACATGTCGTCGTTCCGGCTGGTCGCGCACGCCGGAGCTCCGTGTCCCGAGCCCGTCCGCCGCCGGGCCCACGATCTGTTCGGCGTCGATGTCGTCTGGGAGTTCTACGGCTCGACCGAGGGTCAGTTCACGGCCTGCCCGGCACTCGAGTGGGTCGAGCACCCCGGCACGCTCGGACGCGCGCGACCCGGCCGCTCCATCAGTGCCGACGACGACGGCCAGCTGTGGTGCACGGTGCCGCCGTGGGCCCGCTTCACCTACTGGAACGCCCCCGACAAGACGGCCGGCGCGTGGCGCGACACGGCGGACGGCCCCGCCTTCACCGTCGGCGACCTGGGCCGCGTCGAGGGCGGTCTGGTGTATCTCGACTCGCGGCGCGACGACCTGATCATCAGCGGTGGCGTCAACGTCTACCCCGCCGAGGTCGAGGCCGCTCTCGAGACCGTCGACGGCCTCGTCGACGTGGCCGTCTTCGGGCGGGACGACGAACGCTGGGGCCAACGGGTCTGTGCGGCGTACGTCGGCGACGTCGACGAGGCTGCGCTGCGCGCAGCAGCGGTGGAGCGCCTGGCTCCCCCGAAGCGTCCCAAGTCGTACGAGCGGCTCGACGCCTTGCCGCGGACTGCGACGGGCAAGGTCAGGCGTACCCAGCTGTGAGCCCAGGCGGGCACCTACGACGCGTCGACCTGCCCGAAGGCCCTCCGATATTGCAGCGGCGTCGTACCGCGGACCGCTGAGAAGTGGTGGCGAAGCGTCGCCGCCTGGCCGAAGCCGACCCGCGACGCGATCTGCTCGACGCTGAGCGTCGTGCTCTCGAGCAGCTCCTCGCACAGGGCGATGCGCTGGTTGGTCAGCCACTGGAGCGGCGTCGTGCCGGTCTCGTCACGAAAGCGACGTGCGAACGTCCGTGGGGACATGTGGGCATGGGCCGCCAGCCGGTCGACGGTCAGCTGCTCGCCGAGGTGCGCCGTCATCCAGTCGAGCACAGGGGCCAAGGTCGCCGCCTCGGTGCTCTGCACCGGGGTGCGCACGAACTGCGCCTGCCCGCCGTCGCGATGCGGCGGCACCACCATGCGTCGCGCCGTCGTGGCCGCCACGCCGGCGCCGAACTGCTGGCGTACGAGATGCAGGGACGCATCGATGCCGCCGGCCGAGCCGGCTCCCGTGAGGATCGTGCCGTCCTGCACATAGAGGACATCAGGACGGACCGTCACCCGCGGGTACATCTGGGCCAAGACGTCGGCGTACCGCCAGTGCGTCGTGCACGCCCGACCGTCGAGCAGTCCAGCCTCGGCGAGCATGAACGCCGCGGTGCAGTGCGCATAGACCATCGCGCCACGCGCGTGTGCGGCGCGTGCCACGTCGAGGACCGCCGGATCACACGAGAGGAAATCGAACTTGGGTGACAGACAGACCAGATCGGCATCGGCCGCAGCGTCGAGGCCGCGCTCGACGTGCAGGTCGAAGTCAGAGCGACCGCGAACGCGCCCCGGCCGAGGCGTGCACACGCGGACGTCGAAGACCGGGCTGTCGTCCTCGGGGTGGTAGGGCTCGCCCCACACCTCGATCAGCAGACCCAGCCCGAACGGATCTGCGTCGTCCTGCACGACGATGGCGACGGACTTCACCGCGTCAGCGTCTCACGTCAATGGCAGGAATTCAATGCAGCCTGGCATTCGCGCCACTGGTGGCAGGAATGAGCCGTCGAAAGACTTGCTGCCATGATCATTCTTCTCCTCCTCGTCGCCCTGGCCAGTGCTGCCACCTTGGCCAAGACCATCCGCAATGACGGATACGGCACGCGCCAAGGCCCGCGCAGCCCGACCGACGCCGATCGCCGTCCCTGACCTGCGCCGTCGAACGACAGCACCCCCGGTCCGTGAGGACCGGGGGTGCTGGGTGGAGCGGGAGACTTACGCCTCGCCGCCCGTGAGCTTCTCACGAAGAGCCTGCAGCGCCTCGTCGGAGGCCAGCGAGCCCTCCTGGACGGGGGCGTCGGCACCGGCGGACGAGTCCGACGAGTAGTTGGACGCCTCGGCAGCCTCGAGGCCGGCCTTCTCGGCCTCCTCGATCTGCTTCTTGTGGGCTTCCCAGCGCTCGTGGGCCTCGGCGTACTGCTTCTCCCACGTGGCGCGGGCCTCGTCGAAGCCCTCCTGCCACTCGCCGGTCTCGGGATCGAAACCTTCGGGGTAGATGTAGTTGCCCTGCTCGTCGTACGAGGAGGTCATGCCGTACAGCGTCGGGTCGAAGTCGTCGCTGACGGCGGCCTCGGTCTCGTTGGCCTGCTTGAGCGACAGCGAGATGCGACGACGCTCGAGGTCGATGTCGATGATCTTGACCATGACCGAGTCGCCGATCTGGACGACCTGCTCGGGGATCTCGACGTGGCGCTCGGCCAGCTCCGAGATGTGGACCAGGCCCTCGATGCCCTCCTCGACGCGGACGAACGCACCGAACGGGACGAGCTTGGTCGCCTTGCCCGGGACGATCTGACCGATCTGGTGGGTGCGGGCGAAGTGCTGCCAGGGGTCTTCCTGCGTGGCCTTGAGCGACAGCGAGACGCGCTCGCGGTCCATCTCGACGCTGAGGACCTCGACGGTGACCTCGTCGCCGACCTGGACGACCTCGTTGGGGTGGTCGATGTGCTTCCACGACAGCTCGGACACGTGGACGAGACCGTCGACGCCGCCGAGGTCGACGAACGCACCGAAGTTGACGACCGAGGAGACGACACCCTTGCGGACCTGGCCGCGCGCGAGCTGGTTGAGGAACTCGCTGCGGACCTCGGACTGGGTCTGCTCCAGCCAGGCGCGCCGGGACAGGACCACGTTGTTGCGGTTCTTGTCCAGCTCGATGATCTTGGCTTCGATCTTGCGGCCGACGTAGGGCTGCAGGTCGCGCACCCGGCGCATCTCGACCAGCGACGCGGGCAGGAAGCCGCGCAGACCGATGTCCATGATCAGGCCGCCCTTGACGACCTCGATGACGGTGCCCTCGACGACGCCGTCCTCGGCCTTGATCTTCTCGATGTCGCCCCACGCGCGCTCGTACTGCGCACGCTTCTTGGACAGGATGAGACGGCCTTCCTTGTCTTCCTTCTGGAGGACCAGGGCTTCGACGCTGTCGCCGACGGAAACGACCTCGTTGGGGTCGACGTCGTGCTTGATGGACAGCTCACGCGAGGGGATGACGCCTTCGGTCTTGTAGCCGATGTCGAGGAGGACCTCGTCACGATCGACCTTGACGATGATGCCTTCGACGATGTCGCCGTCGTTGAAGTACTTGATGGTGAGGTCGATCGCGGCGAGGAAGTCTGCCTCAGAGCCGATGTCGTTGACCGCTACCTGGGGTGCCACGTGGGCGATGCTGCTTGTCATAAAGGAGTTGC
>JBEVGQ010000315.1:0-6727 GCA_040511655.1 Aeromicrobium sp. | reverse complement strand
GCGGGCGCCGCCGTCGACCTGACCCTCGTCGACTCCGACGGTCGCGAGCTCTGGATGGGCTCGGCGCTCGACGCGACCCCCGAGCAGAGCGACGGCGCCTGCTACACCGGCGCACCCGGCCTCGACGCGACGGCGCGTGCGCACCGGACGATGCTCGTGGCCGCGCTGGAGGCGACGGGCCTGGTCAACTACCCGACCGAGTGGTGGCACTGGAGCTACGGCGACCGCTACTGGGCCCACGTCACGGGGGCGAAGCACGCGATCTACGGACCCCTGCCGATGACGGCCGCCGCATGACCGAGCTCGCCCACGCCCGGCAGCCCGATGCCGTCTTGGCGGGACCACGGCTGGACATCGACCTCGAGGCGGTCGCCGACAACACTCGGCTGCTCGCCGGCCGCACGCGCGGCAGCCTGATGGCGGTGGTCAAGGCCGACGGCTTCGGGCACGGTCTGCTCGACGTGGCGACCACGGCGCTGACGCACGGGGCGACGTCCCTCGGCGTGACCTCGCTGGCCGAGGCGGCAGCTCTGCGCCGAGCGGGCATCGCCGCGCCGATCCTCAGCTGGCTCAGCCCGCCGACCGCCGACTTCGTGCCCGCGGTGGCCGCCGGCATCGAGCTGGCCGTCCCGGGCCTCGAGCACCTACGGGCCGTCCGAGCCGCCGCGGACGTCGTCGGACGTCCAGCCCTCGTGCACCTCCACGCCGACACCGGGCTGGCACGCGACGGGGCGTCGCCGGACGCGTGGCAGCGCCTGTGCGAGGCGGCGGTGGCCGAGCACGCCCGAGGACGTCTGCGCGTCGTCGGGCTGATGGGCCACCTCGCACTCGCCGACCGGCCGACGGATCCGGCCAACGCGGCCGGGCGCGGCGCCTTCGACCGCTTCGTCGCGACCGCACGGGCGGCCGGTCTCGACGAGGCGCGCTGCCACCTTGCCGCGACCGCTGCCACGCTGACCGACCCGGCCAGCCACCACGACATGTGCCGGGTGGGCGCCGGACTGGTGGGCATCGACCCGTCCGGCACGACCTCGCTGCGAGCGGCCATGACGCTGCGGGCGCCCCTCGTGAGCGTGCGATCCGTCCCCGCCGGGACGGGCGTCGGATACGGCCACACGCACGTGACCGACCGGCGGACGACCCTGGGTCTGCTGCCGGTCGGGTACGCCGACGGCATCCCGCGGTCGGCGTCCGGTCGTGGCGAGGTGCTCGTGCTCGGGCGCCGCTGCCGGACGGTCGGCCTGGTCTCGATGGACCAGCTGGTCGTCGACCTCGGCGACGTGCCGGCCCGTCCGGGCGACACCGTGACCGTCATGGGTCCTGGTGACGACGGTGAACCCACGGTGACCGAGTGGGCGTCGTGGGCGCAGACCCTCCCCCACGACGTCGTCACAGGCCTCGGTCCGCGCATCGCGCGAACCGTCCACGCCGCTCGATCCCCGCGACTTCGTGCCGTGTCCGAGCTCGATGCCAGGAGCACCTCATGACCAGCACCGCACCCCGCCGCGTGGCCGTGATCGGCGGCGGGCAGAACTGCGAGCACGACGTCTCGCTGGCGTCCGCCGCTTCCGTCGCCGCAGCACTCGACCCCGAGCTCTTCGTCGCGATCCGCCTCACGATCGGCCTGGACGGGCGGTGGCACCTCGGGTCGCACCCCCTCGGCACGACACCCGCGGGCAGTCTCGCCGCGGCGGTCACGGTGCTCGCGGAGTGCGACGTCGCCTTCGCGGCCGTGCACGGTCCGGTCGGCGAGGACGGGACGCTCGCGGCGCTGTGCCGGCTGGCCGGCGTCCCGTGGGTCGGCAGCGACGTGCGGGCAGGCGCGGCAGCCATGGACAAGGTGACGACGAAGCTCATCGCCGAGTCGCACGGCATCGCGACCGCCCCGGGCACCGTCGTCACGGCAGCGACCGCTGCCACGGCCCGCTGGGACGGTCCCGTCGTGGTCAAGCCCGTCGCCGCCGGATCGAGCCACGGCGTGACCCTCGTGACGACGGCGGACGGCCTCGCCCCGGCGATCGATGCTGCCCTCGCCCTGGACGACCGCGTGCTCGTCGAGCAGCTCGTCGAGGGCCGCGAGGTCGACATCGCGGTGCTCGAGCGGGTCGACGGGAGCCGCTTCGTGGGCCCGGCGCTCGAGATCGTCTCGCCCGAGGGCTCGGTGTTCGACCTCGACAGCAAGTACGACGGCTCGGCCGACTTCCGGCTGCCGGCGACGCTCGACGACGTCCAGCGCAAGGAGCTCTCGCACGCCGCGCTGACGCTGTTCGACGCCCTCGGCTGCGCCGGGGTGACCCGCTTCGACTTCTTCGTCACGCCGATGGGTGTCGTGCTCAACGAGGTCAACACGATGCCCGGGATGACGGCGGAGTCGCAGGTGCCTCGCATGTTCGCCGCCGCCGGCATGACGTACCGGGCGCTGCTGTCCGAGCTCGTGCTCGGCGCCGTGCAGACGGCGCGGTGACCGCGCCCGGCCCGTGTGCGATCCTCGGTGCTGTGCACGACGGAGACCGCAGGGTGACGACGTTGCGGGCCTGGCTGCCCGACGTCCTCCTCGGATCGGCGGTCGCCGCGTTCGGCGTCGCCGACGTGTCGTACCAGTTCAACGCGACGTCGTACGTCACGACGGCACAGTGGCTCGTGACGCTGGGGTGTGCTGTTTCGGCCGCGCTGTTCCGCCACCTGCCGGGCGGATCGCTGCTCGCGTTCTGGCTCACCTGCCTGGTGCTGGTGCTGTGGTCGACCCCGCTGCTCGCGGTGATGCTCGTCGTCGTGCTGGTCGGCTTCGGCACCGGCCGCTACGGCTCGCCGCTGGTCGTGTGGCTCAGCGGCGTGTCGATCCCGCTCGGTGCGGCGCTCGCGGCCCTCGTGGTGTCGCGGGACGGCTACGAGGTCGTCGCACGGATCTACGACCCGATCCTGTCGATCTACGACGGCGGGCGCATCGGCTCCTTCACCCTCCTGGCCATCGGCCTGGTCGTGTTCGCGATGCCATGGCTGCTGGGCCTGCTGGTGCGGAGCCTGGCGCAGACCGAGGAGTCCAAGGAGCAACGCGCGGCGGCCGAGGCGCTGCAGCGCGAGGCCGAGGCCGGGTTGGCGCAGGCGCGTCAGATCGCCGACCTGCGGGCTTCGCAGGCACGTCTGGCCAATGACGTGCACGACGTCGTCGGTCACTCGCTGGCCGTGATCCTGGCGCAGGCCGAGTCGGCCCAGTTCCTCGGCGACGACCAGACCGCGCAGATCCGCGACACCCTCCAGAACGTCGCGAGCTCGGCACGCCAGTCGCTCCAGGACGTCCGTGCCGTGCTGTCGTCGGTGCAGTCCGACGCACCTGCCGGTTCGGCCACGGCCGGGCTCGACAGCCTGGTCGACGGGCTGACGCGGTCGGGCCACGACGTCCGGTCGGAGGTGCTCGGCGCACCGCGTCCGCTGCCGCCGGAGATCGAAGCCGTGGCGTTTCGCGTGCTGCAGGAGATGCTGACCAACGCTCTGCGTCACGGCCGCCGGGGCTTCCCGGTGCTCGTCGAGCGGCACTGGGAGGAGCAGCTGCGCATCGAGGTGCGCAACGCCGTCGAGCCCGTCGACGCGACGCTCGTCATCGCACCCGACGGTGAAGGCGGCCTGGGCATCGACGGCATGCGGCGCCGTCTGGAGTCCGTCGGCGGGCGGCTCGCGACGCGCCGCCGCGACGACCTCGAGGGCATGAGCTTCACGGCGACGGCGTGGATCCCCATCCGGGTGGGGGCATCGTGAGCGACCCGATCCGCGTCGTCCTCGTCGACGACCAAGAGCTGTTCAGGGCCGGTGTGGCCGTCATCGTCGACGCCCAGGCCGACATGGAGGTCGTGGGCCAGGCCGCCGACGGACGAGCCGCCGTGCAGGTCGTCGACGAGCAGCAGCCCGACGTCGTGCTGATGGACATCCGCATGCCCGAGCTCGACGGTGTCGAGGCGACCCGCCTGATCTTCTCCCCCGACCGCACGGCCCGCCGCGCCCGTCCCGTCCGGGTCGTCGTGCTGACGACCTTCAACCTCGACGACAGCGCCGCCACCGCGATCCGCCACGGTGCCAGCGGCTTCCTGCTCAAGGACGCGACCCCGGCGATGCTGTGCGACGCGATCCGCACGGTCCACACCGGCAACGCCGTGCTCGCGCCCGCCGACCTCACGTCGCTGCTGGCGGGCACGTTCCGCGAGCGTCGTCCCGCCCCGGCAGGCCTCGACCAGCTGACCGCCAAGGAGCGCGAGGTGCTGTCGGCGGTGGCTCGCGGGCTCAGCAACTCCGAGATCGCCGACGAGGTCTTCGCGAGCGAGTCGACCGTCAAGACCCACGTCGGCGGCATCCTGCGCAAGCTGGGGCTGCGAGACCGGGTGCAGATCGTCGTCTTCGCTCACGAGCACGGCCTGACGAGCCAAGCCCCGTAGGGTTCGTCCCATGCCCCTGGACGACGCCGAGATCGAGCGCCTCTACGCCTATCCCGCCACCGATCGCCCGTGGGTGCGCAGCAACTTCGTGGCGACGGTCGACGGCGCGGCGCACGGTGCCGACGGCGTCTCCGGATCGCTCGGCGGCGCTGCCGACGAGCAGGTCTTCGGGGTGCTGCGCTCGCTCGCCGACGTGGTGCTGGTCGGGGCAGGCACGGCCCGCGACGAGGGCTACAGGCCGGCCGACGTGCCGATCGCGGTCGTGTCGCGCCGTCTCGACGTGCCCGAGGCGCTGCTGGTGCCGGGAACCCTGGTGGTCACGACGGCCGATGCTCCCATCGAACGGCTCGACCAGCTGCGACGGACGGTCGACGTCATCGCCCTCGGTGAGGACGACATCGACTGGCCGGGCGTCCTCGACCAGCTGGCCGCGCGCGGCCTGACACGGGTGCTGTGCGAAGGCGGTCCGTCCCTCCACGGAGAGCTCGTCGGGCACGATCTCGTCGACGAGATCTGCCTGACGGTGGCGCCCGTCCTGGCGTCCGGATCGGCTCCCCGCATCGCGCACGCCACCGACGCGGTCGACCGTCCGATGACGCTCGGGCACGCGATCGCGGCCGACGACGTCCTGCTGACGAGGTGGGTCCGCGCCCGCGCGTAGGGTGAGGGTGACGAAGGGAACTCACATGTTCGACGTGTCACTGCTCATCGAGCGCCAGCTCAACGCCCTCGACGCCGACCAGGTCGTCGCCCTCCACGAGGGTCTCGACGACACCGTCCGCTACCACCTCCTGCTGCCGGTCGAGAGCTCCTCGGCCCTGCTGATGTCGTCGATGGGCGCCCTCGGCGGCCAGGTCGTGCCCATCAGCGAGCCGGGCGCGATCGCCGACGTCCAGGACTCGATCGACCGGGCCGGCCAGGACGAGCTGGCAGCGAGCGCAGCGCTGCTGAGCGAGCGCGGCCAGGAGGTGACCGCGACGATGACCGAGGACGACCCGATCGAGGCTCTCCTCGCGCTGGTCAAGAGCACGTCGTCGTCCGAGGTCATCATCCTCACCGAGCCGCACGTCGTGAAGGAGTTCCTGCACATCGACTGGACGTCGCGGGCGCAGCGCAAGCTCGACGTGCCGAGCGTGCACCTGCTCGAGCACGTCCCGTTCGACGCCCAGCGGTGATTGCGCGCGTCCGTAGGCTTGATACATGAGCAAGCCGAGCGAGAAGACGTACGACGTCGACAAGACCGATGCCGAGTGGAAGGCCGAGCTGAGCCCGGCCGAGTATCAGGTGCTGCGCAAGGCAGGCACCGAACGTCCCTTCAGCTCGTCGTACGAGACCGACCCCACGGTCGGCGTCTACGCCTGCCGCGCCTGCGGGGCCGAGCTGTTCCGCAGCGAGACCAAGTTCGACGCGCACTGCGGCTGGCCGGCGTTCTACGCCCCTCTCGCCGAGGACCGGGTCGAGTACATCGAGGACCGCTCGATGTTCGGCGGCGTGCGCACCGAGGTGCGCTGCGCGACCTGCGGATCGCACCTCGGCCACGTGTTCGAGGGCGAAGGCTTCGGCACCCCCACCGACCAGCGCTACTGCATCAACGGCGTGGCCCTCAAGCTCGAAGCCGACTGACCGTCCACGCTGAGCCTGACGTTTCTGCAGACACGCCGTCGGCGTGTTCGTCAGAACGTCAGGCCCAGCGTGTTCTTACGGCCAGAGCTCGGCGAGCTCGCCGACGCTGAGCGACCGTCCGGTGTAGAACGGGATCTCCTCGCGGACGTGACGTCGCGCCTCGGTCGCGCGCAGCTCGCGCATCAGGTCGACGATGCGGTGCAGCTCATCGGCTTCGAACGCCAGGATCCACTCGTAGTCGCCGAGCGCGAACGATGCAACGGTGTTGGCGCGTACGTCGGGGTAGTCCCGCGCTGCCATGCCGTGCTCCTTGAGGATGTCGCGACGCTCCTGATCGGGCAGGAGATACCAGTCGTACGAGCGCACGAACGGGTAGAGGCACAGGTAGTTCTTCGGGTCCTCGCCGGACATGAACGCCGGCACGTGGCCCTTGTTGAACTCGGCCGGCCGGTGCAACGCGACGTTCGACCAGAACGGCTTCAGCGACCGGCCCAGCGTCGTCCGGCAGCAGGTACCACTCATATGACCGCACGAAGGGGTAGACGCAGACGAATGGGTGTGTCTCTTCCTCGGCCATGAACGCCGGGATGTGCGAGCGGTTGAACTCCGCGGGACGATGCAATGCGAGCTGTGACCAGACCGGCGCCATACGTGAGCCGAGAGCAGTGCGCCGGAACGAG
>JBEVGQ010000314.1:0-4077 GCA_040511655.1 Aeromicrobium sp. | reverse complement strand
CCCGCTGATCGTCAGCGAGGTCAACCCCGAGGACATCGAGCTCGCGCACCGGCGCATCATCGCCAACCCCAACTGCACCACGATGGCCGCGATGCCCGTGCTGAAGCCCCTGCACGACGAGGCCGGGCTCGTCCGGCTCGTGGTCAGCAGCTACCAGGCCGTCTCGGGCTCGGGGATCGCCGGCGTCCGCGAGCTGCACGGTCAGGCGCAGGCCGTCGTCGAGAAGGCCGACGAGCTGGCCTACGACGGCTCGGCCGTCGCGTTCCCGGCCCCGCAGGTCTACGTCGACTCGATCGCCTTCAACGTCCTGCCGATGGCCGGCTCGGTCGTCGACGACGGCTCGTTCGAGACCGACGAGGAGCAGAAGCTGCGCAACGAGAGCCGCAAGATCCTGCACATCCCCGACCTGCGGGTCGCGGGCACGTGCGTGCGCGTGCCGGTGTTCACGGGCCACTCGCTGTCGATCAACGCCGAGTTCTCGTCCGAGATCACGCCTGAGCGTGCCACCGAGATCCTCGGCACGGCCGCGGGCGTCCGGCTGGTCGACGTGCCCACGCCGCTGCAGGCGGCCGGCACCGACCCTAGCCTCGTCGGACGCATCCGTCAGGACCAGTCGATCGACGGCAACCGGGGCCTCGTGCTGTTCGTCAGCGGCGACAACCTGCGCAAGGGCGCTGCGCTCAACACGATCCAGATCGCCGAGCTGCTGGTCTGACGTCTCGGGCTCAGGCGCTCAGGCGCTGGTGGCCACCAGCACTGCTGCGATCACGACGCATGCGCCCACGGCGGCGGCGACCACGGGTCCGCCCAGGCCCGTGGCCGCGACCGCGAGGCCCGCTATCCCCAGGCCTGCGGTGATCGTGCGTGCGCGCCGGATGCGCCCGACCGTGCCGCGCCCCAGCGAGAGCGCGTCGGCGATGCGAGCGGGGGAGCAGTCGTCGACGACGATGGTCGGCCGGTCACCGGCGGTCGTGGTCAGCGCCAGCACCTCGCCGCCGTCCGGGGCCAGGCCGGCCGTCGCCACCTGGCGCCCGGCGTGCGTGAGCTCGCGCACGACCGCGGCGGCGTCGTCGGTGACGTGGACCGTCTCGATGCCGGCCAGCTGGGCCACGTGCTGCGTGCGCTCCTCGCTGTCGGCCGAGACCAGCACGAGGTCGAGCCCGAGGGCGCGCAGACGTCCGACGTCGCGGACGAGGTCTGGCCGGACGTCGTCGGCGACCGTGATGCTGCCGAGCCGGCGGCCGTCGACCTCGACGCCGACCGTCGTCCAGATCGTCGGCTCGGCCTCGAAGCCGATCCACTGCGGCGCACCGACGCGCACAGGATGACGGTCGACCGAGCCGCGGACGCCCAGGCCGTCGACGACCTCGACGTCGGTCAGCCGTCCGCGAGCAGACAGCGTCGCCACGGCCCGCTCGACCCGCTGGTCGGACGCCTTGGCGAGAGCGCCGGCGAACCACCGAAGATTGCGGTCGTGGTCGGGCTCGACGGGGTCGACCGAGACGACGGTGAGATCGCCCGTCGTGACCGTGCCGTCCTTGGCCAGCACCAGGGTGTCGACGGCCGTCGTGGCCTCGAGGGTGGTGAGGTCGGCGACGTGCACGCCCGACTGCGCAGCCCGGGACGTCCCGGTGCGGAAGGCGAGCGGCACGGCGAGCATCGCTGCCACCGGTCCGGCTGCTACGAGGGCTGCGACTCCCACTCCCGCGCCGTTGACGGGGCTGTCGGCGACACCCCACCCGAGGGCGGCGCCGGCCGCCCCCAGCAGCACGACGGGGACGAACCAGGTCGGCAGCACCGGTGTGCGAGGTGGCAGCCCGCTGCGGGAGCGGACGAGCGCGGCGGTGATCGCGAGCACGACCGTCGTCGCGGCGGGCACGGCCTCGACCGCCGAGCGTCCGTCGGCCAGCGACGCCACGGCCCAGGCGATCGACACGACGAGGGTCAGACCGACCAGCAGGTCGGGCCCGACCAGCCACCACGGCGGTCGGCGGGTCGAACGATCCATCAGGCGCTCTCCTCCTCACGGAACCGTTCGAAGTCGCTCTGGTCGCCGGCCTGCCACAGCGGCACGCTGGCCTTGAGCAGCATCGTGATCTGCACGATGAACTCGGGGTCGTGCAGATCGTCGCCGAACAGCTCGTTGATGCGCTTCCAGCGATAGCGAACGGTCTGCGCGTGCACGCCCAGGTGGGCGGCGATGGCCGGTGCGCTGTCGCGGGTCTCGAGCCACACGAGCAGCGTCTGGGACAAGATCTCGCGCGAGTTGGGCGTCTCGGCCAACAGCGGCTTGAGCATGTCCTGGCACATCCGCTGGCGCAGGGCCGGCTCGGAGTGCAGCCAGATCTGGGTGCGGTGGTCGCGGCACTCGACGAGCGGCTGCTCGGGGATGACGCCGCGGCGGACGAGGTCGAGCGCGCGCCGCGCCCACCGGTAGGCCGACGGGATGAGTCGCGGTCCGACCGGCCAGCTCACCGCGGCGCGCGTGCCGGCGGCCTCGAAGACGGCGGTGACGTCGGGGGAGTGTGCGGCGTCGACGATGACCACGACGCGCTGGTCGTGCCGCACCACGAGGTGGTTGAGGGCCAGCGCCGCGACGTCGATGGTGCGCTGCTGGTCGGGCTCGGACACGATCACCACGACCCACTCGGGCGCGGTCCACACCTGCGGGTCGACGGCGTCGAGCTGTCCGCGGTAGCGCCCCGTCAGCAGCTTGTCGGCGAGACGCGCCCTCGCCTGTCCGCGGTCGTTCTGGATGGCTCGTCGGCCGGCCTCGAAGCCCTTCTCGGACTGCTCGACCAGGTGGTCGATGTAGCCGAACAGCCCGTCGGCGAGCTGCCCGCGGACCTCGTCCGTCAGGGGCTGCTCGGGGTTGGCGCGCCGCAGGTTGTCCCAGGTGACCGTCGCGGCCAGCCGCAGGGCGGCGCGCATCGCCGCGAGGTCGCCGGAGTCGGACGCCTCGGCGCGTCCCATGGCCTGGAACATCTCGTCGACGCCTCGGTCGCGGTGCGGCAGGCCGTCGATCGTGTCGAGGAACCGGTGCGTGGCCTGCTCGACGGCGTGGGCGATGATGTCGCGACGTCGGCCGTCGGGTTCGCCGGCGTAGGCGGGGACGTCGGTCTGGATGCGGTCGGCGACCTCAGAGGCGAACGCCGAGACCAGGGGCCTCAGCGCTCGCGCGTGCTCTTGGACCGACATGGGCCGGTCCGGTGGAGTCCGGTCCGTCACGTCGCTGACGAGTGACCGGAGCCACGCTCCCTCATCCCCCATGCGCCCCCCTCAAGGCTGGTGATGTGTGAGCGCATCGTACCTGTCCTCGGGTCGGGGGGAAGGGGTCGCGGACGACGGAGGTGAATCGCTGACGGGCGGGGTCGGGGGGAGGGTGATCCCGCCCGTCAGCGAGCTGGGGGGCATGGTGAGCGTGCTCAGCTCACCTGGATGCCGTTGCTGACCTGCAGGTCGAGCGTGTTGCCCGATCCGGGCACGAGCAGGTTGATGAGTCCGGTGTTCAGACCGCAGTTCTCGAAGTTGCCGATCGAGTAGGTGCCGACGAGCCGGCCACCCAGCTCGAGGTCGAAGCCTTCGTTCGGCCGGGTGTTGGCCGGGATGGAGACGGGCACCTTGGTCTTGCACTTGTTGCCGGTGAACGTCGGGAAGCCGGCGATCTTGATGTTCGACAGCTTGACGTAGTACTTGGCCGTCGAGGTGACCTCGGCACGGTCCTCGTTGAGCGCGATGTGCCCCTGGATCGGTGCCGCCTCGATGAAGTCGACCTTCGCCTTGACCGGCACGAGGCCGATCGCCTTGAACTCGGTGGTCGTGCCGGGCAGCGGCAGCGAGCCGGTGAAGTCGAAGGTGTCGATGTCGAGGTCGGTGCGCAGGGTCGTCGGGCCGAGCGCGATGTCGGAGTTCGTCTTGGCGATGTGGGTCGTGCCGCTGGCGTCGTACTCGAAGCTGACGATCGTGGCGGCGTGCGCTGCGGCGGGGACGAGGGCGAAGGCGGCGGCCGTCGCGACGACGCCGAGGCTACGGCGCCACTGAGAGGTGATGGTCATGGTGCTCCTTGCTGAGAGAGGT
>JBEVGQ010000313.1:0-29750 GCA_040511655.1 Aeromicrobium sp. | reverse complement strand
CGGACCGATGTGCATGACCTGCGCCGCCGGTCCCTCGTCGAGCCGGACCATGCGCAGGTCACCGACCTGGAGGTCCGGCCTCTTGGACTGCACCGCGGCGATCACCGACCGCGCCAGATCGGCCGTGACGAGGTCCGGCTGACGGACCATGGCGGTCCAGCGCCACTGCGACCTGCGCGCGGCCGTGAAGGTGGACATGTCGTCGGCCCACCACTGGCTCTCGAGACGCGGCACGGCGATGTCTTGCGCGTAGGCGCGCTTGACCGCGACCTTCATCGCGTACGCCACGGAGAAGAGCGCCCGCACCGCGACGGTGAAGTCAGGGCCGGACGGATCGCCTCGGCCCTCGGACGACAGGAACGACATCGGGGGGACCCTCACCAGGCGCGGCTCGCTCGTGGCGCTGTCGAGCTGGTCGACGGGGTCCGTCCGCATGGGCGTCATGGCTCCTCCTCACGGTGCAGTCCCGACCATGGCCGATCGAGTCCGCAGCCTCATCGTCGGTGGACGCATCGACGGTGCCCACGGCCGTTGGTCCTGGCCACCACGGTCGCTGTGCCCTGCGGGGAGACGTCCGCGGGTTCGAGGATGGCAGGGACGTCCCGTTCCTGCTCATCACCGTCGGAGGTGCTCCATGAGGACTCGACGACTGCTCGCCGTCCTGGCTTTGTCGCTGACGCCAGCGTGGGCCGGTGCGTGCTCCAGGACGGTCGTGGGGGTGCCGGCGTCGACCGTGACCACGGCGGGGCAGCACTCCGCGGCGGACGAGGCCTTCGCCACCCAGATGATCCCGCATCACCGGCAGGCGATCGTCATGGCCGACATGGCGCTGCGCCGGTCGGACGACGGGAGGGTCCGCTCGCTGGCGCGCTCGATCTCGGCAGCCCAAGCGCCGGAGATCGTGGCGATGGCGGGGTGGCTGCACGTGTGGGGCGTGGCGGTGCCGACGCGCACGGCGATGGGCGGTCCGATGATGGGCGGGCGCCCGTCCGCGGACGACATGATGGACGAGAGTGGCCTCGCCCGGCTGCACAGCCGGAGCGGTGCGCGCTTCGACCGCATGTTCCTGACGATGATGATCGATCATCACCAGGACGCGGTCGAGATGGCGCGGGCCGAGATGACGGACGGGACGTTCGCGGCCGAGGTCGACCTGGCCGCCTCGATCGAGACGTCCCAGACCGCGGAGATCGGCACGATGAGGAAGATGCTGGTCGAGCGGCGATAGTGCTGGAGGGTGGGCCGCACGGCCCGGAGGCTGGGGACCTTCGCCACTCCTGTCGTCGGCCGCGCCCTCGTTAGCCTCCCAGCATGACCATCAACAGCACGATCACGGCACGTGGCGGCATCCTGGTGGCACACGACGGCTCGCCCGCTGCCGATGGGGCCCTGCAGGCCGCCGTCCGGTGCTCTCCGGCCTTCGGCGACCGCATCGAGGTGGTCCGGGCATGGACGCTCGCGACGGCGCCGGCCCTTGCCTTCCTGGAGCCCGATCACGTGCCGTCGTACGAGGACTTCGAGGAGGCGGTACTGACCTCGCTCGACCGAGACGTCGCCGCGGTGCGCCACGACAACCCTCAGGTCGCGATCACCGCCTCGGTGGTCCACGGCAACGCGGCCGAGAAGCTCGTCGAGGCCTCGCACCACGTCGAGATGATCGTCGTGGCCAGCCGCGGGCACGGGGGCTTCGTCGGGCTGATGCTCGGCTCGGTCAGCGACCAGGTCGTGCACCACTCGGCGTGCCGCGTGCTGGTCGAGCGCGGTCCAGCGCTCGCCGCAGGCGCGCCTTCGTGAGGTTCGACCTCACGATCCATCGGACGTCGGGGTCGTCCGCCGCGCGCACGGCATCGAAGATCGGCAGGCACGTCGCGGGGTCTGCGGCGACGACCACGCTCCAGCAGTAGCCGAGGGCCTGTCGGAGGTTTCGGACGGCCGGGTCCGAGCGGCGGTCGGCGGGCAGCGAGGCGATCCAGTCCGTCGAGGTCGAGCAGGCGCGCAAGGCGGTGGCTCGCGTCGCGGCATCGGTCAGCAGACGCGGCTCGCAGACGGCGGCGAGGGCAGCACGCCGGACGTAGGAGTCCTCGTCGGTCGTCCACCGGTCGACGATCGACCGGAACCGGTCGGGTCTGGTGTCCCCGACGAGCTGCAGGGCTCGCGCGGCACCCTCGCGCACCCGCCAGAGGTCGTCGCTCGCACGACGTCTCGCCAGCCCAACCACGCCGTCGTCCATGCCGCCCTCAGTGAGCAGCACACCGAGTGCCTCGGTGCCGCAGAACCGCAGGTACTCGTCGTCGAGGTTCGCGAACCTCAGGATCATCGACTGGTCCGCGACGGTGGCGAAGGCGTCGGCCAGCTCCAGGTTGGCGCGGTGCCCGGGCAGCCCCGACCGCTCGGTCAGGAACGCCTCGAGGCCCTCGGGTGGGACGTGGCGCAGCGCATCGGCCCATTCGTCACGCGCGCTCACGACGACATCGTCCCGCCGCCCACCCGTGCGGCGCCGGGGTCCAAAGACCTCGGAAGGACGGACCCACGGCACGTCTGTCGGCGCAAGAGGCTTTGGTGCCTAGGAGGATGTCGGCGCGATCGGTACCGTGCCGAGATGACCGAGCAGGGCGGCGTGGACCGGGATGCGCACTTCTACGGAGCGGTGCCTGACCTGTACGAGCGTCTGCTCGTGCCGATGATCTTCCGCGAGCCCGCGCTGAGTCTGGCGCGCCTGGTAGCCGGGCTGAGTCCGCAGACCGTCCTGGAGACCGCAGCCGGCACCGGTGCGCTCACCCGGGCACTGCACAGCTCCTGTCCGTCGGCGAGCATCACCGCGACCGACCTCAACCAACCGATGATCGACGTGGCCGCGGCGGACACCGGCGACGTGGCGGGCGTGGCATGGCGTCGCGCCGACGCCCTCGACCTGCCCTTCGACGACGACACGTTCGACGTCGTCGCCTGTCAGTTCGGCGTCATGTTCTTCCCCGACCGCGGGCGGGGCCACCTCGAGGCGTCCCGCGTCCTGCGACCGGGCGGCACCTACGTCTTCAGCACGTGGGACAGGATCGAGAACAACGAGGTCGCGCACGTGATCCAGTCCGCGTTGCTCGCGGTTGCTCCGTCGGATCCGCTGGAGTTCATGGGGCGGGTGCCGCACGGCTACTGGCAGACGGACCGCATCGTCGGGGACCTGCACGAGGCCGGCCTGCCGGGGGCCACCGTCACGGCGAAGGTCGGGAGGAGCCGGACCTCTGCGGTCCAGGCTGCCATCGCCTTCTGCCAGGGCACGCCGCTGCGCACCGTGATCGAGGGCCAGGGGGTCATGAGTCTCGCCGAGGCGACCGGGATCGCCGAGCGTGCTCTGGTGCATCGCTTCGGGTCGGGGCCGATCGACGGCGCCACTCGATGGTTCGAGGTGGTCGTCGCCACCCCGGTTGCCGACGGATGACTGGACGGAAGCAAGGACCTTCGTCCACGTGATCGTGGTCGGTGGGCCATGATCCCGAGCGCCCGGCAGGCGCAGGGTGGAAGCACATCTTCCTCAGGAGCAGCCATGAGCACTACCCACCCGCCCGTCGTCGTCGCGATCGTCGACAAGCAGCCCAGCGCCCTGCGCGTGGCAGTCGACGAGGCACGGTCGTTCGGATCTCCCTTGCGTGTCGTGCACGCCACGGCCTTGGCGGCGCAGTCGGCCGAGTTCTACCTGGGGGCCGGCGCGGCGATGCTCGA
Source organism: Aeromicrobium sp. (assembly GCA_040511655.1). Taxonomy (GTDB): domain Bacteria; phylum Actinomycetota; class Actinomycetes; order Propionibacteriales; family Nocardioidaceae; genus Aeromicrobium. The sequence continues at coordinate 26,033 of JBEVGQ010000313.1, read as the reverse complement.
CGAGCTGCGCATCGCCGGGCAAGCCGTCCTCGACGGTGCCCGCCACCTGATCGAGGGACTCGCACCGTCCCTGGACGTCACGTACGTCCTGACGGAGCAGGCGCCGCTCGATGCGCTCCGGTCGGAGGCGGAGCACGCGCGGATCATGATCGTCGGGGCCGACGACGTCCCGTGGGTGGAGCGCCTGATGCGCACCAGGATCGCCGGATACCTGGCCACCCACGCCCCCTGCCCGGTGATCGTCGTGCCGGAGCTGGAGTTCCCCTCGGGACCCGACGGCGAGGTCGTGGTCGCGCTCGACGCCGACGCATCGACCTCCGGCCCCCTGACGCTGGCGTTCGAGGAGGCCGACGCCCGTGGGTGCCTGCTGCACGTCCTGCTCTCCATGCCCCCGGGCACGCTGGCCTCGGACGCCGAGGAGACCCGGGCGACCCTCGTGGAGGCGCTGGCCGCCTGGCGCGCCGACTACCCCGACGTGGCGGTGCTCTCGGGATTCCCGGTCGATCTCACGACCCCCGCGCTGGTCCGGGCGACGCAGAGCGCCGAGCTCGTCGTCGTCGGTCGACCTCGCCACCACGGCATCCCCCTGTCGCTGTCGCGGCCTCTGGCCATGAAGGTGCTGGCCGACGCACAGTGCCCCGTCGCGGTCGTGCCCATGGACTACCGGGGCGCGTGACGTGGCCACCGCTCATCCGGTCGCCGTGCGGTCGGTCGTCGTCGCGGCCGCGAGCCGTCACGGATCGACCGACGAGATCGCCGACCGCATCGCCGAGGACCTGTCTCGACTCCTGCCCGACCGCTGGTCGGTGGCGCGCGTCGAGCTGGTGGACCTCCGCGTGCTCGACGGCGCGGACGCCGTGATCCTCGGAAGCGCCGTCTACTACGGGCACTGGATGCACGCTGCCGCGCACGCCCTCGACCACCTGCGCGACGAACCGCCGCAGCACCTGTGGCTCTTCAGCACGGGGCCCGTCTCTGAGATCGAGAGCGAGAACGAGCAGATCATCTCGGCCGATGCCATGGCCGACCTGGGCGAGGCCGACGAGCACATGGTGTTCGGCGGCAGGCTCGACAGCGCTCAGCTCTCGTTCATCGAGCGCATCGTCGTCAAGGCCGTCCACGCCCTGCCGGGCGACCATCGCCGGTGGGACGAGGTCGACGCCTGGGCCGACCACATCGCCGGAGAGCTGAAGCGTCAGTGACCGCGGACCCGTCGACCCGTCACGGAGCGGATCTCGACGCGGATGACCATGGGACGTACGCCACCCGCCCACGGCCGAAGCCGGCTGTGCCCGAGCACGAGGTTGATGGTGGCGCGGTCCTCGACCTGTGATGCCGGTCCCTTGACGGTGACGTTCCAGCCCCGCTGGTACGTGTCGTCGTGGTGGTCGACGCCGAAGGCGACCTCGACGTGCCCGCGGGCCAGCTGCGAGAGGAATCCGTCCGGGAGCGTGCGGAAGTAGACGACTCCGTCGATGAGTGCGAAGTTCACGGGCACCAGCTCCTGCCCCTCGGGGCCGACGAATGCGATGCGTCCCACGGTGGTCGTGGACAGCAGGTCGAGGCACTCGTCCGGCGTCAGCTCGACGATCGTGCCCTGGTGAGAAGAGCGTGCATCGGTCATGGCGGACCTTCCTGTGGGGGATCTAGGTGGTGCTGAGCGCACGATCGCGCACGCCGATCGCGAGCGGTGCGACCGGACGCTCCAGGACGACCACGTGGTCGCAGGCGGCGAGGACGTCGGGGGAGTGCGAGATCAGGACGATCGCGTGGTCGTGCCGCAGGGCCAGGATGTCGGCGAGCAGCAGCTCGGCCGCCTCGTGGTCGAGATGCTCCGTCGGTTCGTCGAACAGCAGGACCCGTCGGTCCGCCATCAGCAGGCGCGCCATGACCAGCCGCTGCCGCTCGCCGCCGCTCAGCGCAGTGCCGTGCGTGCCGACGGAGGTGTCGAGCCCGGCGGGCATGCGGCGCAGGAGCGGGCCGAGCCCGACGCGCGCGAGTGCCGCCTTCATCGCCTCGTCGTCCGCGTGGGGTGACGCCACGCGCAGGTTCTCTCGGATCGTCGTGTCGAAGAGGACGTCGTCCTGCCCGCAGAGCCCGACGATGCTCCGCACAGCTTCTCCGTCGAGCTGGCGGAGGTCGACGCCGCCCAGGGCAAGGGTGCCTGCTCGGGGCGGGATGAGCTTGACCAGGGTCATCGCCAAGGTCGACTTGCCGACCCCGCTGGGCCCGGTCAGGCCGATGACACGGCCTCGGCGCAGCGTCGTCGTCACCGGTTCGGTGAGCTCGGTGGTCCAGCCGGCGACGACGCCGGTCAGGACCAGGTCGTCGCCCGAGGGCACGCCGACGGGGTCGAGCGGCGCGACGACGGGGCTGCGCAGGCCGGCCAGCTGGTCCAACCGGGCGCGCGCCACGCGGACGGCGGGACGCAGACGCTCGGCCTCGACGACCGCGAGCAGCCCCTCCAGCAGCGCGACGGGCGACAGCAGGAGGACGCCGGCCATGACGGGGTGGGGCTGTCCAGCCGTGAGGGCGATCAGCGCCGTGGCCGCACCGGTGAAGAGCACCACGAGCGCCCCACCCGCACCTGCCGCCCAGCCGGTGCGCCGCTGGGACCGTTGCTGGGTGGCGATCGCCGCGTGCGTCAGCCGGGTGAACGTGTCCGTGGCGCCACACGCGACCAGGTCCCTCGACGTGAAGGCGAGGGCGGCGCTCTCGGCGGACATCGCACTGCGTGCCGAGGCTGCGTCGCCGGCATCGGCCCGGACTGCGCGCGCCACTCCCCAGCGTGCCGCGGCAAGGCACAGCGCGACGTGGCCGGTGACGATCAAGCCGGCAGCCGGTGAGACCCAGGCGAGCAGGACGATCACTGCGGTCGAGCTGGTGAGCGCGTAGATCCACGGCAGCCTGATGCGCAGCAGTGCGTCCTGGGCGACGGTGACGTCGGACACGACACGGTTGATGATGTCGCCGCGGCGCTGCCGGGGCAGACCGGCGGGTGCGGCCCGGTCGAGGTGGCGATAGGCGCTGACGCGGTCGTCGATCATGCGGGTGAGCGCGACGTGGTGCGTCTGCAGCCGCTCCCCGTAGCGGAACACCGCACGCCCGACGCCGAAGAAGCGGACCGACACGATGGCGACCATCAGGTAGAGGACCGGCGGGTGCTCGGCGGCGCGCACGATCAGCCACGCCGAGGTCAGCAGCAGACCGACGCCGCACAGCTGCGACGTGGTGCCCAGGACGATGCCCAGCACCAGGCGGCGGTTCATGCGAGCACCGCGACCGGTGCCGACACGGTGATCACACGCGCAGCGGCGCTGACCGCCTCAGGGCGGTGCGCGACGAGCACGACCGTGGCGTCGAGTGCCGCCACTGCGTGCAGCACGGCCGACTCGCGCTGTCCGTCCAGGCCTGCGGTGGGCTCGTCGAGCAGCACCAGACGAGCTCCGCCGAGGCGCACGCGCAGCAGTGCCCGGGCGACGGCGATGCGGCGCCGCTCGCCGGCAGACATGTTCTGACCGGACTCCTCCACCACGCGGTCCAGCGGCAGGTCGCCGGCACCCACGTCGTCGAGCGCCTGGCGGACGTCGGCGTCGCACGCCTCGGCGCAGGCCAGCTGGACGTTGTCGGCGACGGTGCCCGCGACCAGCCCGGGCACCTGCGGCACCCACGCGACCTGACGACGCCAGCTGACAGGGTCGATCGAGCGCAGATCTGTCCCGGCAACGGTCACCCTGCCCGAGGTCGGCACGACGAACGACAGCAGCAGGTCGATGAGGGTGGACTTGCCGGAGCCGCTGGGCCCGACGAGGGCGACGAAGTCACCTGGCCGCACGACCTCGTTCGCCACGTGCAGGGAGATGGCGCTGCGGTCGCCGTGCTGGACCGTCACGTCGTCGAGGTGGATGTCGGACGTCGACAGATCGGGTGCTTCGAGGTGGCCCGTGTGCCGGTCGTGCTCGAGCAGCTCGAGTGCCTGCTCGACGGCTTCGCCGCCCTCCGTGCTGTCGTGGAACATCATGCCGAGCTGACGCACCGGCAGGTAGGCCTCCGGGGCGAGCAGCAGCACGATCAGGGCGGTGCGCAACCCCAAGCTGTCGTCCACGACGCGCAGACCGACGCTGACCGCGACCAGGGCGACCGACAGGGTCGCGACGAGCTCGAGCACCAGGGACGACAAGAAGGCGAGCCGCAGCGACCGCATGGTCTCGTCGCGGTGGCGCAGGCCGACGTCGCGGATGCTGCGGTCCTGCCGACGCCCGAACAGCTTCAGGACGATGAGTCCGTCCAGCACCTGGGCGAAGTGCACGCCGAGCCGCTGCAGCGAGTCCCACCGCCGGCTGAGGCGGTCGCGCGTCATCAGCCCGATCAGCACCATGAACACGATGCTGAGCGGCAGGGTGACGGCGACGATGACGGCCGAGAGCGGGTCGACCACGCCCATCGCCACGATGACGGCAGGCGGCACCAGGCACGTGAGCACCAGCTGGGGGAGGAAGCGCGAGACGTACCCGTCGAAGGCGTCGAACCCGGGACCCATGACCGCCGTGACAGTGGCCGGGTCGGGTGCGGGGCCCAGCCGTCGTGGGTCGAGAAGGTCGTCGGCGAGGTCGTGCCGCAGCTCGGCCTTGACGTCGCTGGCGGCCCGTTCCGAGACCGTCGCGTGAGCCCACTGCGCGGCGGCGCGGACCCCGAAGCACGTGGCGACCGCCCCCGCGGCCGGCGTGAGCGGGGCGCCGGCGAACAGGTGCGCGACCAACGTGGCGATCGCGACGGCCTGCGCGATCACGGTGCCGGAGATGACCACGCCGAGGACCGTGCTGGCCACCAGCAGGGTGCGGACACCGCGAGAGCGTCGGACCAGGCGGGGGTCCAGCGGTCTCACCGCGCCAGCACCTCCTCGGGGATGTGGTGCGTGCCGATGCGCTTGCGAAACACCCAGTACGACCAGCTCTGGTAGATCAGGACGATCGGGGTGAAGCACACCGCGACCCACGACATGATGACCAACGTGTAGTGGGTCGACGACGCGTTGGTGGTCGTGAGGTTCCAGGCGGCGTCGAGGGAGGACGGCATCACGTCGGGGAACAGGCCCGTGAACAGCATGATCGCGACCAGGGCGATCGAGGCGCTGGTCGCGACGAAGGCGAGCAGCTCCCGCTCGACCACGACGAGGACGAGAGCCGTCACGTAGGCCCCCGCCGCGAGCACACCGATGAGCCAGACCGACAGCTTGCCCTGGTCGACGCCGGTCGCCACGATGAAGCCGACGGCTGGAACGGCGGCCACGACGCCGACCCGCAGGGCGAGGGCGGAGGCGCGGTGGCGGATGCCGCCGACGGTCTTGAGCGAGACGAACACGCAGCCGTGGACGAAGAACACCGACAGGGTCACGACCCCGCCGAGCAGCGCGTACGGGCCGAGCAGGTCGAGCAGCGAGCCGGCGTACTCGCGGTCGCGATCGATCGGCACCCCGTGGACGATGTTGGCCAGGGCGACGCCCCACAGGAGGGCAGGCAGGGCGGAGCCGGCGACGATCGCGATGTCCCAGTTGCGCCGCCACTGGGCATCGTCGCGCTTGCCGCGGTACTCGAAGGCGACGCCGCGCACGATCAGCGCGACCAGGATCGCGAACAGCGGGATGTAGAAGCCGCTGAACAGCGTGGCGTACCACTCCGGGAAGGCGGCGAACGTCGCCCCTCCGGCGACCAGCAGCCACACCTCGTTGCCGTCCCAGACGGGTCCGACGGTGTTGATGAGCACGCGGCGCTCGCGCTCGTCCTTGGCGAGGGCCCCGACCAGCATCCCGACGCCGAAGTCGAATCCTTCGAGCACGAGGTAGCCGACCCAGAGGACGGCGATGAGGATGAACCAGAAGGTGGTCAGTTCCATGGGCTCTGTCTTCTCTCTCGGTCCGGGTCAGTAGGCGAACGCGAGGGGCGCGTCGACGTCGTCGGGGGGCCGCGTGGGGTCGGGCAGGTCGGGCAGGCCGCGGCCGATGTAGGTCAGCAGCAGCTTGACCTCGACGACGGCGAGGGCGCCGTAGACCGCGGTGAAGCCGATCAGCGTGATGAGCACCTCGGCGGTCGTGGTGCCGGGCGAGACGCCCGCCGACGTCGGCATGAGGCCGAACACGATCCACGGCTGACGGCCCATCTCGGTGAAGAGCCACCCGAAGGAGTTCGCCAGCAGGGGCAGGAACGGGAGCACGATCGCCGTCCGCAGCATCCAGACGCCGCCGGGCGCGCGTCCGCGGCGCGTGGCCCACAGCATCCAGGCGCCGGCCGCCATCGCGAGCCCGCCGAGCGTGATCATGATGCGGAACGACCAGTAGCTGATCGGGATGTTCGGGGAGTAGTCGCCGGGGCCGTACTGCTGCTCGTACTGCCTCTGGAGGGGGTCGATGCCCTGCACCCGGCCGTCGAAGTCGCCGGTGCCGAGGTAGGAGAGCAGGCCGGGCACGTCGAGGGAGAAGACCTCCTTCGACCCGTCGAGGGTGCCCAGGGTGAACAGCGAGAACGGTGCCGGTTCCTGGGTCGTGTAGAGCCCCTCAGCGGCGGCCATCTTCATCGGCTGCACCTCGGTCATGACCTTGCCCTGCGTGTCGCCGGAGATCACCGTGCCCAGCCCCGCGACCAGCAACGTCACCGCGCCGAGGCGCAGGGCCGTCCGGAAGGCGTCGGTGTCGCGGCCGGGGTGGCGCACGAGCCACCACATCGCGATACCGGCGACGAACGCACCACCGACCATGAAGCACGCGAAGATCTGGTGCGGGAACGTGGCGAGCAGGAGCTTGTTGGTTAGCACGGCGCCGAAGTCGGTCAGCTCGGCCCGCCCCTTCTCGGGGTTGAACCTGAACCCGACGGGATGCTGCATGAACGAGTTCGCGGCGAGGATGAAGTAGGCCGACAGCAGTGTCCCGGTGGCGGCGACCCAGATCGTGGCGAGGTGCACTCGGGGGCTGAGTCTGTCCCAGCCGAAGATCCACAGGCCGAGGAACGTCGACTCGAGGAAGAACGCCAGCAGGCCCTCGATCGCGAGCGGGGCACCGAAGATGTCGCCGACGAAGCGCGAGTAGTCGCTCCAGTTCATGCCGAACTGGAACTCCTGGACGATGCCGGTGGCCACGCCGAGCGCGAAGTTGATCAAGAACAGCTTGCCGAAGAACTTCGTCAGCCGGAGGTACTTGTCCTTCTGGGTGCGGTACCAGGCGGTCTGCATCCCCGCGACGAGGAACGACAAGCCGATCGTGACCGGGACGAAGAAGAAGTGGTACACGGTCGTGATGCCGAACTGCCACCGTGCGATGTCGAGCGCTTCCATGGCCAGGCTCCCGCGGTCGTGGGGTCCGTCGGAGGCGGACCTGCACGACCACTCTCGGGGGCGGACGCCGCCGTCCCCATGGTCGATGAGCCCCAGTCGCGAGGACCAAGGTCCATCGCGGGCGTCACATCGAGCCGGTGTCGAGGTAGCGCTGGTGCCAGCTGAGCGACTCGGACAGCAGGTGCGGGGTGTGCCGCTGGTCGGGGCGGGCCGCCCACGCCCGCTCGCAGTAGTCGCGGAGCCGGTCGCGGAAGCGGGGGTCGGCGCAGCGGTCGATGACGACGGCCGATCGGGCCCTGGGCGACAGTCCTCGCAGATCCGCCAGCCCGTGCTCGGTGACGATCACCTGGACGTCGTGCTCGGTGTGGTCGACATGGCTCACCATCGGCACGATCGTCGAGATCGAGCCGTTCTTGGCGGTCGACGGGCTGAGGAAGAAGTTGAGGAAGGCGTTGCGGGTGAAGTCGCCGCTGCCGCCGATGCCGTTCATGATGCTGCTGCCCATGACGTGGGTCGAGTTCACGTTGCCGTAGACGTCCGCCTCGATCATGCCGTTCATCGCGATGACGCCGAGGCGACGCACCAGCTCGGGGTGGTTGGAGATCTCCTCGCTCCGCAGGACGATCTTGCCCTTGTACGCGTCGATGTTGTCCATGAAGTGCCGGGCTCCACGGTCGGACAACCCGAACGAGGTGGCCGACGCTGACGCCAGCGTGCCGCTGTCGAGCAGGTCGAGCATGGCGTCCTGGATGACCTCGGTGAAGGCTGTCAGGCCCGTGAACTCGCTGCCGTCGAGCCCGGCGAGCACCGCATTGGCGACGTTGCCCACCCCCGACTGGAGAGGCAGGAGTCCAGGTGGCATCCGCCCGGCGGCGACCTCGTGCCGGATGAAGTCGAGCACGTGTGCGGCGATGGCCTCCGACGTGCTGTCGGGTGCGGTGAACGCCGAGTTGCGGTCGGGATGGTCGGTCTCCACGACGGCGACGACCTTGCCCGGGTCGACGCGCAGGTACGGCTCGCCGATGCGCTCCATCGGCTCGGTCAGCTGGATGGGACGGCGGTGCGGCGGCAGGGCGGTCCCGTAGTAGATGTCGTGGAATCCCTCCAGCTCGCGGGGCTGCCAGCTGTTGACCTCGAGGATCACCCGGTCGGCCTGGTCGAGCCAGGTCTTGTTGTTGCCGACCGACGTGCTGGGGATGAGCAGGCCGTCGGGTAGCGCGGCGGTGACCTCGACGACGGCGACGTCGAGCCGGCCGTAGAAGCCGAACCACATGCGCTGCGCCGAGTGGCTGAGGTGCTCGTCGACGTAGGCGACCTCGCCTGCGTTGATGAGGCGTCGCAGCGTCGGGTCGGAGTTGTAGGGCAGCCTCGACGAGATCCCGTGGGCCCGGGCGAGCCGGCCGTCGGCCTCCGGGGCCGTCGATGCGCCGGTCCAGAGGTTGATGGCGAAGTCCTCGCCGCGCGCGTGCGCGGCCTCCATCTTCCGCGCGAGGGCCTCGGGCACGGCCTTGGGATAGCCCGCCCCCGTGAACCCGCTGAAGCCGACGTTGTCGCCGGGTCGGATGACGTCGGACGCCGACTCCGCCGTGATGATCTTGGAGCTCAGCAGGGGGCAGGAGACGCGGGTCATCGAGTGCTTCCGGTAGAGGTGAGGTCGATGCTGCCACAGCGCCCCGGTCCCGGCGCTACCGACGGACGACGATCTTGTCGTGCACCGCCGACGTGTGGGGAGAGGACCACGCCGCCCGCGCTGCGGCATCCCTCTCCGCCGACGTGCTCACCACTCCGCTGAGGGTCACCTCGGAGCCGACAGCGACGACCGAGATCGCCTCGGCGTCCAGCAGGGCGTGGCGCACGAGCGCGTTCTTGATGAGCCTGGAGGTATCGGCGGCCGAGGCACGCTTCGTCAGGGTGATGCGGTTGTCGAGGTGCCCGACGCCCGCCAGGCTGCGGACGAGACGCTCGATGCTGGCCCGCTGGTAGTTCCACTCCACCGCCCCCGTCAGCACGACGACGTGGTCGTGGACCTCGACCTGGAGGCCGTCCGCAGGCAGGTCGGCCGACCAGTCGAGCACGTGCTTGACTGCGGCCGCGATGTCGCTGTCCGTGCGCTCCAGGTGCTCACGTCCGCGGATCGAGAGCTCGTTCGCGACGACCGACACGCCTGAGACGCGAAGAGCGGCCCGCATGGCCTCGACGCGTTCGTCGGAGGTGCCGACCTCGCCGTAGAGGGTGACGACGCCGTCGACCACGGACACGCCGACGTTGGCGTCCGTGACCTGAGGCGCCCAGGCGAGCTCCTCCTCGACGTCTTCTCGGATGAGGTGGTCGCGCTCAGCAGAGGTCATCGCCATGCTCCGACCGTCGCGGCAGGCGTCGCGCGGGTCTAGGGTCTCTCGTCCCGCGCAGTGCCGCCCTTCGGCCGTAAGCGTGCCAGCGCGCCCGCGGGATCATGGACGCCCATCCTCGAGGAGGTCCTATGACCCGTGCCGGTCTCGGGCGGCCGATCACGGTCGGGGTGGTCGACGCGCACCGGGCCGCGCTGGGGTTCGCGGTTGAGGAGGCCCGCCTCGCGGGCTGCGACCTGCAGCTCGTGCACGCGTACACCGTGCCGCCGAGCCCTCCGCGGGCGATCAGCTCGGCCTACGGCATCGACATCGACGCCTCGTTCGTCGACAGCGGTCGAGCCGTGCTCGCTGCCGCGGCCGCCTTCGTGGCATCCCGACACCCCGACCTGACAGTTCGCTCGGTGCTCGAGGCAGGAGCGGCGCCCGGCGTCCTCGCACGGGTGTCGGAGACGTCGCGCCTGCTGGTGCTCGGTCCGGACGACGCGACCCCGTGGTACTCGCGACTCTTTCGCAGCCGTGTCTCGCGCACGCTCGCGCATGAGGCGTCGTGCCCCGTCGTGGTGGTGCCCGACACGTGGGTCGAGCGCTCGTCGCGGGACATCACGCTGCTGCTCGACAGTCGGACGGTAGCCCACGGCCCCCTGCGATTCGCCTTCGAGCGAGCATCGCGGCACGACGACGTCCTGCACGTCCTGCACGTCCAGGGCCTCGACGACGACGGCATCCCGTGGCACGACATGCGCCGGCTGATCGAGTCCTGGCAGGCGACCTACCCCCACGTCCTGGTCGACACGGCGGTCGTCGGCGGCGTCGCCGATGTCGCCATGGTCGAGTCGTTCGAGCGGACCGGCGTCCTCGTGCTCGGCCGACCGCACGGCGACCACCTCCCCGTGCCGATGCACGACTCGTTGGCCCAGGCCGTGATCGCCCGGGCGAGCTGCCCGGTGGCGGTCGTGCCGCCCGACTACGACGTCTGACGGGCCCTTGGCCCAGAACGTGGGACCTTCTGCCCTGATCGTGGGCCCATCAGCACCCATACTGAGATGCTGGCACGAGGTGCCGGCCTGAGGTTCTGACGAGGAGACCTGGTGACGATTCGCGTATTCCTGCTCGACGACCACGAGATGGTCCGCATGGGCCTCCGCAAGCTCCTCGAGAGCGCTGGAGACATCGAGGTGGTGGGCGAGGCGGGCACGGCTGCGGCGGCGATCGCCCGCATTCCGGCGTTGCGGCCCGACGTGGCGATCCTCGACGCTCGTCTGCCCGACGGCAGCGGTATCGAGGTCTGCCGGCAGATCCGCTCGGCGGAACCGTCGGTCAAGGCCATCATCCTGACCTCGTTCGACGACGACGAGGCGCTGTTCGCGTCCATCATGGCCGGCGCCGCGGGCTACATCCTCAAGCAGGTGACGAGCCAGGACCTGCTCAGCGGCGTCCGGCACGTCGCCGCCGGCGGCTCGCTGCTCGACCCGAGCGTCACGGCCAAGGTCATGGAGAGGCTCCGCGAAGGAGGTCCCGACGAGCCCGAGGAGCTCAAGAGCCTCAGCCCTCAGGAGCGACGCATCCTCGAGCTCGTCGCCGAGGGGCTCACGAACAAGCAGATCGGTGAGCGGCTCTTCCTGGCCGAGAAGACGGTCAAGAACTACATGTCGAACGTGCTGGCCAAGCTCGGGCTGGTCAGCCGGACCCAGGCCGCCGTCTTCGCCACGCGGCTGCTCAACACCTGACGCGAGGGACGAACGGCCTGGAGGTCGGGGCGTTTCGGCCGTGCCGCAGCGGCGGCCCTCGCGACAGTCTCGGCGCTGAGGGCGAGGTCGCTTCGATCTCTGCCCGGTGATCACCGAGGGAAGAGGCACCATGAAGACCGCTCGCGACGTGCGATCCAGGACGAGGTCGATCGTCGTCGGCGTCGTCGGCGACCGGTGCTCGGGATCGATGGTCTATGCGCTCAAGACGGCGCTCGAGGACTCGGCGACCCTGCGCGTCGTCAGGGTCTCGGAGGATGGCCTGACGGGGCGCGCCGACCTGTGCCTGCCCGTCCAGACGATCGACGCCACGGGCGACCCGCTCGAGGTCCTCGTCGGCGAGAGTCGCGGCGTCGACCTCTTGGTCGTCGAGACCCCGAGCGACCCCGTCGCAGCTTCGACGGACCCGCTCCTCGTCCAGCTGCGGCGGCGCTGCGAGACCCTGCTGGTCGAGGTCGACCACCACGGGGAGGTCGTTCGAGCCTGCGGACCGGAGGGCTGGTCGTACTCGACCGACGGCGACCCGGCCGCCGCGGCGGCACCGGCGTCGCCCACGCCCGAGCGGGTGATCTGCGTCGGAGTCGACGCGTCTCCCGCCAGCGCGGCAGCCGTCTCATGGGCGTCGATCATGGCGACGCAGCTGTCCTGCAGCCTGCGGCTCGTCGGCGTCTACGGCACCGACGCGTCGGCGACCACGCGCACCCGGACGGAGGCGCTGACCGACCTCGCCGAGGCCACGTCGCGGATCAGTGGGCCGGCCATCGAGTCGGTCGTGGTGCAGGGCGAGCCCGCCGAAAGCCTGCTCGACGCATCCCGCGGCGCCGCGCTGCTGGTGGTGGGCCGGCACGGCACCCAGGGCATGATCCACAGCGCCCTGGGCGGTGTCGGCGAGACCTGCGCCCGTCTCGCGGACTGTCCGGTCGTCATCGTCCCGGCCCCCACGCCCTGATCAGTCGCCCGACAGGGCACTGGGACAGGGGCCGTGAGGACCTTCGCCACTCCTGCGACGACCACCCAGCCGCGACGCTGGCCGTGGACGAGACCAGACCATGGCGAGGAGATCCGCATGTCCGAGACGGCATCGACCACGGGCCGGACGCTCGGTGCGCGCGAGTGCGAGCTGATGGATGCCTATTGGCGGGCGTCGAACTACCTGTCGGTGGGGCAGATCTACCTGATGGACAACCCGCTGCTGCGCGAGCCGCTCCAGCCGGCCCACGTGAAGCCACGTCTGCTCGGCCACTGGGGGACCACGCCGGGGCTCAACCTGCTCTACGTCCACCTGAACCGGGTCATCCGCGACCGTGACGTCGACGTCCTCTACGTCACGGGTCCCGGCCACGGCGGGCCCGGCCTGGTGGCCAACGCCTACCTCGATGCGACCTACTCAGAGGTCTACCCGTCGGTGTCGCAGGACGAGGACGGCATGCGAGCCCTGTTCCGCCAGTTCTCGTTCCCCGGCGGTATCCCGAGCCACGTCGCCCCCGAGACGCCGGGATCCATCCACGAGGGTGGCGAGCTCGGCTACGCGCTCGTGCACGCCTACGGTGCGGCCTTCGACAACCCCGACCTCGTCGTGGCGTGCGTGATCGGCGACGGCGAGGCAGAGACGGGTCCGTTGGCGGCGAGCTGGCACTCCAACAAGTTCCTCAACCCCGTGACCGACGGCGCGGTGCTCCCGGTGCTGCATCTCAACGGCTACAAGATCGCCAACCCGACGGTGCTGGCACGCATCCCGCGGGACGAGCTGGCCGAGCTGCTGCGCGGCTACGGCCACGAGCCGTTGTTCGTCGTGGGCGACGATCCCGCCGACGTCCACGAGAAGCTTGCGTCGGCGATGGATCGTGCCTTCGACCTGATCGCCGCGATCCAGATGGAGGCCCGCAACGGCATCGCCACCGAGCGTCCGCGGTGGCCGATGATCGTCCTGCGTACTCCCAAGGGGTGGACGGGACCGAAGGTCGTCGACGGCCTGCCGGTCGAGGGCACGTGGCGGGCGCACCAGGTGCCGCTGGCCGAGACCCGCACCAACCCCGAGCACCGGCTGCTCCTCGAGCAGTGGATGCAGAGCTACCGCCCCGCCGAGCTGTTCGACGACGACGGACGGCTGGTGCCCGAGCTCCAGGCACTGACGCCGGTCGGCTCCCGGCGGATGAGCGCGAACCCTCATGCCAACGGGGGAGTGCTCGAGCGTGACCTGGTCATGCCGGACTTCCGCGACTTCGCCGTCACGGTCGACCGGCCGGGGGCCGCGTCGAGCGAGGCGACGCGTGCGCTGGGCGTGTTCCTCGCCGCGGTCATCGCCCGCAACCCCGACCGCTTCCGGCTGATGGGCCCCGACGAGACGGCATCCAACCGGCTCTCCGGGGTGTTCGCCGCGACCGACCGGGCGTGGGACGCGATCACGATCGACGGCGACGACCACCTGGCGCCCGACGGCCGCGTCATGGAGGTGCTGTCGGAGCACCTGTGCCAGGGCTGGCTCGAGGGCTACCTGCTGACCGGGCGTCACGGGCTGTTCACCTGCTACGAGGCCTTCATCCACATCGTCGACTCGATGTTCAACCAGCACGCCAAGTGGCTCAAGTCGGCTCGTCAGATCCCGTGGCGGGCGCCCATCGCCTCGCTCAACTACCTGCTGACCTCCCACGTGTGGCGGCAGGACAACAACGGCTTCTCCCACCAGGACCCCGGCTTCCTCGACCACGTCGTCAGCAAGAAGTCCGAGATCGTCCGGGTGTACCTCCCACCGGACACCAACACCCTGCTGTCGGTGGCCGATCACTGCCTGCGCAGCCGCGACTACGTCAATGTCATCGTGGCCGGCAAGCAGCCGGCGCTCACCTACCTGTCGATGGACGAGGCGATCGCCCACTGCACCCGCGGCCTCGGCATCTGGTCGTGGGCCGGCAACGACGAGGGACAGCCGGACGTCGTCATCGCCTGCTGCGGCGACATCCCGACACTGGAGGCACTGGCCGCGGTCGACCTGCTGCGGACGCACCTGCCCGACCTGAGGATCCGCTTCATCAACGTCGTCGACCTGATGCGCCTGGAGCCGGAGTCCGAGCATCCGCACGGGCTGTCCGACCGGGACTTCGATGCGCTCTTCACCCCGGACCGGCCGGTGATCTTCGCCTTCCACGGCTACCCGTCGCTGATCCACCGGCTGACCTACCGCCGCACCAACCACGCGAACCTGCACGTGCGCGGGTACAAGGAGGAGGGCACGACGACGACGCCCTTCGACATGGTCATGCTCAACGACCTCGACCGGTTCCACCTCGTGATGGACGTCATCGACCGTGTGCCGGGCCTCGGGTCCCGAGCCGCCGGCCTGCGACAGGAGATGGCCGACGCCCGACTGCGCGCGCGGGCGTACACGCGCGAGCACGGCGAGGACGATCCTGCGATCTCGGGCTGGACGTGGCCGGGCCGCGCCTGAGCGGACCGCGGCGGCCCGAGCGGGTGCTGGTCGTCAACGCCGGGTCGTCGAGCCTGAAGCTGCGGCTGCTCGACGGCGACGACGTCGTCGAGCGGGCCGCCGACCTGTCCGCGGACGCCGGCGGCTTCGACGAGCAGGCACTCACCGATGTGCTGGGCGACTGGCCACGGCCCGACGCCGTCGGCCATCGCATCGTCCACGGCGGTACGCACCTCACGTCGGCGGTCGTCATCGACGCGGGCGTCCGCGACCGGCTGGAGGCACTGACCGACCTGGCACCCCTGCACCAGCCGAAGTCGTTGGCGGCCCTCGACGCCGTCACACGGCACCTGACGGACGTGCCTGCCGTGGCCTGCTTCGACACTGCCTTCCACGCCACGATGCCGCCGGCCGCGTCGACCTACGCACTGCCCGAGGAGTGGCGTCGACGGTGGGGAGTCCGCCGCTACGGCTTCCACGGGCTGTCGCACGCCTACGCGGCCCGGCGGGCGGCCGGGATCGTCGGGCGCGATCTGCGTGACTTGCGCGTGGTGACGTGCCACCTCGGCGCGGGTGCGTCGCTGTGCGCGGTCGTCGGCGGCGTCAGCGTCGACACCACGATGGGCTTCACCCCGCTCGACGGTCTGGTCATGGCCACCCGGTCGGGGAGCATCGACCCGGGTCTGGTGCTGTGGCTGCAGGAGCACGAAGGTCTGTCGACGCGCGAGGTCGCCACGGCGCTGGAGGAGCGGTCGGGCCTCACGGCGCTCGCCGGCACGGGCGACGTGCGCGTGCTCGCCGCGCGCGTCGACCGAGGCGACGCTGCCGCGCGCCTCGCGATGGACGTCTACGTGCACAGCCTCGTCTCGGGCATCGGCTCGATGTGCGCCTCCGCCGGCGGGTTGGACCTGCTGGTCCTCACCGGCGGGGTGGGCGAGAACTCGTCGGTCGTCCGCAGTCGGGCCGCCGCCGGCCTCGCCTTCCTCGGCGTCGGCGTCGATGCGGGGGCCAACGCATCGTCGCCGGTCGACGCCGACGTGAGCACGCGCGGTGCCGTCGCCCGCACGGTCGTCGTCAGGGCGCGCGAAGACCTGCAGATCGCCGCCGAGGTGCGGGCAGTTGGTCCCTGACCAGGGGGACTTCGACCCTGGGGAGGCCGGGTCGGGCAGAGGAGTGTTGATCGTGGACCAGGGGCATCACGCCGAGCTGGCACACGACGAGAGGGACGCAGATGAGCGAGAGCACATCGACGAAGCACGAGCAGTTCACGGTGGACGGCGAGAACCTGTTGGCGAAGGTGCGCGAGCTGCTGCACGAGGGCAACGTGCGGCGCATCATCCTCAAGCGCGAGGACGGCAGCACCCTGCTCGAGATCCCGCTCCAGACCGGAGTCGCGGTCACCGTGATCACGGCGGTGTTCGCGCCGGTGCTGGTGGCGATCGGCGCGATCGCCGCGCTCCTCAGCTCCGTCACGGTGGCGGTCGAGCGCGACGAGGCCGACGACCGCCCGGCCGACACCCTGGCGAGCTGACCGATCGGCGTCCTCCCGCCCCACATCACCCACCAACAGAACGGACCACCCATCATGAAGGCAGCAGTCGTCACCGAGTTCGGCCAGCCGCTCCAGATCCAGGACCTGCCCATTCCCGAGCCCGCAGCCGGTCAGGTGCTCGTCCGCATGGAGGCCTGCGGTCTGTGCCACACCGACATCCACGCCGCGCAGGGCGACTGGCCGGTCAAGCCGGCACTGCCGCGAACCCCCGGGCACGAGGGCATCGGCATCGTGGAGAAGCTCGGCGAGGGCGTCACCGCCCACGCCGTCGGCGACCGCGTCTCGATCGCGTGGCTGGGCGACGCGTGCGGCACGTGCCGCTACTGCCTCGACGGCCGGGAGACCCTGTGCCAGGCACAGGTCAACAGCGGCTACTCCACCGACGGCGCCTTCGCCGAGTACGCAGTCGTGGCGGCGCCGTTCGCCGTCACGGTCCCGGCCGGCGTCGAGCCCCTCGACGCCGCTCCGCTGACGTGCGCCGGCCTCACGGCCTACAAGTCGGTCAAGGTCGCGGCGGTGCAGCCGGGCGAGAACGTGGCGGTCTTCGGCATCGGCGGGCTGGGGCACCTGGCCGTCCAGTACGCCGACATCGTCGGCGGCACCGTGATCGGCGTCGATGTCGAGCCCGAGAAGCTCGAGCTGGCCACCGAGCTCGGCGCCCGCCACGTGGTCGACGCCAGCGTGGTCGACCCGGTCGAGGCGATCCACGAGCTGGGCGGAGCCGACGTGGCCCTCGCCTTTGCGGTGTCGCAGCGCTCGTTCGAGCAGGCCTTCGCCTCGTTGCGCCCAGGCGGCCGCCTCGTGTGCGTCGCGATGCCAGCCGACGGTGACATGCGCATCCCGATCTTCGACACCGTCATCAAGGGCATCAGCATCATCGGGTCGATCGTCGGCACCCGAGGCGACCTCGCGGAGGTCTTCGAGCTGCACCGCCAGGGGCGCACGCGAGTCATCGCCGAGGGGCGCAAGCTCGACGAGGTCAACGCCGCGATCGCCGAGGTGCTGTCGGGGTCGGTGCCGGCACGTCTCGTCTTCGAGTTCTGAACCGGGCACGCGCCCGCCTCGCGGCAGCGGCACATCGGCTACGCCGGCACCGACCACAGCATCTGGCTGCCGCCCGATGGGCGCGCGAGCAGCTCGAACGTCCCGTGATGGTGCTCGGCCCGGGCGCGCAGGTTGGCGAGCCCGCTGTGGCGAGCGCTGGTGCCCGGGCCGACCCCGTCGTCGGAGACCTCGACGGTCACCCGACCCGCTGCGGCCGAGACGAGCACCTCGATGCTGGTCGCGCGAGCGTGGCGCAGCACGTTGGCCAGGCCTTCGGTCACCACAGCGGCGACGTCGTCGGTCAGCGCGGCACCGGCCATCAGGTCGACCGGGCCGAGGAACGTGACGCGGGGGCGCGGCTCGCCGGGATCCTGCGACTCGCCCCGGTCGACGATCTCGAGAACTCGGGCGCGTAGCCCTACCCGGGTCGTGGTGGCGTCGCTGTGCAGCGCGAAGATGCTCTGGCGGATCTGGGCGATGGAGGCGTCGATCTCGCGAATCTGGTCGGTGACACCGCGGGCCGGGGCCGGTGCGAGGTCGACGGCGACGGCCTGCAGGCTCAGCGCGGTGGCGAAGAGCCGTTGGATGACGTGGTCGTGCAGGTCGCGGGCGATGCGGCTGCGGTCCTCCAGCAGTGCGACCCGGCGGCGCACGGTCCGGGCGGCCGCGCGGTCGATCGAGACGCTGATGTGGCTGGCGAACGACTCCGCCATGTCGAGGTCGTGCGCTCCGAAGGCGGGGCGACCGCTCAGGCGTGCCAGGCTCAGGACGCCCGCCTCGCTGTCGCCGACCACGAACGGGACCACCATGGCGTTGCCCAGCTCACCCTGGTCGCCGAACCCGTGGTGGTCACGGCTGCGGAGGTCGGGCACCAGGACGGGGCGTGCCGAACGGATGGCCTCGCCCGCGACGGTGGTCTCGAGCGGCGACGACGTGCCGATGAGTCCCTCCGCGCCGATGCCGGCGGCGCGCTCGATCACCATGTCGTCGCAGGGTCCGGGCACCAGGCCGATGCTGACCAGGTCGGCGTCGGCCAGCTCCTTGACCCGATCGACCAAGAAGCCGAGGTGCTCGTCGTCCTCGTCCTGCATGAGTCGTCGCGCGGTCTCGGCCAGCGCCGAGGCCCACTTCTCGCGATACAGGGCATCCTCGAACAGGCGGGCATTGGCGATGGCGATCCCGGCTGTGGCCGCAAGTGCCTGGGCGAGCTCTTCGTCGTCGGCCGAGAACGTCCCGTTGTGGCTGTCGGTCAGGTAGAGGTTGCCGAAGACCTCGCCGCGGACGCGGATCGGGACTCCGAGGAAGCTCGTCATCGGCGGGTGGTGGGCGGGGAAGCCGCTCGAGCGGGGGTCGTCGGCGAGGTCGGAGAGACGGACGGGTGTGGGGTCGTCGATCAGTGCGCCCAGCAGACCCTTGCCCTCGGGAGTCGGCCCGACGAGGGCGACCGTGTGCGCGTCCATGCCGACGGTGATGAACTGCGCCATGCCGCCGTCCTCGCCGATGACGCCGATCGCACCGTACTCGGCCTGGATGAGATCGGTACCGATCTCGGCGATCTTGCGCAGCAGCGTCTCGAGATCCAGGTTGCTCGTCAGGTCGTTGTTGACGCGGACGAGCTCACGCAGCCTGGCGTGCGACCTCATCATCTGATCGGCGCGGTCGACGAGCTCGCCGAGGGCGCCCTCGAAGTCGAGGCCCGGGCCCACCGTCGAGGCTGGTGCTCGTGCGCGGTGCGGCATCTCGCTCCTGGACGTGCCTAGGGTCGTGCCCGGTGCTGACGACACTACGCCTGCCGCGGGCCGAAAGATCCTCCGTCGGGGGCCCGAAGGACGATCGTCCCGCTGGGCGTGGTCCTCGGTCGGTGGTCACCGATCCTGCTGCTCGGGATGCTGGCAGCACCACCACACCTTGGAGGCTTCATGCACACCCATCACTTCCCGGTCCTGGTCGGCGTGGCCGACAAGCAGCCCACTGCCGTGGCGTACGCCGTCGCCGAGGCTCAGCGACTGCGACGGCCGCTGCGCGTCCTGCACTGCTGGGTGCTGCCCAGCTCGACCTCGGCCCTGTACGGCGGGTCGGAGACGCTCGGAGCCATGAGGGCCGAGGGTGAGGCGGTGCTCGCGGCCGCCAAGGCGGTCGTGTCCGAGTCCGCGGCCGGCCTCGAGGTCGAGTACGTCATGGCGGACGGTGCGACCGTCAACGTCCTGAAGAAGGCCGCCGAGGAGGCGGCAGCGCTGGTGCTGGGGTCCGACGACGTGCCCTGGTTCGACCGGTTCCTCGGCGGCGAGGTCTCCGGACACCTGGCGCGCACCGCGGCGTGCCCCGTGGTGGTCGTGCCCGAGCGCTCCGTGGTCGGTGCCGCGGGAGGCGTGGTCGTCACGGTCGACGGAGACACGTCCGCGGCCGGCCCGCTGCGCTACGCCTTCGAGCAGGCCGACGCCCGTCACGAGGCGCTCCACGTCCTGCACGCCGCCCCGGAGGCGACGCTCCGCCAGGACTTCCAGAACCATCACGCCAACGTCGCCGAGATCCTCGCGGGCTGGAAGGAGCTCTATCCGGACGTGCGAGTGTTCCGGTCGACGACGGACGGCTCGCCGGTGGATGCCTGCATCGAGGCGACCGCCGAGGCCTCGCTGGTCGTCATCGGACGCCACCACGGCCACTCGGTCCCCTTCGCCCAGGCTCGCCCCATCGCCCTGACGGTGCTGCGCAAGGCACAGTGCCCGGTGGCGGTCGTGCCGTGGGACTACGAGCGCCCCTGATCCGCAGGTGGAGGTCAGGCGAGGTCGGTCTCGGTGGCGCGCCGGTGCAGCTCGGTCGTCATGACGTGGATCGCTCGCGTGAGGTCGGTGTTGGTCTGCAGCTCGAGCTCCTGCTGGACGAAGTCGTGGTCGGCCTTCGCGAGCTGGAACGCGGCCTGCCGGTTCTGCCCGATGAGGACGAAGGTCGACAAGAAGATGGCCTCGAGCGACACGATCAGGGTGAGCGTCGGCCACGGCGTCGACTCGGCGAGCAGCATCCACAGCACGAACACGGCCGCGTGGAGGTAGACGAAGTTCATCGATCCCGCGAACGACGTGATCGCATCGGCCACGCGCAGCTGGATGTCGTGCTCACGCATCTCGCGGAACGCCACCACGACCGGGTGGGTCATGCGCGTGCCGATGGACTCGCCATGTGAACCTGTGGTCATCGGTTACTCCTGCGTCGGGTGAGTCGCTTGTGGGCAGCGTCGACCACGGGGACCGTGACGACGGCGACCAGGCAGAACAGCCATCCGGTGGCCGACGGCCACGCACCGCCCAGCAGCTCGGACAGCCACGGTACGCCGAGGAAGGTCAGCAGCAGGACGGCTTCGACCCCGACCGCGGCGACCACCATCGGATTGCGACGGGGATCGACGGTCCAGGCGGCCCGGGTCTCGCTGCGGCAGACGAACGCATTGGCCATCTGCGCCGCGGCGATCACCGCGAAGGCCGATCCCGAGGCGACGGCCAGGAGGTGGTCGGGTGCCTCGGCGCCGTAGGTCCAGCCGCCGGTCATCATCACGGCGACGAAGGCACCCATCGACAGCACGGCCTCCGTGGGACCGAGGACCAGCAGGGCCCGTCTCACCAGGGCGCCGTCGACGACGTCGGTGGTACGCCGCGGCCCGCTCATGGTGCGAGCGTTGGACGGCTCGCTGCCCAGTGCCAGGGCCGGGAGCATGTCGGTGCCGATGTCGAGCGCCAGCACCTGGAGCACGCCGATCGCCAGCGGGATCGAGCTGCCGGTCATGGCCCAGGCCACGAAGGGCACCAGCTCGGCGACGTTGTCGGTCAGGTGGAACGTCAGGAATCGCCGGATGTTGGCGAACGTGCCGCGTCCCAGCTCGATGGCCCTCGGGATCGTGGCGAAGTTGTCGTCGAGCAGCACCAGGTCGGCCGACTCCCGGGCGACGTCGCTGCCCGATCGTCCCATCGCGACGCCCACGTCGGCCTCCCGCAGCGCTGCCGCGTCGTTGACCCCGTCTCCGGTCATCGCCACGACGTGGCCGCGCGAACGCAGCGCCCGCGCGATGCGCAGCTTGTCGGCGGGGGTGACGCGGGCGACGACGGCGCCGTCCTCCTGGTCGAGCAGCTCGGCGACGGCGGCGTCCTCGCCCGGCAGGTCCTTGCCCTCGACGACGGTGCCCCGGGACCCCAGCAGGCCGATCTCGGTCGCGATCGCTGCGCCCGTCGCCGCGCTGTCGCCGGTCACCATGGCCAGCCGGATGCCAGCCCGGCGGCAGACGGCGATGGCATCACCCACGTCGACACGGGGAGGATCCTCGATGCCGACGAGGGCGAGCAGCTCGAGGTCGCCGCCGATCGCCGAGCCGAGCTCGGCCTCGGTCGTCACGGGACGGGGGACCCGCGACCGGGCGACGGCGACGACCCGACGTCCGCGCGACGACATGTCGGCCAGCGCGGCGAGCTCGCCCGGGCCATCGACATCGGTACAGCGGGCGAGGAGCATCTCGGGCGCGCCCATGACAACGGCCCGCTCGTCCACCACCGCCGCGCTGCACATGCGCTCGGACGTGAACGGGAGGCGCACCCATGGCGTCGGGCGTGAGGCGGGATCCGCGCCCATGCGGCGTGAGAAGGCGTCGAGCGCGGCGTCCATCGGGTCGCCCTCCGCCGTCCACGCGCCGTCCTTCTGCGCGGCACGCCCGAGCACGCAGGCGACCGCTGCACGCCCGGCCGAGGCAGCCAGCTGCAGAGCACCGGCCTCGCCGCTGGGTGAGCCGGCTGGGTCGTAACCGACACCGTCGACCGTCACGACGCCCCGCGTCGTCCACACCTCTACGACGGCCATCTCGTTGCGGGTCAGGGTGCCGGTCTTGTCGGTGCAGATGAAGGTCGTGGCGCCGAGCGTCTCGACCGCCTCCAGCCGGCGGACCAGCGCATTCTCGGTCGCCATCTTCTGCGCACCGCGCGCCAACGACAGCGTGACGGTGGGGAGCAGGCCCTCCGGCACGAGGGCGACCATGACGCCGACGCCGAACAGCAGCGCCTGCGTGACGCTCGACCCCAGGGCGAGGGACGCGGACGAGAGCACCACGCCGACCGTCACGGCGATCGCCGCGACGACCAGCACGAGTCGGTGCAGCTGCAGGGCCAGGGGGCTCTTGGGGCGATCCGCCGTCTCGGTCAGGGAGGCGATGCCGGCCAGCTCGGTCGCGCTGCCCACCGCCGTGACGACGCCCTCGGCGTCACCCTCGACGACGAACGTGCCGGCGTGGACGGTGTCGTTCGGCTGCCGTCCGACCGGACGGCTCTCGCCGGTCAGCATCGACTCGTCGACGGACAGACCCGGCGACGCCGTGATGCGCAGGTCGGCGCCGATCTTGTCACCGGCTGCGAGCAGGACGACGTCGTCGACGACGAGCTCGGATGAGTCGATGTCGACGGTCTCGCCGTTGCGCCGCACGCGCGTGCGCGCCGGCATCATCGAGCCGAGCTTCTCGGCGGCCTGGTCCGCGCGGTACTCCTGCGCGAAGGCGAAGGCTCCGTTGAGCAGGACGATGACGACGATCGCCGCCCCGAGCGGGACCATCCCGGCCAGCAGCGCAAGCGCCGCCGCCGCCCAGAGCATGCCTGCGAAGAAGTGCGTCATCTGCGCCAGCAGCAACCGCCACGGCGGCGTCCGTCGGGGGGCGGGCAGCACGTTGGAGCCGTCGCGCGCACGCCGCTGCAGCACATCGGCGTCGGACAGGCCGGCCGGCCGAGCGGTAGAGGTGGTCACCGTACGACTGTCGTCGCCGGTCGGCCCTGCCGACCATGGTCCGAGGTCCCACATGTCGTGGACGTGTGGATGCTGCGGAACCCCCGCGTCGGGACCGAGGGTGAAGGCACACCCCGACCGACCAGGAGATCCTCATGACCACCTTGCTGAGACCGGAGCCCGACAGCACGGCGGCGTCCGACGACCGGATGGGCCTGTCGCAGTCGACGGCGCTGATCGCCGGGAGCATCATCGGCGTGGGCATCTTCAGCCTCCCGTACTCCCTGGCGTCGTACGGCCCCATCAGCCTGGTGTCGATGGCGCTGGCGACCATCGGGGCCGTGGCCCTCGCGCTGCTGTTCGCCGCACTGACCCGTCGCATCCCGGCCGACGGCGGGCCGTACGCCTATGCCCGCGCAGCCTTCGGCAATCGGGTCGGCTTCGGCAACGCCTGGTCGTACTGGATCACCGCGTGGGCCGGCAACGCCGCCATCGCGGTGGGCTGGGTCTACTACGTCGAGAAGTTCGTCAACACGGGCGGCAACAAGACCTGGACGATCCTGATCGCCCTGGCCGGACTGTGGATCCCCGCCCTGGTCAACCTGACGGGTCTCCGCAACGTCGGGTCGTTCCAGCTCGTCACGACCGTGTTCAAGTTCATCCCGCTGCTGCTGATGGCCGTCGTCGGGATCTTCTTCATCCACTCGGCGAACTTCACCCCATGGAACACCAGCGGCGACACCAACCTGTCGGCCATCGGCGGTGCCATGGCGATCTGCCTGTTCAGCTACCTGGGCGTCGAGACGGCCGCGGTCGCCGCCGCCAAGGTCCGCGACCCGAAGCGCAACGTCCCGCGTGCCACGGTCTACGGGACGCTGGCCAGCGCCGCGGTCTACATGCTGTCGCTGGTCGCGGTCTTCGGCATTATCCCCGCGAGCGGCCTCGCGCTGGACGAGAACAAGGCCTCGTACTCGGCAGCGGCCGACATCGTCGTCGGGAGCGGCAGCTGGGCCGGCGACCTCGTGGCGGTCGCCGTCATCATCTCGGGCATCGGCTGCCTGAACGGCTGGACGATGATCTGCGCCGAGATGCCCCTGGCCGCAGCCAAGGACGGATTGTTCCCCGAGCGATTCGGACGCCTGTCGGCCCGCCAGGTGCCGGCCTTCGGGATCATCGCCTCCACCGCCCTGGCCTCGGTCGCGGTGCTGATCGGCTACTGGGGCGCCAACGGCGCCACGGTGTTCACGACGCTGGTGCTGATGACCGGCATCACGGCAGCCGTCCCGTACGCCTTCTCCGCCCTGGCCCAGATCACCTGGCGCCTGCGCGACGGCAACGCAGGCGGCACGGGCGACACAGGCGGCACGGCGCGCCTCGTGCGCGACCTCACGGTGGCGGTGGCCTCGGTCGTCTTCTCGATCGCGTTCATCTACTACTCACGCAACTCCGGTGGCAGCTGGTACGTGAACTGGGGCCCGTTCCTCATGAGCGGCGGCGCCTTCGCGATCGGTGTCCCTGTCTACCTGGCCCAGCGCAACCGCATGACCGAGCCCACGCCCGTCCCCTCGTACGACAACTCCCAGGAGAGCTGACCATGACCTTCCACGTCGATTCCGAAGTCGGTGAGCTGCACGAGGTGATCGTGCACCGTCCCGGCAGCGAGCTGTCCAGGCTGACCCCGGCCAACGTCGACGAGCTGCTGTTCGACGACGTCATGTGGGCCGAGCGGGCGCGCGAGGAGCACGATGCCTTCGTCGCGCAGCTGCGCGGTCGCGGCACGACGGTCCACCACTTCGCCGACCTGCTGACCACCGCGATCGATCAGCCTGGGGCACGAGAGTTCCTCCAGGACCAGCTGACGACCGCCACCCGGTTCGGCCCGGCACTCGACGGTCCGCTCGACGACCTCGTCAACCAGACGCCGGCGGCCGAGCTGGCCGACATGATGATCGGTGGCGTCCTCAAGCGCGAGCTCGCGTCGCGCCTGAAGGTGTCGAGCCTGCTCATGGAGTACCTCGACGACGAGGACTTCCTGCTGGCCCCGCTGCCCAACCACCTGTTCCAGCGCGACAACTCCGCCTGGATGTACGGCGGCGTCTCGGTCAACCCGATGTCGAAGCCGGCCCGCAAGCGGGAGACGATCAACAGCCAGGTGATGTACAACTTCCACCCGATGTTCACGGGTGCCGACGTCACGTTCCTCTACGGCAACGACGCGCTCAACCATGAGCCGGCCACGATCGAGGGCGGCGACATCACGGTGATCGGCAACGGCGCCGTCATGATCGGCATGGGGGAGCGCACCAGCCCCCAGGGTGTCGAGATGCTCGCACGCCGCCTCTTCGAGACCGGGACCGCGACGAGGGTCATCGTCGTCGAGCTGCCGAAGTCCAGGGCGTTCATGCACCTCGACACGGCGATGACGATGGTCGACCGAGATGCCTTCTGCGTCTATCCGTATCTGCCCGACGATCTCCGCTCGTTCACGCTCACCCCCGAAGGGGTCGACGGGACCTACCGGGTCGCCGAGAACGCCGAGCTGTTCGAGACGATCGCCGAGACCATCGAGGTCGACAAGCTCCGCGTGCTGCGCGTGCCCACGACGCGGATGGCGGCAGCCCGTGAGCAGTGGGACGACGGCAACAACTTCCTGGCCGTCTCGCCCGGCGTGATCATGGGGTACGAGCGCAACACCACGACCAATGCCTACCTGGCCGAGAACGGCATCCAGGTCATCCCGGTGGTCGGCTCGGAGCTCGGACGAGGCCGCGGAGGCCCTCGCTGCATGACCTGCCCCATCGTCCGGGACGGGGTCTCGTCATGACGTCGCTCGACCGCACCCTCAGCGA
>JBEVGQ010000312.1:0-7668 GCA_040511655.1 Aeromicrobium sp. | reverse complement strand
AGGGCAAGAAGAACGTCAGCGTCGAGACGGTCCCCGATCCCACGATCGTCGAGCCCGACGACGTCATCATCCAGGTGACGACGACGGGGCTGTGCGGTTCCGACCTGCACCTGTACGACCCCTTGGGCCCCTTTCTGCACCCCGGCGACATCCTGGGCCACGAGCCCATGGGCCGGGTCGTCGAGAAGGGCTCGGGCGTCACCGAGCTCGCCGTCGGCGACCGCGTGGTCGTCCCGTTCCAGATCGCGTGCGGGTCGTGCTTCATGTGCGACCGCGGCCTGCAGACGCAGTGCGAGACGACGCAGGTGAGCGAGTACGGCATGGGAGCCGCCCTGTTCGGCTACACCGACCTCTACGGCGCGGTGCCCGGCGCGCAGGCCGAGCTGCTGCGCGTCCCGCACGCCAACTACGGTCCGATCAAGGTCGGTGAGGGCTTCAGCGACGAGCGCTTCGTCTACCTGTCCGACGTCGCGCCGACGGCCTGGCAGGGCGTCGAGTACGCGGGCGTCACCGCCGGCGACACGTTGCTGATCGTCGGTCTGGGGCCGATCGGCGAGATGGCCGCCCGCATCGCCCTGCTCCGCGACGTCAGGGTCATCGGCGTCGACCTCGTGCCCGAGCGGCTCGCGCGGTCGGCGGCCCTCGGTGTCGAGACGATCGACCTCACCGCCGGAGATCCGGTGGCGGCGGTGCGCGAGCTGACGGCGGGGCGCGGCGCCGACGCCGCGCTCGAGGCCGTGGGCATGGAGGCGCACGGATCGGGTGTCGCCGAGGCGGCGCAGAAGGTCGTCGGCCTGCTGCCCAAGGCACTGTCCCGTCCGCTGATGACCCACGCCAGCACCGATCGTCTCGCCGCGCTCGACCTGGCCTTCCAGGCCGTGCGCCGCGGCGGGACGGTCTCGATCAGCGGGGTCTACGCCGGCGCAGCCGATCCGTTCTCGATGCAGCTGATCTTCGACAAGCAGCTGACCCTGCGGATGGGACAGGCCAACGTCAAGCGCTGGGTCGACGACATCCTGCCGCTCGCGCAGGACGACGCCGACCCTCTGGGCCTCGAGTCGTTCGCGACGCACCACCTCACGCTGGAGGACGCGCCGGCCGCGTACGAGATGTTCCAGCAGAAGCAGGACGGGGCCATCAAGGTCCTGTTCAAGCCGTGACCCGCGACGAGGACGGCACGCTTGAGGGGTCGACCTACGGTAGGAGAGTGCCGACGATAGACCCCCAGACCGCTGTCCTGCTAGCCGTCATCGGGGTCGCGGTGGCCCTCATGGGCATCGCCTTCCTGCTGGTCGGCGTGTGGGTGCCCGGCACGGTGATCATCGCTCTCGGGCTGGCGGCAGGAAGTGTGGGATACCGCGCCGTGCGCTGACCGTCGCTGCGTCGTCAGGCGTCGTCGCCCAACGACCTGAGGGCCCGCTCGGCTCGCTCGACCGAGCCGCTCGCGGCTCGGCGGCGGCGCTCGGCTGCCTGCCTGTCGGCGGCGGTACGGCGCCTCTCGTTGCTTGCGTCTCGCAGGTCGTTCTCGACCGCGGCGAGGCGGCGCCGCAGCTCGGCGAGCTCGTTCTTCAGACGATCGGTGCTCTCGTCCGCGGCAGTGGCCCGCTCGGCGACGGTCGCCGCCTCGTCGTCGGCCTCGCGCAGCGACTGCTCGGCCTCGCGCAGCTGGTCGCGGGCACGGCGGAGCGCTCGGTCGTCGGGCGCAGGACCGTCGGGAGCAGGGCCGCCGGGAGCAGGCTCGTGGCCCGCGACGCGCGCTCCATGGCGAGCCCGGCGGTCTCCGAGGGGCTGCGGCTCGTCGTCGACCACCACAGCGATCGCCGAGGCTCCGGCGGTGTCGACGGCGCCGAACCCCGGCGGCGACAGCGTGCGCACGAGGCAGCCGGCACGAACCGCAGCCAGGGCGCCGGCGTCGACGGCAGCCGCCCAGAACGTCTGCTCGACCGCTCGCAGAGCTGCGGGCGACGCGGTCGCCCCCCATGACTCCGCCACCTCGGCGGCCACCTGCACGCACCGCCTCACGATCGCCCGGCGGTCGTGGTCGAGGGCTCGAAGCGCGGCGCGGCCTGTGTCGGCGTCACCGCTCGCCGCCCGCAGTCGCCGGCCGACCGCCCCCACCTCGTCGGCGAGCTCGGGATCCTGGCGCACGACGGCGTTGACCAGCGCTGCCGCGATGCTCGGCCGCCGCAGTGCCGTGACGTCCTTCGCGACGCCCGGGTTCCCGGCCTCGCGCAACCGTCCGGCCTCGGCCTTGCGAGCGGCGACGAAGTCGGTCGGGGTCGTGCCGTAGAGGCGGCGTGCCGACCCCTCCACCGTGGGCTGGTCGGTCACCCTGCGACGACCGTCAGCCCTCGGGCACCGGCTCGAGGGCGAAGGCCGAGCCCGAGCTCACAGCGTCGGCGTAGTCGGCGAGCTGCTCGCCCGTGAGCCGCACGCCGATCGTGGCGAAGGCCCGCTCGGCCTGCTCGGCGATCGCCGCGACCGGCTGACCCGTCAGCTTCGCGCGCACCTCCGCATCGACCTCGGTGACACTGGGACCGGGAGGGGCCGCGGTCTGGCCCTCGGCGGATGACGGTGTGGCATGCGTCGTGTCGTCCATGGGCAGTGGTTACCCCGCCGCGCGAGCCGCCAAACCGGGCCCCGGACGCCGGGATGTGACATGGGCGATGTCACGAAGGCCCTCGCGACATGGGCGTGCGTGCCAGAATTGGTGTTCACGACCAGACGGCGAGCCGCGCGAGGAGAGACGGGACGTTGACGTTGGACACGACCACCCTGCGGGTGTCGTTCGGCATGGTGGCTCTCACGCTGCTGGTCCTGTTCTACTTCGTCGCCTACCGCAACAGCCGCTCGTCCTACTGCGGCTGGTGGTGCGCCGCGCTCGGGCTGTTCCTGTGCGGCTCGGTGGCCTACCTCCTCGACGGCACCTCGCACCAGGTGTGGGCCAACCCGCTCGGCAGCACCCTGCTGGTGGCCGGCGGGTCCAGCGTGTGGGCCGGCACGCGGGCGCTGCGGACGCAGCCCTTCTCGTGGCCGGGGTTCGTGGCCGCTCCGATCGTCACCGCGGTGGCGGCTGCGTTCGACGACCCGGCGACCAACACCTGGGCCGGCGGAGCGGTCTTCCTCGCCCTG
Organism: Aeromicrobium sp.; assembly: GCA_040511655.1. GTDB lineage: Bacteria > Actinomycetota > Actinomycetes > Propionibacteriales > Nocardioidaceae > Aeromicrobium. Next base: position 4,536 of record JBEVGQ010000312.1, on the reverse strand, counting down.
ATGTCGCTGACGGTGGGACTGGCATCGCGCGAGCTGTGGCTCGTCCAGCCGACCGCCTCCGACCTGCTGCGCCGAGACGCCACGTTCTCGCCCTCCGTGAGGGTGCTGTCGGTCCTGTCCGGTGGGTTCTCGCTCTTCTACGCGGCGCGGACGATCGGCTACCTGGCGGTCGGACCCGACGGACGGGTCTTCGACCGGTACCTCGGCTCAGAGGTCACGACCCTCGTCACGACGGTCCTGCTCGCCGCGGTCTCGTTCGGGATGACGTCGCTGAGCTACGAGCGCGAGACCGAAGAGCTGCGCACTCAAGCCACCCGCGACGGTCTGACCGGTCTGCTCAACCGCACGGAGTTCATGCGCCAGGCGTCCGCGGAGTGGCGCAGCAAGCACCGCAGCGGTGCGCACGGCTCACTGATCCTCGCCGACCTCGACTTCTTCAAGACCGTCAACGACACCTACGGCCACCCCGCGGGCGACTACGCGCTGCAGGCCTTCGCCGCGACGTGTCGAGGCATCGTCCGCGCCGGTGACCTCGTCGGACGCTACGGCGGCGAGGAGTTCATCATCTTCCTGCCCGACGTGCCGACCGATCGGGCCGAGCAGATCGCCGTCAACATCAGTGAGCGGCTGCGGGCGACGGCGACGCCCAACGGGATGTCGTTCCCGACCGTCAGCTACGGCATCGCGGCGGCCGGCGCCGACACCGATCTGGCCAGCGCGATCGCCCGAGCCGATCGAGCGCTCTACGAGGCGAAGTCGCTGGGCCGCGACCGGGCCATCCTCAGCGAGGACGACGACGGCAGGCTCTCGGCCTGAGCCGGTGTCACCGGTGCGGGGGGTTCTCCGCCGGGTTGGGCGGCGTGACCGGGTTGCCCTCGGTGTCGGGGGACGTCGGCGGCGAAGGATCGCCGGGGCGCTGCGCAGGGGTGGTCTGGTCGGGGTCGGTGGTCATGAATGTCGTCGTTCCCCGACGAGGCCATCGCAAACACCGGCATGCATGCGTGGGGCAGAGACGGGGTACAGGCTCGCACGACGTCGAAGCGGACGAGAAGGAGTCACCACATGCCCTCCGAGAAGAACCCGAGCCTGAAGAAGCCCGACCTGTACGAGGAGCTGCGCGAGCAGGGAGCCTCGAAGGAGAAGGCGGCCCGCATCTCGAACGCGGCAGCCCAGAAGGGCCGATCCACGTCGTCGGTCGCTGCGCAGGGCGGGGCGTCGGGCTCGTACGACGACTGGACCGTGGCCGACCTGCGTGCTCGCGCCAAGGAGCTCGGCCTCAGCAACTACTCCGACAAGAAGAAGTCCGAGCTCGTCGAAGCCCTGCGCAACCACTGACGTCGCCGTGACCGACGGGGTCCGCTCTCCGCGTGACGGTTGAGCGGGGCCCTAGGGGGTAGACAGACGCTGCGCCGCCGGAGCACCGTGCCCCGCCGCTGACCTCGGTCCGTCGTCGCGACGGCCGGCAGGAGACCCACCATGGACGTCACGAGCCTCGACTTCAGCGGTCTCGACATCGCCTTCGACGACCGCGTCCTCAGACCTCGGGGGTGGACGCTGGCGCAGTCGCAGTGGGCGGCCGCCCTGCTGGCCTCCGCCCCGCCGGGGCCCGTGCTCGAGCTGTTCGCCGGCGCCGGGCACATCGGGCTCGCGGCCGTGGTCGGCACCGGGCGCGAGCTGGTGATGGTGGACCTCAACCCGGCGGCCGTCGAGCTGGCCCGGCGCAATGTCGAGGTGGCCGCGATGGCGTCGCAGGTGACCGTGCGCGAGGGCCGGATCGACGAGGTGCTCCGCCCCGACGAGCAGTTCGCCGTGATCGTGGCCGATCCGCCGTGGGTGCCGAGCGGGGACGTCGAAGAATTCCCGGACGACCCGACCATCGCGATCGACGGCGGCGACGACGGTCTCGACCTCGCCCGCACCTGCTGCGAGGTCGTGGCCCGTCACCTCGCACCGGGCGGCAGGGCGATCCTCCAGATCGGCACCGTCGGTCAGGCCGACGCGATCGAGCGCCACGTGCTCGACACGGGCGTGTCGCTCACCCGCGGTGAGACCCGGGTGTTCGACCGGGGCGTGCTGGTCGAGCTCGTCAGGGACGCCGCTGCTTCGGGATGAGCTTGTGGGTGCCGTCGCACCACGGCTGGGAGGCCGACTTGCCGCACCGGCACACCGCGCTGATCGGCCGCGTCGTGCGGTGCTGTGTGCCGTCGGCGTCCTCGATGACGTGATCGCCGCGCAGCAGCATCGGCCCGCCGGCGCACAGGATGACGTCGGGGTGGTCGTCCTGCGCGCTCATGCGGCCCACGCCTCGAGCATGCGTCGCGCGAACCGGTCCTCGAGATCGAGGCACGTGAAGGCGCCGAAGAACATGTCGTCGCGCAGCTGGGGCTCGTCGTCGAGCAGGGATCCGCAGATCGTCCGCACCGCCAGCTGCTCGTGCACGGCGTCGGCCTCGACGTGCTCGGTGTAGTACTCGACCATGGCCGAGGGCAGCCCGAGCCGCGTCAGGCCCTGCGCGATGCGGCGCGAGGGGATGCTGCTGGTGACCTCGAAGGCGGCCAGGTGCCCGAGCGAGGCCCCCCGCAGGCGGCGGTTGAGCCCGAACAACGACATGGCGTTGTTCTCCTCGAGCACCTCGAGGGGGACGTCGTCGATGTACGCGCCGTACTCGGGACGCAGACCGCACTCGTCCATCCCGCGGGCGAACATGGCGGCGTGCAGACGGTGGGGGTCGCCGCACCCGTACTCGTCGAACTGCAGCTCCATCAGCGCGGCCTTGGCACGCACCGGCAGCCGCGGGACGACCCAGGCCGTGGGGTCCGACTCCTTCAGGTGGTAGATCGAGCGCATGCGCAGCAGCTCGAGCGCCTGCTCGTGGTCTGCGTCGCGTTGGACGTGACCGGCCAGCGACGGACCGTCGTGATCGGCGACGTAGGCGAAGAAGGTCTCCGCGAAGTCGGGGTCGTCCGGCCAGGACCCCGGGGCGCGGTCGCGCAGCGTCTGCTCGAAGCTGTGCTCGAGCGAGCGCCGCAACTCGATCAGCTCGGGCTGCCACTCGAGCGCGTCGTCGACGTCCTCGAAGCCCCGGTAGTGCAGCTCGTGCAGCGCCCACAACGAGATGTGCAGGTCCTCGTCGTCGTCGGGCAGGGTGCGCAGCACGTCGTGCCAGACCGGCGATGACGACCGCATCGCCTGGAAGGCGGTCTCGCTGAGCGTGCCGCGGCCCTTGGGCGTCAGCACGACGTGGCCGTGTGAGAGGCCGTGGGGGCCGTGCAGGTGCAGGACAGGTCGGGCATGAGGATTCTCCTCGAGGTCGGACAGCTCCGGCCGTGTGCTCGACTGGGCACCGGAGGTGTACCCGGATCGGGACGGGCCAACCGCGGCCGCTTCGACGACACAGTGTCTCAGCGGCGGGGGAGTGGGTACGAGTCGGTCATGGCCGGTGTTGAGCACACAGCGGCGGCCTGGCACGAGGCGGGCAGGGGTCGCGCGGACTAGGGTGCGGCCTCTGCCCGCGCCCGGCGATGTCGCGTGATGCGCATAGGATCGGCAGCGAGGGATCGGCATCGGTCGATCGAGACGGGGGTGTGGCGTGGACGGTGCTCGGATTCTGGCCGACATGGCACTCGAGCTCGAGCAGGATCGCAATCCCGACACGATCCTCGAGCGGGTCAGCCACTACGCGCGACTCGTGCTCGACGCCGACGACGCGGGCGTCATGCGCACGGTGAGCCGCTCCCAGATCGAGACCCCCGCCGCCACGACCTCCCGGGTCGACGAGGCCCACCAGCTGCAGGCGCAGTTCGACGAGGGGCCGTGCCTCGACGCCATCGAGGGCCGCGCGACCTACGTGACCAACGACGTGCCCCACGACTCCCGCTGGCCGAAGTGGGGGCCGGCCGCGGCCGAGCTCGGCATCCTCAGCGCCGTGGGGGTCCGTCTCGCCACGCGTGAGCGCGGCTACGGCTCGCTCAACGTCTATGCCGACCGCACCGATGCGTTCACGGCGGCCGACGTCGAGCTCGCCGAGATGCTCGCAGCCCACGCCACGACGGCCTTCGCCGCTGCCGAGCGCGCGGCCGGTCTCGAGACCGCGCTCGACTCCCGCACGACGATCGCGCAGGCGCAGGGCATCTTGATGCAGAAGTTCGACATCGACGCCGATGCGGCCTTCGACTTCCTGCGCCGCATCTCCCAGCACGAGAACCGTCGCCTGTTCGCGGTCGCCGAGGCGATCGTGGTGCAGCGCAATGCCAACGCCCGTCCCGAGTAGGTCACCGTGTCGCCTGCGCGGCGTCTCTAGGTGCGCCGCACCACGTCGTCGACGACCGCCGACAGGTCGAGGTCTGGCCCGGCAGCCGCTCGCTGACGCTGGGCGCCCCCGCCGTCGCGCAGCAGACGCGCGACGCCATCGCGGACGACGTCCGCGTCGCCGTTGACCTCGAGAGCCGGGCCGATCGCCCCGAGCATCGTCGCGATCGCCTCGGACGCCGGCACGGCCCGCCTGCTGACGGGGTCGATCAGCGAGCCGGTCAGGCC
>JBEVGQ010000311.1:0-22254 GCA_040511655.1 Aeromicrobium sp. | reverse complement strand
GGACGACCTTGGAGTTGGCGCCGATGCGCGACAGCACCGTCAGCAGCACGTTGCGCTCGAGCGACTGCGCCTCGTCGACGATGACGAACGAGTCGTGCAGCGACCGCCCGCGGATGTGCGTGAGCGGCAGCACCTCGAGCATCCCGCGGTCGAGGATCTCCTCGATGACGGCCGGGGAGGCGACGGCACCGAGCGTGTCGAACACCGCCTGCCCCCACGGCCCCATCTTCTCGGACTCGCTGCCAGGCAGGTATCCGAGCTCCTGACCGCCCACCGCGTACAGCGGACGGAAGATGACGACCTTCTTGTGCTGACCGCGCTCCATGGTCGCCTCGAGCCCCGCGCACAGCGCCATCGCCGACTTGCCGGTGCCGGCGCGGCCGCCGAGCGAGACGATGCCGATGTCGGGGTCGAGCAGCAGGTCGAGGGCGATGCGCTGCTCGGCGGAGCGTCCGTGGATGCCGAACGCGTCGCGGTCGCCGCGCACCAGCTGCACCTGCTTGTCGGCCGTGACTCGTCCGAGCCCGCTGCCCTTGTCGGACAGCAGCACCAGGCCCGTGTGGCACGGCAGGTCGCGGGCCTCCGGCAGGTCGAGCGTGCCCGCCTCGTAGAGGTCGTCGAGGTCGAGGCTGTCGATCTCGATCTCGCGCATGCCGGTCCATCCCGACTCGAGGGCCAGCTCGGCGCGGTACTCCTCGGCAACCAGGCCGACCGCCGAGGCCTTGACGCGCATCGGCAGGTCCTTGGAGACGATCGTGACGTCGAGACCCTCGTCGGACAGGTTCTTGGCGACCGACAGGATGCGGGTGTCGTTGTCACCGAGGCGGAAGCCCGACGGCAGCGACGAGGCGTCGGTGTGGTTGAGCTCGACCCGGATGGTGCCGCCCTCGTCGCCGATCGGCAGCGGGACGTCGAGAGTGCCGTGGAGCACGCGGAGGTCGTCGAGGAAGCGCAGGGCACTGCGGGCGAAGTAGCCGAGCTCAGGATCGTGCCGCTTGCCCTCCAGCTCGGTGATCACGACGACCGGGATGACCACCTCGTGCTCGTGGAAGCGGTTGACGGCGTTGGGGTCCGCGAGCAGGACACTGGTGTCCAGGACGTACGTGCGGCGGGTGGAGGCCCTCTTCGACGAGCTCTGTTCGGACGTGCGCGGTGCAGCCACAGCTGTCTCCTCAACGGGCCCGCGCGCGCCTACGCCGGCCCTACTCGTGGGTAGGTGATCCAGGCTCAAGCGCGAGCGTCAACACACGTCGAACGTACGACTCGCGAACAGCGATTCCCGGCACGACACGCAGAACCCATGTGACGCCCACATGAACATCCACCCCACCAGCCGCAACCCTCGAACTCGACCGACCCGCCTACCGACCCGAGCCGAGCGAGCGCCAGCGAGCGAAGGCAGTGACCCGGGCGAAGCCCGGCAGCGGCGAGGAACGAGCCGCTGGGCGACGAGCGCAGCGAGGAGCGCAGCGAGGAGCGCAGCGAGGAGCGTCACGCTCCGAAGCGACGCTCCCTGGCGGCGTAGGAGCGCATCGCGCGCAGGAAGTCGACGTGGCGGAACGACGGCCACAGGGCGTCGCTGAAGTAGAACTCCGAGTGGACGCTCTGCCACAGCAGGAAGCCCGACAGCCGCTGCTCGCCCGACGTACGGATGACGAGATCGGGGTCGGGCTGCCCGCGTGTGTAGAGGTGCTCGGCGATCTGGTCGACCTCGAGCGTCTGGGCGACGTCCTCGAGCGTGCGCCCCTTCGAGGCCTGGTCGAGCAGCAGCGAGCGCATCGCGTCGGTGAGCTCTTGGCGTCCGCCGTAGCCGACGCAGATGTTGACCCGCATCTGCGCGATGTCGTGGGTCGACTCGGCGAGCTGCTTCATACGGGCGGCGGAGTCGGGCGGCAGCATGTCGAGGTTGCCGATGACCGCGAGCGGCCAACGTCGCTCGTCGGCGATCTGCTGCATCAGCGTCTCGACGGCGGCCAGGATGCTCGCGACCTCCTCGGCCGGACGCTGGAGGTTGTCGGTCGAGAGCAGCCACAGCGTGACGATCTCGACGCCGAGGTCGTCGCACCACTGGGAGAACTCGATGATCTTGTCGGCGCCGGCCCGGTAGCCGGTCTCGTACTTGGCCCCGCCGCGCTTGGCCCACCGCCGGTTGCCGTCGACGATCGCGCCCACGTGACGCGGCAGACGGGTGGGGTCGAGGCTCTTGGCGAGACGGCGCTCGTAGATGCCGTACGCAAGATCGCTGACTCCCATGGAGAGAGACTATCGCCGTCGCTTCACGCCCCGGTCGCCCGACGGGTGGTCTGGTACCCGTGCCCTACGCTCTGACCATGACGAATCACGAGCACGAGGGCGTCGTGCAGGAGGCGACCGACAGGCTCCGTGAGACGGTCGACGAGATCAAGCCCAAGCTGCGCGGATGGCTGCATGCCGTCACCGTTCCTCTGGCCTTCTTCGCCTTCATCGTGATGCTCGTGATCTCCGACGACATCCTCGTGCGCATCGGCGTCGCGATCTTCATGGTCAGCGCGATGATGCTGTTCGGCGTCAGCGCCGTCTACCACCGAGGCACCTGGAACGACCGGGTCAAGGGCTTCTGGAAGCGCTTCGACCACGCCAACATCTTCTTGCTGATAGCGGGCTCGTACACGCCGTTCTCGCTGCTGCTGCTGACGCCGGCGCACGCGACGATCATGCTGTCGCTGGTGTGGGGCGGCGCGCTGCTCGGCGTCCTGTTCAAGATCTTCTGGATCGGCGCGCCGCGCTGGTTGTACGTGCCGCTGTACCTGATGCTCGGGTGGGCCGCGGTCATCTACTTCCCCGAGTTCGTCGACAACGCGTCGACCGCCGTCATCGTGCTGCTGGTGACCGGCGGCGTGCTCTACTCGATCGGCGCGGTGGTCTACGGCTTCAAGTGGCCCGACCCGTCGCCGACGTACTTCGGCTTCCACGAGATCTTCCACGCCTTCACGATCGCGGCGTTCATCGTCCACTACATCGGCGTCAGCCTGCTCGCCTACCAGCAGCACTGATGGCCAGCACACGTCGTCCGCCTCCGACCGACGAGGCGGCAGACAGGATCTCGGCCTACGTCTACGGCAACATCCTGGTGCTGGCAGCCCTGGTGCTCCTCACGCGCGACGACGTCGAGCACGGGTCCGGTCTGGCCATCGTGGCCGGCACGGCGGTGTCGACGTTCGCGGCGCACGCCTTCGCCGAACGCCTCGGGTCAGCCGTCCGTGAGGGCGAGCACGCCCGGATGCGTGTCGTGCTGCGCGACAGCCTGCCGATCATCTCGTCGGCTGCGCTCCCGGCGCTGCTGATGGCCGCGGCTGCGGTCGGCTGGATCTCACCGGTGGTGGCGCTGCGGATCGCCGAGGTGTCGGTGGTGGTCCGTCTCGGCGGCACCGCCTTCGTGGTGAGCCGGTTGCAAGGCCGACCCGTCACGGCGCACACCTGGTTCGAGTCGTTGGCGCTCGCCGTGACGGCGGTCGCGATCGTCGGACTCAAGCTGCTGCTCACCCACTGACGACCACGGCCAGCTCGTCGACGGTCGTGACGGGCTGCCGGCACACGAAGCCCTCGCAGACGTAGGCCGCGGCACGTCCGTCGACCAGGCCGCGCTGCTCGAACAGCGGGACGTCCAGGCCGACGTCGCCCGCGACCACCACCGCCCCCGGCGAGACCAGTCCCAGCGCCGCCCGGTGCAGGTCGGCGCGATGCTCGGCGTCGCCCACCACGGCGACCTCGAGCGGCCCGGCCAGCACGGCCTCGGCGGCAGCGAGCGTCCACCCGGCGAACCGGGGCGCGCCGGTCGCGATCGTCGCCGCCGACCCGATGCCCGACTCGGCCGCAGCCCGGTAGCGGTGCTCACCGGTGATCGCGGCGACGGCGAGGAGCGCGTGGACCGCGGCGGACGTGCCGGACGGGTAGGCGTTGTCGGAGGCGTCCTTGGGCCGGACGACCAGCGTCTCGGCGTCGTCGGCGGTGTCGAAGAAGCCGCCCTCGGGGTCGGCGAAGTGGCCGACCACGCGGTCGAGCAGGGTGCGCGCCCGGTCGAGCCACACGGCGTCGCCGGTGACGCCCAACACCGACACGAAAGCCTCGGCGACCGAGCCGTGGTCCTCGAGCACGGCCGTGTTGGAGCCGGCCGCGCCGTCGCGCGAGGTGCGCGAGAAGCCGTCGGCCAGGTGCACGTCGTGCAGCACCTCGGCGGCTGCGACGGCCGCAGCGGTGAAGTCCGGTTCGTCGAGCAGCACCCCTGCCTCGGCGAGCGCCGAGATCGCCAGGCCGTTCCACGAGGCGACCACCTTGTCGTCGCGCGCCGGACGCGTGCGAGCGGCGCGGGCGGCGACGAGCTGGGCTCGCACGCGCTCCCACCGATCGGCGTCGTCGGGGTCGGTGCGCAGCTGCAGCGTCGAGAAACCGCGCTCGAACGTCCCCGGGCCGGTGACGCCCAGCAGCTGCGCGGCCCAGGCGCCGTCGTCGACCCCCAGCAGGCGCATGAGCTGGTTGGGGTTGAAGACGTAGAACGTGCCCTCGTGGCCGTCGCTGTCGGCGTCGAGGGCCGACGCGAATGCTCCCTCGGGGGTGCGCAGCTCGTCGAGCAGGAACCGTCCGGTCTCGCGCACGACCCGCTCGGCCAGCGGCGACCCGCTCTGGCGCCACCAGTGCAGGTAGACGCGCATCAGCTGGGCGTTGTCGTAGAGCATCTTCTCGAAGTGCGGCACGCGCCAGAAGCGGTCGACGCTGTAGCGCGCGAACCCACCCGTCAGCTGGTCGTACATGCCTCCGCGGGCCATCGCCTCGCAGGTGCCCGCGACCAGGTCGAGCGACTGCTGCGATCCGGTGCGGGCGTGGTGACGCAGCAGGAACTCCAGCACCATCGACGGCGGGAACTTGGGGCTGGTGCCGAAGCCGCCCGCCTCGGCGTCGTAGCCGCGGACCAGCTCGGCGACGGCGGCGTCGAGGTCGTCGGCCGTCAGCGCACCTCCCGAGGGGTCGATCGCGGTGTCGAGGTGCGCCATGACGTCCTTGCTGACGGTCATGACCTCGTCGCGGCGGTCCTTCCAGGCCTCGGCCAGCGCCTGCAGCACCTGGGTGAACGCCGGCGTGCCCTGCCGCGGCTCGGGCGGGAAGTACGTGCCCGCGAAGAACGGCTCGCCGTCGGGCGTCAGGATGCACGTCATGGGCCAGCCACCCTGACCGGTCATGGCCTGGGTGGCCCGCATGTAGACCGCGTCGATGTCGGGCCGTTCCTCGCGGTCGACCTTGATGTTGACGAAGTGGTCGTTCATGTAGGCCGCCGTCGCGGCGTCCTCGAACGACTCGTGCGCCATGACGTGGCACCAGTGGCAGGCCGCGTAGCCGACGCTCAGCAGGATCGGACGGTCGAGCGCCCGCGCCAGCTCGAGCGCCTCCGGGCTCCACTCCCACCAGTCGACGGGGTTGTCGGCGTGCTGCTGCAGGTAGGGGCTGGTCGCGTCAGCGAGGCGATTGGGCATACGGCCACACTAGGTCGGCCGGACGACTGCTCAGCGCGTGCGGTCGTGCGGGGTGGTGCGCTTGATGCCGGAGTCGACGTCCTCGCCGTCCCACGGCTTCTGCGCCTTGCGCGCGTGGGCCAGGAACGAGCGGCACAGGAAGAACGTCGCCACGATCAGGAGGCAGACGATGCCGAGCGCGACATAGCCGGGCTTGACGTCGTTGGGGTCGAGCGGCTTGTCGCGGGTGCCTGCAGCAGCCAGGTTGGCCAGGACGACGTAAGCGCTCATGGCCCAATCGTACGCCGCTCGGACCACCCCGGATGTGCGGGGTATTGCACCGATTCGGCCCCTCAGGACGGTGCGGTCGTCCGCAGATCTGGGTCGGCGGGTCAGGTGGTGGGCAGGTCGGCGTCGGGCGGTGCACCAGGACGCGACACCGTCAGCACCGCCTCGACGACGGCCTCCTCGCGCTCGAGTCGGTGCTCGAGCTCGCGCAGGCGGTCGGCGACGCTCGACTCGACCGCGTCACCCACCAGGTCGACGCTCGCGACGACGTAGACACGGTGCGGGCCGACGAACTCGACGTGCAGGTAGCCGACGCTCGACACCTCGTCCATGGCGGCGATGCGCTCACGCACGACGTCGCGCACCGGCTGGGCCACCTCCATGCCGACCAGGAAGCGTCGGTTGCGATCGATCAGCACGAACGCCACGACGGCAAGCAGCACGCCGACCAGGATCGAGCCGATCGCGTCGTAGACGGGCGAGCCGGTGGCCTGGTGCAGGCCGATCCCCGTCGCGGCGATGGCCAGACCGACGAGCGCCGCCGCATCCTCGGCGAACACCGCGCGCAGGGTCGGGTCGGACGTGTCGAGCACGTGCTGCAGGATGCCGTCGTCCGACCGAGCGGCCTCGCCCCGCACCTGCCGGAACGCCTGCGCGAACGAGATGCCCTCCAGCACGAAGGCGATGCCCAGCACGGCGTACGCGATCGTGTAGTTCTCGGCCGCTTCGTCGGCCGTCAGCTGCTGCACGCCGTGCGTGATCGAGACGACGGCACCGGCGACGAACAGGCCCACCGCCGCGAACATCGACCACACGTACGCCTCACGGCCGTAGCCGAGCGGGTGCGTGTGGTCGGGACGGCGTCGCGACCGGCGGTCGGCGACCAGCAGGAAGATCTCGTTGCCCGTGTCGGCCCACGAGTGCGCGGCCTCGGCCACCATCGAGGCCGACCCCGTGAGCACGGCCGCGACCGACTTGGCCACGGCCACCAGCGCGTTGGCGGTGAACGCCAGCACGACGGTGACGTTCACGAGGCCGCTCCTTGCAAGCTCAGCGCAGCCCTGCGAACAGGTCGGTCTCGGGCAGGGACGTCTCGACCTTGGAGTCGACGAGCTGGTAGTCCTCGCTCGGCCAGGCCTCGGCCTGGATCTCGCGCGGGATCGAGAAGAACCAGCCGTCGGGGTCGATCTGCGTCGCGTGGGCGAGCAGGGCGGCGTCGCGCACCTCGAAATACTCGGCGCACTCGACCTGCGTCGTCAGGCGAGCCTCGTCCTCGGGCTTGCGCTCCCAGTCCTTGAACCGCTCGGCATACGGGTTCTCGAGCCCGTGCTCCTCGCACGCCTGCGCGATGGCCTCCATCTTCTTCCAGCTCCACCCCAAGTGGTAGTAGAGCTTCGAGACCTGCCAGGGCTCGCCGGCGTCCGGGTAGCGCGTGGGGTCGGCTGCGGCCTCGTACGCCTCGATGCTGACCTGGTGGCACATGATGTGGTCGGGGTGCGGGTAGCCGCCGTTCTCGTCGTACGTCGTCAACACGTGCGGCTTGAACGAACGGATCAGGCGGACGAGGGGCTCGGCGCCCTCCTCGACCGACACGAGGCCGAAGCAGCCCTCGGGCAGTGGCGGCTTCGGGTCGCCCTCGGGCCAGCCGGAGTCGACGAAGCCGAGCCAGTCCTGCGTCACGCCGAGGATCTCGCGGGCGCGGTCCATCTCCTCGCGGCGGATCTCGGTGATCAGCTCGGGGTTGTCTTCGATGCCCGGGTGCTGGAACTGCGGGTTGAGGATCGAGCCCCGCTCGCCACCGGTGCAGGTCACGACGTGCACGTCCACCCCCTCGGCGACGTACTTGGCGGTCGACGCGGCGCCCTTGCTCGACTCGTCGTCGGGGTGGGCGTGCACGTGCATGAGGCGGAGCTTCTCGGCCACGGTTCTCCTTCGAAGGCGTGCGCAAATCCTTGCACCTGTGCGAACACGGCGCGAGCGCCGGGTGTTCCATCCGTCTGCCCAGGCCGCACGACGCGGGTGGGTGGCGCCTGAGACACTGGACGACGTGACCGACCTCAGCTCTCGCTACGGATCCCACCAGCGTCCCCGATGGTTCTGGCCTGCGATCGCAGCGGTGGGCATCACCCTCGGCATCGCCTTCGCCGCCTGGGTCGGCTTCCAGAAGGACCCGGTCACCGGACGGCTGTGGGGCTACGACGTCGTCAGCGACACCCGGGTCACGGTGAAGCTCGACGTCATCCGGCCCGATCCGATCGCCGTCACGTGCACGGTCTACTCCCAGGCCGCCGACCACTCCATCGTCGGCGAGAAGACCGTCGACATCCCGCCGTCCGATCGCGAGAAGGTTCGCGTGCCGATCGAGATCGAGACCGAGCGCAGAGGGGTCAACGGCGTGCTGAGGACGTGTGCACCCACCGATTGAGTGCTAGCCTCGTCAGTTCACCCCGGGCGGTTTCCCGGGGTGCCGTACGTAAAGGAGAGCTCACATGACTCAGCCCACAGAGACCGACACCATCTGGGTGACCCAGGAGGCGTACGACCGTCTGCAGCAGGAGCTCGAGCACCTGAAGGGTGACGTCTGGACCGACATCACCACCAAGATCGCCGCCGCACGCGACGAGGGCGACCTCAAGGAGAACGGCGGCTACCACGCCGCCCGCGAGGAGCAGGGCAAGACCAAGGCGCGAATCGACCAGCTCGAGAGCATGCTGCGGCGTGCCGAGGTGGGCGACAAGCCCGCCGACGACGGCATGGTCGAGGCCGGCATGATCGTCACGATCCGCTTCGAGGGCGACTCCGACACCGAGGAGTTCCTGCTCGGCTCGCGCGAGCTGCTCAGCATGGACTCCAGCGTCGACATCGACGTCTACTCCCCCACGTCACCGCTGGGCGCGGCCATCGCGGGCAAGAAGGTCGGCGACTCCGCCGCCTACGAGACGCCCAACGGCAAGAGCCTGACGGTCGAGATCGTCGCCGCCAAGCCGTTCTGAGCGTCAGAGCAGCTGGTAGCCGAGCTCGGCCAGCTGCTTCGTGACGTTGGCGCGAGCCTCCGGCCCGCGGGTGGCGACGCGGATGTCGACGTCGACGTGCCGCACCGGCAACGTCTCGGACGCGCGGTCGTGGCTGACGTCGAGCACGTTGACCTGCATCGCGGCGAGGTCGCCGAGCAGCCGCATGAGCTCGCCCGGACGATCGGAGATGCGTGCCCGGAAGCTCAGGAACCGGCCGGCCGCGATGAGCCCGTGCCGGATGACGTCGAGCAGCACCAGGGCGTCGATGTTGCCGCCCGACAGCACGGCGACGACGGGGCCCTCGAACTCCGTCGGCCGCTCGAGCAGTGCCGCGACCGCAGCCGCCCCCGCCGGCTCGACCAGCAGCTTCGCCCGCTCGAGCAGGTGCACCAGCGCGGTGCTCATGGCGTCCTCGCTCACGGTGATGACCTCGTCGAGCAGCGACGCCACGATCTCGAACGGGATGTCGCCGGGCTGGGCCACGGCGATGCCGTCGGCCATCGTGACGCCCATCGTCTCGGCGACAGGACGTCCCGCGGCGATCGACCCCGGATAGGCGGCAGCGTCCTCGGCCTGGACGCCGATGATGCGCAGGTCAGGGCGCTCGGTGCGCAGCAGCGCGACCCCGGCGGCGAGCCCACCTCCGCCCAGAGGAACGAGGATCGTCCGCACGTCGGGGCACTGCTCGAGCACCTCGAGACCGAGCGTCCCTTGGCCCGCGACGATGTCCTCGTGGTCGAAGGGATGGATCAGCACGGCGCCTGTGCGTTCGGCGAACTCGCGCGCCGGCACGAGCGCCTCGGTGACCCCGGTGCCGTGGAACCGCACCTCGGCGCCGTAGCCCTCGGTCGCGGCCACCTTCGGCAGAGCCGCACCCACGGGCATGAAGATCGTGGCCTTCGCGCCCAGCAGCGATGCGGCCAGCGCGACTCCCTGCGCGTGGTTGCCCGCGCTCGCAGCGACGACTCCCCTGGCGCGCTCCTCGGGGCTCAGGCGGGCGATGCGCACGTAGGCTCCGCGGATCTTGAACGACCCGGCGCGCTGCAGGTTCTCGGCCTTCAGGAAGACGTCCTGACCGGTGCGCGAGCTGAGCCACCGCGAGTGGGCCATCGGGGTCGTCTCGATGACGCCGTCGAGCAGTCCCCGCGCCGCCCTCACATCGCTGAGATCCATGCGGCCAGCCTAGTGCGTCCGGGATGACGCCTACTTGGTTGCGCAACGCAACTGATATATGCTTGCGTCATGCAACGAGTAACCGTCCAGGAGCCCACCACTGCCGAGGATGCCGTGCTGCGGTTGGTGATGGCGATGGGACGACGCTTCCGGATGCGCATCGATGGCGACACCGTCGACCCGTCCCAGGCGGCGATCCTGTACTCCCTGTCGTGCCGTGGAGCAGTGCGCGTGGGCGACCTGGCCGAGTCGATGCGCCTCGACGCCTCGACCGTCAGCCGCCACGTCCACCAGCTGCAGGAGCACGGTCTCATCCGCCGCGATCAGGACCCCGCCGACGGCCGGGCCAGCATCGTCGACGTCACCGACGAGGGCCGCACGGCCCTGCGGGCGACCTTCGACCAGCGCCGCGCCTTCGTCACCGAGGCGATGGCGGGGTGGGCACCGGACGACCGCGCGCGCCTGCGCGACGACCTCTTGCGCCTGACCGCCGACCTCGGCGACGGCTGACCCCCGTCAGGGACGGTCGCGAGCCGGCAGCTTGTCGACGATCAGGTCATAGGAGTCCTCGATCAGCTCTTCGAGCAGGCCCTCCGGCAGGCTGCCGTCGAGCTGCACGGTGATCCAGTGCTTCTTGTTCATGTGGTAGCCGCGGCTCACCGCGTCGTAGGTCTCGACCAACCCCGTGACGTCGGCCGGCTCGGCCTTGAGATTGATGCTGGTCGCCCGGTCGACGCCGGTGAGGGCGAAGATCTTGCCCCCGACCTTGTAGACCGCGGTCTCCTCGCTGAACGGGAACGTCAGCGTGGCTCCCGGCAGCGCTGCGCACAGGGCGTGGACGTCGGTCATGCCGGTTCG
Source organism: Aeromicrobium sp. (assembly GCA_040511655.1). Taxonomy (GTDB): domain Bacteria; phylum Actinomycetota; class Actinomycetes; order Propionibacteriales; family Nocardioidaceae; genus Aeromicrobium. Next base: position 11,438 of record JBEVGQ010000311.1, on the reverse strand, counting down.
GGCTCCAACGGCACGTCGTCCTCCGGCTCGTCCTGATAGTCCTGCGCGACCGACACCAGGTGCTTGACCACCCCGTTGAGGCAGGCCGCGAGCGGCACGGCGATCAGGGCCCCCACGACACCGGCGACGGTGACGCCTGCCGCGATCGCGATGATGATCGCCAGCGGGTGGACGGCGACGAGACGTCCCATCAGGAACGGCTGCAGCACGTGCGACTCGAGCTGCTGGATCGCGATGACGACGAGCAGCATGAACAGCGCCGTCCACGGCCCCTGCGCCACCAGCGCCACCAGCACCGCGACCATGCCCGACAGCAGCGCGCCGATGATGGGGATGAAGGCTCCGAGGAAGACCAGCACGCCGATCGCGAGCGTCAGCGGCACGCCCAGCACCCAGGCGCCGAGCGCGATGCCGATGGCATCCGTCAGGGCCACGAGCACCGTGGCGCGGACGAACGCGACGAGCGAGGCCCACGCGGTGTGGCCGGAGGAGTCGACGCGGTCGCGGGCGGCGCGCGGGAACAGGGCGACGACCCAGCTCCAGATGCGCTCGCCCTCGTAGAGGAAGAAGAACGAAGAGAACAGGGCGATGAAGAAGCCCGCCAGCACGTGCGTCAGCGTCGAGCCGAGCTCGCTGACGCGCGTGACGACCGACGTGTCGCTGGACGCGATCGACTCCTTGGCCGTGTCGACGTAGCCCTGGATCTGGCTGTCGGTGAGCTTGAGCGGCCCGGTCTTGGCCCAGTCCTGAACCTGCGAGATGCCCTCGACGACGTTGGAGCGCAGGTCGGTGACCTGGGTCGACAGCTGCTGGCCCACCAGCGTCAGCATGCCGAAGAAGGCCACGAGCATGAAGATCACGACCATGAACGTCGCGAGCAGGCGCGGGACACCCCTGGACTCGATGAAGTTGACGGCGTTGATCGTCAGCGCCGTGCCGAGCAGGGCGACCGCGACGGGCACCGTGATCTCGGAGAAGTACCGCAGCAGGAAGATGCCGACGGCACCTGCCGCGGCGATCACCAGCAGCCGCCATGCCCACGCCGTCGCGATCTCGACGCCGGGCGGGACCTGATATCTCTCGCTCACTGGGCCACTCTCCTCGACGGTCACACTATCCGCAGCGGAACACGCCGCGCTCGCCGAGAGTTGTCATGACGTGATGATCTCGCGCCTGGTCGCCGCCGTCGCCCTGCCGCTGGTCGCGGCCGTCCTGGCCTCGTGCTCCGGCGGCGACTCGACCCCCGAGGCGTCTGCGGCCACCGCCACCAGCACGCCGGTCGCCACCCCGTCGTCCGAGCCGTCGCCCACCCCGAATCCGTACGCCGACCGCACCGCCGCGTTCCGCAACCGCCAGCTGCTGCTCGCTGCCGGCAGCGGCAACGCCGACAAGATCTCGTTGCTCGTCGAGGCAGGCGTCGACCTCGAGACCCGCGACGAGCGCGAGCGCACCGCGCTGCTGATCGCGTCGACGCGCGACCACGTCGAGGCCGCCCGGGCGCTGGTGGCGGCCGGGGCGGACCCCGACGCGCTCGACGACCGTCACGACACGCCGTGGCTGGTCACCGGCGTGACGGGCAGCGTGCCGATGGCCGAGGTGCTGCTCGCGGCCGACCCCGACCTGACGATCCGTAACCGCTTCGGCGGGCTGTCGCACATCCCGGCGAGCGAGCGCGGCCACGACGCGTACGTCGAGTTCGTCCTCGACCGCACCGACATCGCCGTCGACCACGTCAACGACCTGGGGTGGACGGCCCTGCTCGAGGCGGTGCTGCTGGGCGAGGGAACAGAACGCTGGCAGCGGATTGTTGACTCACTCGTGCAGCATGGCGCAGACGTGTCGATCGCCGACCACGACGGGATCACCGCTGAGCAGCATGCCCGACGCCTCGGTTTCGGCGAGATCGCCGACATCCTCGAGCGCGCACGCCCCTGAGCACTCCCCCACATCCCACGAGAGGCGGAACACCATGATCTTCGGCCGCAGCAAGTCCGAGCTCCCCACGCCCGAGTCGGCCCTCCCCGGCCGCGAGGGCCGCCAGTTCCAGGTCGGCGGCACGCACCTGGTGCTCGGCACCCCCGTCGAGACGCAGGTCCCCGACGGCTACGAGTCCGCCGTCTTCGGCCTCGGCTGCTTCTGGGGCGAGGAGAAGACGTTCTGGGAGGTGCCCGGCGTCTGGTCGACGTCCGTGGGCTACGCCGGTGGGCAGACCGCCAACCCCACGTACGACGAGGTGTGCTCCGGCCGCACCGGGCACGCCGAGGTCGTCCGCGTGATCTGGGACCCGGCCAAGCTCACCTTCCACGACCTGCTGAAGACGTTCTGGGAGAACCACGACCCCACGCAGGGCATGCGCCAGGGCAACGACCGCGGCACGCAGTACCGCTCGGTCATCCTCACCACGACGCCCGAGCAGCAGGCCGAGGCCGAGGCGTCGCGCGACGCCTACCAGGTCACGATGACCAAGGCCGGCTACGGCGAGATCACCACCTCGATCCTGCCGCTCGAGCGCTACTACTACGCCGAGGACTACCACCAGCAGTACCTCGTCAAGAACCCCTTCGGCTACTGCCCGCTGCACGCGACCGGCGTCGCGTACGAGCCTGCCGACGCCTGAGCCCTCAACGGGGAACATCCCGGTCACCTGGTGGCCGGGATGTTCCCCGTTGTCATCCGCTGCCGCATCTCGCCTGTGCGATGCGTCAGGATTCGTCGGCCCGGCTTCTGCGGAAGGCACCGGCGGCCCACGTGAGGCCTGAGACCGTCCACACGACGGCGAGGACGATGCTCACCAGCAGCCAGAAGCCTGATCGCGAGTCGATCAGGTCGAGCTGGTTCAGGATCGTGACCAGAGGGACGAACCCCCAGCTGACCAAAAAGGTCTCGCGCGCGGTGCCGGCCCAGGAGGGCAGCGGCTGCTCAGCTGTCGACTCCATGAGCTCCACCCTGCCGGAACCCACCCATGCCCGCCACGGCCGAACGTCCCGCGGCGGCCGTAGAGACCATGATCGCCAGGAAGCCCACGCCTGATCGTAGCGATCCCTCACCGGCCCGCCGCGCTAGCGTCGAGGTCATGGCCTTCACACGAGCCGAGCTCGAGTCGTTCGCCGGGCGGACGATCCCCGACCTGGTGCCCGACGAGCTGCGGCTGCTGTTCGTCGGCATCAACCCCGGGCTCGTGAGCGCGGCCACCGGGATGCACTTCGCCCGCCCGGGCAACCGCTTCTACCCCGCGCTGCGCCTGGCCGGCATCCTGCCCGACGACGCCCTCACACCCGAGCAAGCCGCCCCGGAGCTGGTGGTCCGCGGCATCGGCATCACCAATATCGTGGCCCGAGCGTCGGCGCGAGCCGACGAGCTGCACGATGACGAGCTGCTGTCCGGACGCGTGAGGCTCGAAGAACTGGTCGAGTCCCGACGTCCGCGCGTCGTCGCCTTCGCCGGCATCACCTCGTACCGCATCGCGTACGGCGAGAGGAAGGCCCGGCCCGGCCTGCAGGAGCGGGTGCTCAGCGGAGCGCAGGTGTGGGTCGTGCCGAACCCCAGCAGGCTCAACGCCCACGAGACCGTGACGTCGTTGGCGGCCGCCTACCGCGCCGCGGCCGAGGCGGCAGGCGTCGTCTGACTGGGGAGGGTCAGGCGCTCTCGGCGGTGCGCAGCACCTCGGGCATGACGTCGTAGACGGCCAGGACGAGCGCCTTGACCGCGCGAGCGACCGTCTCGCCGCTCGCTGTCAGCGCGTAGTCGACGTGCAGCGGCTGCGTCGACTGCACCCGGCGGTCGACGAGGCCGTCGCCCTCGAGCGACTTGAGCGTCTGCGACAGCATCTTCTCGCTGATGCCGCCGATGGCGCGGCGCAGCTCGCCGAAGCGGGCCGGCTCGGGCGACAGCGCCGCGAGCGTCAGCGATCCCCACTTGCTGGTGACGTGCTCGAGCACGGCGCGAGACGGGCAGGCGCCGGCCATCACGTCGAACGGGCGATCGTCTTCGCTGGACACGGGCACCTCCTGAGGATCCCTCATGCTATCACTCAGTTAGCACTAACCAATAGTTGGTACTTACGAATCGTTAGCGTATGCTGGCGTCGACCGAGCGGAACGTCCGCCCGCGCCTGAAAGGACCTCCCATGACCATCGCCGTCACCGCCGCCAGCGGACAGCTGGGCACCCTCGTCGTCGACTCCCTGCTCGCCCGCGTCCCCGCCTCCGAGATCGTCGCCATCGTCCGCGACAGCGCCAAGGCGCAGCCGCTGCAGGACAAGGGCGTGACCGTGCGGCTGGCGAGCTACGACGACCCGGCGGCGCTCGCCGAGGCCCTCCAGGGTGTCGACAAGCTGCTGCTGGTCTCGGGCAACGAGTTCGGCAAGCGCACCGCCCAGCACACGAACGTCATCGATGCGGCCTCGGCCCAGGGCGTCTCGCTGCTGGCCTACACGAGCGCTCCCGCCGTCGACACGTCGACGCTGCCCGTCGCCCCCGAGCACCTCGCCACCGAGCAGTACCTCGCGACGACCGACCTGAACGTCGTCCTGCTGCGCAACGGCTGGTACCACGAGAACTACCTGACGAGCGTCGACGCCGCACGTCACACCGGTATGGTGCTCACGAGCGCCGGCGAGGGCAAGGTCTCGAGCGCTGCGCGCGCCGACTTCGCCGAGGCCGCGGCCGTCGTTCTGACGACCGACCAGCCGCTCAAGCCCGTCTACGAGCTCGGTGGCGACGTCGCCTGGTCTCAGGCCGACCTCGCCGCCACGCTCAGCGAGCTCCTCGACACCACTGTCACCGTTGCCGACGTGTCGCCCGAAGAGCAGGCCAAGACGCTCGCCGAGGCGGGCGTCCCGCAGATGTGGGTCGACTTCACCGTCGCGACCGATGCCTCGATCAAGAACGGGGAGCTCGAGATCCCCGGCAACGACCTGAGCACGCTGATCGGACGTCCGACGACGCCGCTGGCCGACTCGCTGCGCACGGCCGTCTGACCGTACGACCCAGCGGGGCCTGACATCGTCGGGCCCCGCCGTTACGGTCGACGTATGGAGCAGCGCATCAGCCTGATCACCCTCGGCGTCGCCGACCTCGACCGGTCGCGCCGGTTCTACGAGCGCGGCCTCGGGTGGACGAAGGGAAATCCGCAGGACGAGGTGGCCTTCTACCAGCTCACCAACGGCATGGTGCTCGCGCTGTGGTCGCGCGACGAGCTGGCCGCCGACGCGCACGTGACCGACACCGGCGCCACGTTCAGCGGAGTCAGCATCGCGTTCAACACCCGCTCGCACGACGAGGTCGACGAGGTGCTCGCCGCCGTCGAGGCCGCCGGTGGCACCGTCACCAAGCCCGCCGAGGAGCAGGTGTGGGGCGGCTACTCGGGGTACTTCGCCGATCCCGACGGGCACCCGTGGGAGGTCGCGTTCAACCCCGACTGGTCGCTGGACGACGCCGGGCACGTCCGGCTCGACTCCGACTGATCGGTCGCATCGGGGGCCGCTGCGTCGGAGGCGGGCGTCCGTAGCGTCAACCCCAGCTCGAACCCCTCGGGCATCAGGGTCAGCCGTTCGGTGATCGACAGCTCGTACGACGGGTCGTACGTCAGCTCGTAGCGGTGCAGCAGTCGGGCCAGCACCAAGATGGCCTCGTGCAGGGCGAACTGACGTCCGATGCACGAGCGTTCGCCCGTGCCGAACGGCTTGTAGGTCTGCGTCGGGCGCCCGCGCGAGTTCTCAGGTAGGAACCGGTCGGGGTCGAACTCGTCGGCCGTGTCGCCCCACACCGCCCGGTCGCGGTGCACCGCGGGCAGCAGCACGAGCGCCCAGTCCTGCGGACGCATGACGTGGCCCGAGCTGAGCGTCGTGGTCTCACGCGGGCTGCGGGCGTAGGCGGGAGCCGTCGGCCACAGGCGCAGCCCCTCGTCGAGCACGCGGCGCAGGAACCTGAACTTGGGCACCTGCTCGAACGTCGGCTCGACGTCGCGGTCGGGTCCGAGGATCGAGTCGACCTCGGCGTGGGCCCGCGCGAGCAGCGCCGGATCGCGCGACAGGTAGTACAGCGCGAACGACAGGGCCCCGGACGTCGTCTCGTGCCCCGCCACGAGGAACGTGAGGATCTGGTGGCGGATGTTGACGTCATCGAGACGCTCGCCCGTCTCGGGGTGGGGCGTGTGCAGCATGATGCCGAGCAGGTCGTGGTCGTCGACGTCCGGCGAGGCCCGCCGCGCGCTGATGATCTCGTCGAGGAGGTTGTCGACGTACGCCAGGTGGTGGGCGTTGCGCTTGTCGATGCGCTTAGCCATCAGGGCCGAGCCCGGCATCGAGTCGAGCGTCCCCTTGCGCTGTCCCGCGCGCAGCGCGGCGATCATCGCGGGGATGAAGGGGTGGGGCTCGTCGCGGGTGAACGAGCCGAAGTCGGTGCTGAACGACGTGCGGCTGATGGTCTCCATCGTCAGCTTCGTCATGTCGGCCGAGACGTCGACCGGTCCGGTGGCCACGTCCCACTGGTCGAACAGCTCGCGCGCCGCCGCCAGCATGATCGGGTGATAGCTGCGCATGGCGTCACGGGTGAACGCCGGACGCAGCAGGTCGTGCGCCAAGGCCCAGTCGGTCTCGTCGTTGTAGGCCGTGAACAAGCCGGCTCCCGCGAACTCGCGCAGGGCCACGAGCGCCGGCGACAGCGCCTTCTCGAACCGCGACTCGTCCGCCAGCTCGGCGGTCAGCTCGGCACCCGCGACCACGACGAACTTCTGGTCGAAGATCTTGAGCTCGAAGATCGGGCCGAGCCCCGCCGACCGCGCCAAGGTGCTCTGCAGCGGCTTGAGCGGGTCGGCGCCCAGGGCATCGCCGGCGATGGGCTTACGTCCTGCCGGGTGGGGGAACTTCTGACCGCCCCAGTCATTGCGCATGGCGTGCCCCGACCGGTCTAGAGTCCGCCGCGCTTGCTGGCCGCCGCGACGATGCGTTGATATCCCGACCCCGTGACCCGCACGAGCAGGTCGAGCACCTTGGCGTCCGTGCCGATCAGCACCCGCGCCTTGTTCTTCTCGACGCCAGCGAGGATCACCTCGGCCGCCTTCTCGGGCGAGGTGCGAGCCAGCTTGTCGAACGACGAGGCGAGCCGGTCGTGGTCGAGGCCCTCGACCTGCTCGCTGTTGCGAGCGATGTTGGTCTTGATGCCGCCGGGGTGCACGCAGGTGACCTTGACCGGGCGGCGGTCGTTGACCATCTCCTGACGCAACGCCTCGGTGAAGCCGCGCACCGCGAACTTCGCGGCGTTGTACGCGCTCTGCTTGGGCACCGCGAGGAGGCCGAAGAGGCTCGAGATGTTGACGACGTGACCGTCGCCGGACGCGATGAGGTGCGGCAGGAACGCCTTGGTGCCGCTGACGACGCCCCAGAAGTCGACGTCCATGACGCGGTCGATGTCCTTGAACGACATCTGCTCGATGCTGCCCGTGAACGCGATGCCGGCGTTGTTGAACACCAGGTGCACCACGCCGAAGTGCTCGGCGACGTCGTCGGCATAGGCCAGCACCAGCTCGCGCTGCGAGACGTCCAGATGGTCGGAGCGCACGTCGGCGCCGATGGCCGCGACCATCGCCTCGGTCTCGGCCAGGCCCGCGACGTCGACGTCGCTGATCGCCAGCCGCGCTCCTCTGCGTGCCAGCTCGAGCGCCAGCGCCCGCCCGATGCCCGATGCTGCCCCCGTGACGACGGCGACCTTGCCCGTGAAGTGCGTCATGCCCGATCCTCTCGATCCGAGATACCCTCGGTATCCGAAATCGACGGTAGCAGATCCGGGCGCTACGTCACAGAGCGTCGACGCGGAGTCAGGCGCACCTCTGGCATCGGCGGAGCAGGGATGACCTTGCCGTCGTGACCCTCCACGCGACCGAACCGCTCGGCCGCGGCCTGCCAGTCGTCACGGGCCAGCACGATGTCCTCGTGCGATCGGCCGATGAAGTTCCACCACATGACGAGCTCTTCGTCGAACGGCTCGCCGCCGATCAGCAGCAACGTCGTGCCGGTGGGCACCTGCACGCCCACCTGCGTGCGTCCGGGCGCGAGGTAGCGAAGCTCGCGATGGTCGACCTCGATGCCGTCGACCACGACGGGACCGTCGACGGCGAGGATCGCGTGCTCGAAGTCGGCCCGCAGCGGGATCGTCGACAGGCCGGCAGCGACCTTCAGCTCGGCGCCGACGATGGGCGTGTAGGTCGTGGCCGGCGAGACGGCGCCGCCGAGCTCGCCGAGCAGCACCGTGGCCGTCCACCCGTCGCCCTCGGCCACGGGCAGGTCGGGGTGGTGCTCGAAGCCGGCCTCGCCCTCGCGGGCGTCCGACGGGAGCGCCACCCACAGCTGGATGCCGTGCATCGGCGCCTCGAGATCGCCGACGGAGAACTCCGAGTGGGAGACGCCGTCGCCGGACGTCATCAGGTTGAGCTCGCCCGGCTTGAGGACGACGTCGCTGCCAAGGTTGTCGCGGTGGCGGATCTCGCCGGCGATCGGCCACGTCACCGTCTGCAGCCCGGTGTGCGGGTGCGGCAGCACGGCCATCGGATGGACCGTCGGACCGAAATGGTCGACGAAGCACCAGGCGCCGACCGTAGGAAACCCCTTCTGGGGGAGGGTGCGGTGCACGGTGAGGCCGCGTAGACCTCCGAGGGGCACCTCGCGGGCACCGAGCGTCAGGTCATCGGTCATGCAAGGAGAGTACGACGCAGCTGGGCGACCGTCTCGGACGATCCTCCGGCCGCGACGAACCAGCCCTCGGCCCCGCCGTCGTGCCTGTCCCAGACGTCGAGGACCGCCTCGATCGCCTCGGGCGAGACGTGCGCGAACCCCGGCGGATACGTGTGCACCGGCGGCTGCGCCTCGGACGAGGGCGGGCGCAGACGCCGATCGATCTCGGCGAGGGCGTGCTCGGTGAGGCGGTAGTCGTGCAGGACGTCGTCGCGCGAGACCCCCACCAGGCGCAGCAGCAGCGCGATGGCGATGCCGGTGCGGTCCTTTCCGGCGGCGCAGTGGATCAGCGTCGTGCCGGGCTCGCGAGAGACCTCGCCGACCAGCTCGACGAGCTCGGGGGCCGCCGTGTCGAGCACGATGCCGTAGAGCATGGCCAGGCTGTCGGCGGGAGCGACGCCAGGACGCAGCGCCGCCAGGAGCGGCAGGTTGACGACACGGGAGCCTGCGGCCTCGAGCGGGTGCGCCGACTGCGACTCGGTGGCCGATCGCAGGTCGATGACCAGCGAGGGCGGCCAGCTGTGCCCCTCGGGTTCACGGTCGTCGGGGTGCGGGACTGCGCTGCGCAGCACCCGGCCACTGGCCACGAGTCGTCCGTCGGCCGCCGAACGGCCTCCGATGTCGCGAAGATTGGGTGTCGTCTGGGTCACGCGGTCACTCTAGAGGCGGGGAGAGACATGTCACGTCGGGGCGTCCGTGTCCGACCGCCGCGTCAGCCCGTCGTAAAATCGAGTTATGGTCCGTCCCCGCAGAGCTGCCGCAACTGCACTCATCGGCAGCGGGGCCACCATCACCGGCTTCTACGGATTCCTGATCGGCGAGGCGATGCTCGCGCGTCGCGCCATCGGCACCACCGACGAGCGTCCGCCCTCGCCCGACGGCGTCTACGGCGACGACCTGCCCGGCCGGCCCATCCGCCTGCTCGTGATCGGCGACTCCGCCGCCGTCGGCTACGGCATGACCAGCGCCGACGCGACTCCGCCCGCCATGCTCGGCATCGGGCTCGCGCACGTCATGGACGCCCCCGTCGAGGTACGCAGCCGCGCCGTCGTGGGCGCGCAGACGTCCGAGCTGATGCAGCAGATCGCCGAGGTCGGCGACTGGGAGCCGCACGTCGCCGTCATCGTCATCGGCACCAACGACGTCACCCACCAGGTACCCCCGGGCACCTCGGCGCGCCAGCTCGGTGACGTCGTGCGGCACCTCGTGGAGGCCGACTGCGAGGTCGTCGTCGGCACCACCCCAGACCTGGGGTCGGTGCGACCCATCATGCAGCCGTTGCGCTCGGTGGCTCAGCGCTGGAGCCGCAACCTGGCCCGCAAGCAGACCGTCGCCGTCGTCGGTGCGGGCGGCCGCGCCGTCTCGCTGGGCGACCTGCTCGGCAACCTGTTCACCGAGAACCGCGACATCATGTTCGGGCTCGACCGCTTCCACCCGTCCGAGACCGGCTACGCCAACATGGTCTCGGTACTGGTGCCCGCCGTCGCCGCCTCGCTGCGCGAGAAGGCCCGCACCCTGGCCTACGCCGGCTACGTGTCGACCGAGCGCCCGCGCGACCTGATGTCGGTGCGTGAAGCAGCCGCCGAGGCAGCCGAGAACGCGGGCACCCAGGTCGTCCAGGACGGCGGCCAGGGCGGCCGTTGGGCCACGGTGCTCCGCCGCCGTCGCGCCGGCTGACACCCACCCTCCCTAGCGTCATGACAACCGAGGTCCCTGGACCCCATTTGCTATGACGTCCCGGAGACGACCGATGGCCGGCCCCCTAAGGGACCGGCCATCGTCATGTTCGTGCGTGTGATCAGTCGCCGCGCAGGATCGCGAGGATGCGCAGGATCTCGATGTACAGCCACACCAGGGTGACCGTCAGGCCGAAGGCCGCACGCCAGGACTCGCGCTCGGGCAGGCCCGCCTCGACGCCCTTCTCGACGAAGTCGAAGTCGAGGATCAGCATGAAGACCGCGAGCACCACGGCGATGGCCGAGACGACCAGACCGAGACCGTTGAAGCCACGGAGACCGCCGTCGCTCAGCACGCCGGTGAGGCTCAGCACCAGGTTGACCAGCATGACGCCCACGAAGCTGAACATCGCGATGGTCATGACCTTGCGGAACTTGGCCGTGACCTGGATGTTGAAGAACTTGTAGGCGGCGAGCGTTCCGGCGAAGGCCACGATCGTCGCGAGCACCGCCTGGAAGACGATGGTGGGGTCGTTGACGTACGACGAGATGACCTTGGACAGGGCTCCGACGAAGACGCCCTCGACCACGGCGTAGGCCAGCACGAGTGCCGGGCTAATGACCTTCTTGAACGAGTTGACCAGCGAGAGGACCAGGCCCAGCAGCGCTCCGCCGATGGCGAAGGTGAAGGCCTTGCCGTAGGCAGCGTCCTGCTCCTGCACGGTGCCTGCGCCGAGGTCACCGATCACGAACCACGTGACGGCAGCGGCGACGGTCAGCAGACCGAGCGTGATCGCAGTCTTCTCGACGACCGTGTCGAAGGTCATGCGACCGGTGCCGGGCTGGGTGTGCGTGGGCGATCCGTTCAGGTCGACCTGCCACTGGGACGGGTCGTTGGCGATCGCGCCGCCGCGGCCGTTGAACTCGGCGCTGCGGGCGAAGACAGGGTTGCTGCTCTTCATGGTTTCCCTCCGTGGGATCGGCTCCGCGATGGAGTCGTTGGCTCTACCCTATCCAACGCGTTCGACAGCCTG
>JBEVGQ010000310.1:0-3526 GCA_040511655.1 Aeromicrobium sp. | reverse complement strand
GCCCACCTCGTAGACGGTGCACATGCTCGGGCCGACGACGGCCCGGCCCGGCTCGATGCTGAGCCGAGGCTCGGCGATCCCGAGCGCCCTGCACTCGTGCGTCACGATCTGGCTCATCTCGGAGGCCAGCTGCTTGGGCTCGGACGGGTCGTCCTGGGTCGTGTAGGCGATGCCGAAGCCGCCGCCGAGGTCGAGCTCGGGCAGCTCGACCTCGAGCTCGCGCTGGATCCGCTCGTGCAGGGCGAGCACCCGGCGGGCGGCGACCTCGAACCCGGACGAGTCGAAGATCTGGCTGCCGATGTGGGAGTGCAGGCCGAGCAGTCGGAGCGACGGCGCCTCGAGGACCCGGCGTACGGCGTCGAAGGCCTGGCCGTTGCTGATCGAGAAGCCGAACTTCTGGTCCTCGTGAGCGGTCGCGATGTACTCGTGGGTGTGCGCCTCGACCCCGGCCGTCACGCGCACCATCACCCGCACCGGCAGCCCGGTGGATCACCGAGGAGGGGCTCAACCTCGACGTCTGCACCGGTGGAGAGCTGGCCGTCGCCCTCAAGGCCGACGTCCCGCCCGCGCGCATCGGCCTGCACGGCAACAACAAGTCGGCGGCCGAGCTGCGTCGCGCGCTCGAGGTCGGCGTCGGACGCATCATCATCGACTCCGTCGAGGAGATCGGCCGCCTGCGCGACCTCACCGCCGAGCTGGGTGTGACGGCGCCGGTCATGATCCGGGTGACGGCCGGGGTCGAGGCGCACACCCACGAGTACATCTCGACGTCGCACGAAGACCAGAAGTTCGGCTTCTCGATCTCCGGAGGCGACGCGCTCGATGCCGTCCGCCGCGTCGTCGCCGAGCCGGGCCTCGAGCTGCGCGGCCTGCACTCGCACATCGGCTCGCAGATCTTCGTCACCGACGGCTTCGAGGTCGCTGCGCGCCGGGTGCTGCGCCTGCACGCCCAGGTCGACAAGGAGCTGGGCGTCACGATGCCCGAGTTCGACCTCGGCGGCGGGTTCGGCATCGCGTACACGACGCAGGACGACCCTTCCACGCCTGCCGACCTGGCGCAGTCAATGCTCAAGATCGTCGCGGACGAGTGCGCGTCGATGGGTATCGCGACCCCCCACCTGTCGATCGAGCCCGGGCGGGCCATCGCGGGTCCGTCGACGTTCACGCTCTACGAGGTCGGCACCAGCAAGTCGGTCGAGCTCGACGGCGGTGCGTCGCGCCGCTACGTCTCGGTCGACGGCGGCATGAGCGACAACATCCGTCCGGCCCTGTACGGCGCCGACTACTCGTGCACGCTGGCCTCGCGGTCGTCCGAGGCTCCCGCGGTGCTGAGCCGCGTGGTCGGCAAGCACTGCGAGTCGGGCGACATCGTCGTCAAGGACGAGTTCCTCCCCGGCGACGTCGCCGCCGGTGACCTGCTCGCCGTGCCGGGCACGGGGGCCTACTGCCGCTCGCTGGCCAGCAACTACAACCACGTTCCCCGCGCGGCCGTCGTCGCGGTGCGTGACGGCGAGGCGCGCCTCGTGCTGCGCCGCGAGACCGAGGACGATCTCATGACGCTCGACGTCGGATAGCCGTCCCCGTTGCGTCATAGCTTCTGAGGGGCATGGCCCTCAGAAGTTATGACGTCAGGGGTGGGGACCGGCGCAGGCGTCGCGCCCCTGGGCCGTCGGTGCCGAGAGAGTCGCCGGGGTTGTAGAGCGAGCAGCTCTTCAGCGACAGGCATCCGCAGCCGATGCACCCGTCGAGGTCGTCGCGCATCCGCTGCAGCTGGTCGATGCGGGCGTCGAGATCGGCTCGCCACCCGCGCGACAGGCGTGCCCAGTCGGCCTTGGTCGGCACGCGGTCGTCCGGCAGCGTGTCGAGCGCCGAGCGGATCTGCGCCAGCGAGATGCCGAGACCCTGCGAGACGCGGATGAACGCGATGCGTCGCAGCACGTCGCGGTGGTACCGGCGCTGGTTGCCGGCGGTGCGGTGGCTCTCGATGAGCCCCTCACGCTCGTAGAAGTGCAGCGCCGAGACCGACACGCCTGCGCGTGCCGAGACGGCACCTGGCGCGAGGTCAGGATGCTGAGGCATGACCTCAACCTTAGATGAGGTCTGCCGTGCTCAGGTGATCGCGCGGAGTCCGGCTGTGACTGCGACGGCCAGGACGACCGCGACGATCAGAGGGCCCCGGCGCAGCAGCACCAGCCCTCCGACGGCGACGCCGACCGTGTGGGCTCCGACGTGCCACCGGTCGCCGACCGCGAAGGTGCTCGTGACGACCAGGGCGGCCAGCAGTGCCGGTGCCATGAGCGCGATGACGCCGATCAGGCGCGGCGGGATGTCGCGGCCGCCCAGCGCGACCGGCCCGACGCCCTTGATGACCGCGGTGACGACCGTGCAGCCGGCGATCGTCCACCACACCGTCGCGGTCATGCGGTCCGTCCTCGACGCAGTCCCCACAGTGCGACGAGGCTCGCGGCCAGGACGGGAAGGCCGGCAGGCGCCACCTCGACGAGGCTCAGCGCGAGCAGCCCGCCCACGATCGCGATGACCAGCGTCGTGCGGTCCTTGACCTCGGAGATCACCAATGCCAGGAAGAACGTCGGGTAGATCGCATCGAGCCCGTAGCGCGAGGGATCGCTGAAGAGGTCGCCGCCGAGTGCGCCCAGCGTCGTCCCGGCGATCCACATCACGTACTGCGGGGCAGTCGAGCCGAACAGGAACCACCGGTCGAACGTCCCGTCGCCCCGGTTCGCCATGGCCCACGAGGCGTCGACGACCGCCTGTCCTTGGGCGGCGCGCCAGGCCGCCCGCCCCGGCAGGGAGGGGCCGAGTGCGATGCCCATCGGCAGGAAGCGGGAGTTCATCAGCGCGGCCGCCGCGACGGCCGCCCCGGCCGTGCCGCCCGACGCGATGATCGAGACGGCCGCGAACTGTGCCGATCCGGCGAAGACGATGGCCGACATCACGATCGCTGCCTCGGCCGGGAAGCCGGAGTCTCGGGCCAGGATGCCGAACGACATCGAGAGCAGGAAGCCGACGGCGGCATAGGGGAGTGCCGCCCGGAACCCTGCTCGCAGCGAGGCGTTGCGCTGCTCGTCCCCGGGTGTCGACGTCGAGCTCACGGAGCCAGCCTTCCAGCAGGCGAGCCGCGGCGTGTGCTCGGGCTTGACCTCAACTGCGGTTGAGGTTGTCGGATGAGTGCATCACCACGACGAAGGAGAACGATGCACGCGATCAGGCAGCACGAGCTGGACGAGTCCGACCGACTGTGGACCGGCCCCCACGCTCGCGTGGTGCTGGGCATCTTCTCGCTGGCCTTCTTCGTGGCGTTCGAGTCGTTGGCCGTCGCCACGGTGATGCCGGCCGTGGCGGACGAGCTCGGCGGGCTGCGCCTGTACGCGCTGTCGTTCGCGGCCCCGATCGCCGTGGGCATCGTCTCGATGACGGTCGCGGGCCCCCTCATGGACCGCCGCGGGCCCGGGCTCGGTCTGCGGCTCGGCGTCGCGGTCTTCGTCATCGGTCTGCTCGTGGCGGG
>JBEVGQ010000309.1:0-14417 GCA_040511655.1 Aeromicrobium sp. | reverse complement strand
CCTCGTCACGGCCGATCTGGCGCGGTCGGTGATCGCCGCGGTGCAGTCCAAGAGGCCGGACCTCCAGGTCGGTGACCTGCGCATGGTCCGGCTCGACGAGGGACCGGCGGCGCAGGTCATGCACATCGGTCCGTACACGACCGAGGGGCCCACGATCGAACGGCTGCACGCCTTCATCCACGATCACGGGCTCGAGTTCGACGGGATCCGCCACAAGCACCACGAGATCTACCTGAACGACCCCCGGCGCACCCGGCCGGACCGGCTGCGCACCATCATCAGGCAGCCGTACTGGCCGCGGCGGGCGACCGTCGGCAGGCACCCGCTGGCCACCGACGCCGCCTCGCTCGGCTGAGGTGCCGTGGCACCCTGTTCAGGGCGCCACAGCCACGGGACACCGCGCCTGGCTCAGCAGCGGCATCGCCGCGGACCGCCCAAGGGGCGGCACCTCGGCCAGTGCGCGCGGCCGGCCGACCACCACGATGCGCGCCGTCTCGGACAGCCCCCGCAAGGCGACACGAGCATCGCCGGGCACGACGTGGGTCGACATGTCGAGGCCCGTCGCCCGCCACTCGTGGACCGCACGGTCGAGCCGGGCGTGGTGCTGCTCTCGCGCAGGGCCGGCGAGGTCCGCGACCGCCACCGAGACGACGTTCAACGGCGCACCCCAGCGACGAGCGAGGTCGGTGGCGAACCGCATGGCTCCTCGCGACACGCTCGCCACGTCGACCGCCACCACGACGTCACGCCCCTGGGGCGACTCCTCCTCGGGCACGATGATCACCGGGCATGCCGCATGCATCGCCACGTGCCGGGTGGCGTGGCCGGTCCTGAGCAGACCCGGCCACGCCGACCGGTGACGCCCGATCACCACGAGCGTCGACGCCGCACTCTCGGCCTCGAGCCCCCGCGCGACCGTCGCGAACCTCGCGTCGTACTGGACGTCCATACCGTCCACGTCGCCCAGGCGCTCACGGGCGCTGTCGAGCACCCGCTCCGCCGCGACGCGGACCACGGCCCGCACGTCGCGCCCCCTCGACAGGTCGGCAGTCGACGCCGACGTCCAGTAGGCGTGGACCACCCGCAGCGGCACGTCGAAGGTCAGCGCCAGCTCGCGCGCCGCGTTCAGCAGGGCAGGTTGGTCATGGCTCAGCCCCACGACGACCGGACGCGGCTGCCCCGCCGACGTCGCGAGATCCCTCGGCACGGCGGTCATCGGGAAGGCACGACCGCGACCGGGCAGTGGGCATGGCGCACGACCTCGGCCGCCAACGACCGTGAGGCCGAGAACGGCACCGTGTGGTGGTGCGGGCGCCCCATGACCACCAGCGACGACTGCTCGGTGGCCCGCAGGACCGCCGGCTCGATGTCGTCGTGGCGGAACGTCTGGACGACCGCCACGTCCGGGAACCGCTCTCGCCATCCCGCCAGGACCTCCGCGATGTCGGCGCGCTCGTGCTGAGCCTGGTCGGCCGACACCCCGAGACGGGTCACGTGCAGCACGTGAAGCGCCGCCTCGCGGCGAGAGGCCTCCTCGAACGCGAAGCCGATCGGGCCCTCGGCCGCGGTGTCGCCGTCGAGCGTCAGCACGACGTCTCCTTCGTGCTCGCCCGGGTACGACAGCTCGGGCACCACGACGACCGGGCACGGCGCGTGCAGCGCGAGGTGTCCGGCGATCCTCGTCCGGAGGAGCCGGTCGTACCACGGCACGTCGTCCGAGCCGACGACGATCGACGAGGCCTCCGACGCCGCGTGCTGCAGCACCTGCTCGGCCGGTGTGCCGGTGAGCACGTAGTCCGCCTCGAGATCGGGTGCCTCGTGCTCGACGAGACGCCTCGCCTCGTCCAGCAGCTCGCGCCCGGCCGCACGGTCGGCGTCCGAGGCCTCGAAGCCGACGTACACGTCACCGGCCTGCGTCGGGATCCAGGTCGAGTGGACGACCTGCAGCGGCAGTCGCCGCGACCGGGCCTCCCGGACGGCGAAACGCAGCGCTGTGGGTTGCTTGTCGACGATGCCGATGACGATGGGGCGGGCCATGGTGCTCATAGATCCTCCAAGACGTGACGGTTGATCTCACGATCCGCCCTGCGGCAGCCCCAGCAGCACCGTCAGGAGTCCCGATCGGCAGGACCATGGGCCCGACAGCGTCATCGGGAGTGGTCGGCCGGCACCACGACGACCTTCGGCCACGGATGGGCATCCGGAGCCTGCTGCGGCAGGTCGCGCGTGCCAGGCAGTCCGTCGTCCGGCGGTGCCCACTCGGCGGTGAGAACGCGTGCTGCGTCACGTGCCATGGTGGCGGGGTCGATCACGACGCACGACGCGTCTCGCACGTCGGCCACGGCTCCGTCGACGGACGACTCCTCCACGACCTCGACCGAAGCGGCGATGCCGGACAGGTCGCGGCTCCACCACGCGACGTCACGGGCCAGCCGTGCCTGCGCGACCGCCCGGCGCAGTACCGACGGGTCGTCGACGAGCTGCAGCACGACCATCTCCCCCGTGCGGGACGCAGCCTCCTCGATCGCTCGCCTCACCACGGCGTCCGACGGCCTGGTGGCCTCGACCACCGCGACGACGGAGCCGTGCCGGTCTGCCGACTCCAGCACGACCGGGCCTGTGCCAGGTTCCATGGGTCCCTCCTCGGTTCCCACCAGCCTGACGGCCGAGACGAGTGCCCGGCACCTACGATCGTCCCGCTCTCACGGGACCGAAGCCCCTGAGCTGCCTTGCACCCGCTTCTCCGTCGGATCAGGGGCGAACGTCCCACCGATCCGGGCCCTGGGTCGCTGTGCGCACGTGCCGGGCACGCGCATGCTCAGAAGAGCGGCGACGACCCCACTCCGCGCAGTCGACTACTGCCGGCCCCCGACGGAGTCGCGCCGTACAGGACTCGCCCTCGGACCCACGTGCCTGAGGGCGAGTCTCTGTTGCTGCACTCGCCGATCCGACCGAGCCCACGAATCGAGGACGCTGTGCCCGAGATCATCACTGCCCGTTCCGCGATCGCCGCCCGCACCCTGGACGTCAGCAAGATCTACGGCGGTGGCGACGCCACCATCCGCGCCCTGGACGGCGTGACGGTCGAGATCGGCGCCCAGGAGTTCACGGCGGTGATGGGACCGTCCGGTTCGGGCAAGTCGACGCTGGTGCACTGCATGGCGGCCCTCGACACCCCCACCTCGGGCTCCGTGCTGATCGGGGACGTCGAGGTCTCCGGGCTCGACGACACGCGGCTGACGCGGCTGCGCCGTGACCACGTCGGCTTCGTGTTCCAGGAGTACAACCTCATCCCGACGCTCTCGGCCGAGGAGAACATCCTCCTTCCGCTCGCCATCGCCGGACGCCGTCCCGACCCCGCGTGGTACGAGACCGTGATCGATGCCGTGGGCATCCGCGACCGTCTTCGCCACCGGCCGTCGCAGATGTCGGGCGGCCAGCAGCAGCGCGTGGCGTGTGCCCGGGCGCTGGTCGGCCGCCCGTCGATCGTCTTCGCCGACGAGCCGACCGGCAACCTCGACTCGACGGCCGGCGCGGCCATCTTGCTGTTCCTCCGCCGCAGCGTCACGGAGTTCGGCCAGACCGTCGTCATGGTGACCCACGACCCGACCGCCGCCTCGTACACCGATCGCGTCATCTTCCTACGCGACGGGCGAGTCGTCGGCGAGCTCCGCAACCCCACCGCGGGGACCGTCCTCGAGCAGATGGCGCACCTGCAGGACGTCCCGCCGGCCGTGGTCTGACGTGCTTCGCTTCACGCTGCGCGGCCTGCTCGCCCGCAAGGTCCGACTCGTGCTGAGCGCGTCAGCCATCGTCCTCGGGGTGGCGTTCCTCAGCGGATCGCTGACGTTCACCGAGATGATCGGCAGGAGCTTCGACAACATCGTCGGCGGGTCGGTGTCGGACGGCGTGGTACGCCTGAACCGACTGGGATCCGCGACCAGCCTGCTGCGGAACCTCGATCAGCGAACGCTCCCGGGCAGCCTCGTGCCGCAGCTGGCGTCGGCCCCCGGCGTCGCACGGGCCGACGGGTCCGTCGAGGGCCAAGGCCTGTTCGTGGTGAAGCAGAACGGCAAGCTGCTCGGAGGCTCCGGCGCACCCACGATCGCCCTGAACTTCGACGACGCCCCGAATGCGGCGGGCGACCCCACCGTCACGATCCCGACCGGTCACGAGCCACGGCGGGCAGGCGAGGTCGCGATGGACCGCCGGTCTGCCCGCAACGCCGGCTATCGGATCGGCGACACCGTCCGCATGGTCACCGCCGGGGACCAACCGAGGATCACCGCGAGGCTGGTGGGCTACGCCGACTTCGCCGGCGGCGGTCTCGCCGGGGCGACGCTCGTCATGTTCGACACCCGCACGGCACAAGACCTCTTCCTGGACGGCGCGGACGCCTACACGTCCATCGGCCTGACCGCCGAGGGCGGCGTCAGCCAGGCCGAGCTCGTCACGGCGGTCACGCCCCTCCTGCCCGACGGGGTCGAGGCTGTCACGGGCGACCAGGTGACCGACGAGGTCAAGACCGTCGTCGACACCGTGCTCGGCTACCTCAACACGTTCTTGCTGGTCTTCGCCGCGATCGCCCTGGTCGTCGGCAGCTTCTTGATCGTCAACACCTTCTCGATGCTGGTGGCGCAGCGCACCCGAGAGCTGGCGCTGCTCCGGGCGCTGGGGGCCTCCCGGCGCCAGGTCACCCGATCGGTGCTGCTCGAGGCCTGCGTGACGGGTCTCGTCGGGTCGAGCGTCGGCCTGGGCCTGGGTCTGGGCCTCACCGCCCTGCTGCGCACCGTGTTCGCGGGCTTCGGCCTGGACCTGTCGGGCACGAGTGTCGTGCTCAGCGGGCGGACGGTCATCGTCTCGTACGCCGTGGGAGTCGGCGTGACGATGATCGCCGCGTGGCTCCCTGCCCGACGGGCCGCATCGGTCTCCCCCGTCTCGGCGATGCGCGACGATGCCGCCCTCCCCGAGGGCTCGGTGCGCCGACGTCTCGTCGTCGGCAGCGTCCTGGCTGCGGCGGGCGCCGCGCTGGTCGTCGCCGGACTGAACACCTCCGGGTCGACCGGCACGTCGATGGTCGGCGCCGGCATCCTGGCGATCCTGCTCGCGGTGACGGCCGCCGCGCCGGGTATCGCGATCCCCTTCGTGACGGGCGTCAGGTGGGCCTTCGGCCGCATGACGGGTCCGGTCGGCCGGCTCGCCGGCAACAACGCCCTGCGCAACCCTCGCCGGACGGCGGCCACGGCATCGGCCCTCATGATCGGGCTCGCACTGGTCACGACGATGTCGATCCTCGGCGCATCGACCAGCCGATCGGTCGACGCCGCGATCACGGAGCAGTTCACCAGCGACTTCCTCGTCTCGAACGCGCTGCTGCAGCCCTTCTCCCCCGTCGTCGGCGACGAGATCGCCCAGGTCGACGGCGTGGGCCGGGTCGCCCGCACCCAGGTGGTCCAGGTCCGGATCGGCGACAGCACCGTCACCGGGTCGGCGACCAACCTCGAGGCGCTCGAGGCCATCGTGCCGATCAGCTTCGTGTCCGGGTCACGCGCCCTTGGCGACGGGCAGGTCGCCGTCGACCAGGACCGCGCCCAGTCCCTCGGACTGCGGGTCGGCGACGCGGTCCGGCTGGGCTTCGACGCAGGCCCCCAGACGGCCCGCGTCTCGGGGATCTACCGCTCGACGTACCTGCTGGGCGACGTGCTCGTGCCCTTCTCGACCGTCACCGCGGCCAGCATCGTGCGCGCCGACTCCGAGGTGCTGGTCGACGCGACGCCCGGCACCGACACAGCGGCTCTCGGTGTCGCGCTCGAGAAGGCGACCACCGACTACCCGACCGTGACGGTGCAGACCCGGCAGCAGTACTCCGACTCGCAGCGCGCGCAGGTCGACCAGCTGCTCTACCTGATCTACGCGCTCCTGGGGTTGGCGATCGTCATCGCCGCGCTCGGCATCGTCAACACGCTGGCGCTCAGCGTCGTCGAGCGGACGCGGGAGCTCGGGCTGCTGCGGGCCATCGGGCTGGACCGCGCACAGGTCCGTCGGATGGTGCGGCTCGAGGCCGTGGCGATCGCTGCGCTCGGCGCGTGCCTGGGCATCGGCCTGGGCCTGCTGTTCGGGTTCGTGCTGCAACGTGCCGTGGTCGACCAGGGAGTGACCGACCTGGCGATCCCCTGGGCCCGGCTCGCGCTGTTCGTCGTCGCTGCCGTCCTGGTCGGCGTGCTGGCTGCCGTGCTCCCGGCGAGGCGGGCGGCGAGGCTCGACGTCCTGCGGGCCATCTCCTCTCAATGACGTCCGCACGGCTGGTCGTCCCACCACGAGGGGACCTTGGACCACAGCCGCGCACTCGTTCGTCGACCACGCTGGTGCTCACCCGACCGTGAGGACGCCACCATGGACGACGCATCAGACCGCTGGCACGTCAGCCCTCTATCAGCGCAGATGTCGTGGCTCGAGGCGGACGCAGCGAGCTTCGTCCGCCCAAGCTCCCGCGCGTTGCGCCGATCTGCCCGACGTCGCCGTCGTCCGATCGCACCCTTGGAGAGACGTCGACGGTGAGGACCGCGACCAGCGCTCGTCGACGGTCGGCGGCTCAACCGATCGGCACCGAGAGCACCGCGAGAGCCGTCACGGACAGCCCGACCAGGACGACAGCACCTCCGTAGACGAGCCACATGGACCGCGACACCTCGTGACCGACCATGACCTCCGGGTCGCGCCCGAGCCGCAGCATGACGATCATCAGCGGCAGCACGAGGACGACATTGAGCACCTGGGTCAGCACGAGCACCGGCACCAGGGAGACGCCGGGCAGGAGCACCAGGACCGCCGCCGCGCCCATGACGGCGCCATACGTGCTGTAGAACAGCGGTGCGCGGCCGAACCCGTCGTCGAGCGCACCTTCGTGGCCGAGGAACTCGCACACCGAGTAGGCCGTCGACAGCGGGAGGATCGCCGCGGCCAGCACCGCCGAGCTGACGAGGCCGACCGCGAACAGCAGCGTCGCCTGGCCGCCGGCCAGCGGCTCCAGGGCGGCCGCGGCGTCGGCGGCCGACTCGATGCCCGCGCCGGTCACGTGGAGCGTCCCCGCGCACGTCACGACGACGAAGAACCCGATCACACCGGTCAGGACCGAGCCGACGACGACGTCCACGCGCTCGAGGGCCAGGTCCTTGACGGTCAGCTTCTTGTCGACCGCGTACGACTGGATGAAGCTGAGCCCCCACGGAGCCAGGGTCGTGCCGACCGTCGCGCTGACGATCACGGCGGCCTCCTTGGTCAACGGCATGGTGGGTGTCACGAGCCCGCGGGCGGCCAGCCCCCAGTCCGGACCGACGACGAAGCCTGCGACGACGTAGCAGACGAAGGCGGCCGCCAAGCCCATCAGCACGTGCTCGACCCGGTGGAACGCCCCTTTGAGGACGACCCACGAGATCACCAGCGCGGCGAGAGGGACCGACAGGCGGCGGCTGACGCCGAACAGCTCCGAGCCCGCCGCGACACCGGCCAGCTCGGCGCACGTCGTGCCGAGGTTGGCCACGACCAGGGCCAGGAGGGCGAGCCCACCCGTCCTGGGGCCGTAACGGTCGCGCACGAGGCCGATCAGCCCCTGCCCCGTCACGACGCCTGTGCGGACAGCCAGGCCGTGGAAGACGATCAACGCGATCGTGGCGAGGAGCAGCACCCACAGCAACCGGTACCCGTAGTCGGTTCCCAGCACCGAGTAGGTCGTGATGCCGGCCGGGTCGTCGTCGGACAGCCCTGCCAGGAGCCCGGGCCCCACGACGGCGGCCAGGGCGACCAGGCCGGTGCGCCACCGGTGGGTCCACGGGACCGCCGGCTCCGTCACACCCCGCTCGCGCGTGGTCACCGCCTGGCCTGGGGCCGCAGCACCCGCCACCCGGACGTGCGCCGCGAGCGCCGTGTCGCCGGTGACGGGGGCACCGGGCCGGCCGCCGCGCGATGGCCCGACGGCAGCAGGTCGACCAGCCGCCGTCGCACCTCGTGATGGCTCATGTCCAGCACCGTCGCCGCGTGATCGGGGGCGACCGCCCCCAGGACGTCGGCGGCCTGGTCGGTCCGCAAACGGGCGACGACCTCCGCCACGGTGCCTGCGTCGAGGCGGCGCAGCCTGTCGGCCGACGCCGACAGCTCGACCCGGTGGCCTCCCGGGGACGCCAGGTAGAGATCGTCCCAGGCCACCACCACCTCACCCATCCTGCGTCCCGCCCACCGCAGGCCCATGCGCGAGAGCAGGGCGCCGGCACCCAGGTCCACGGCGATCGCGACCAGCCCGCCGTCGTCCGTGGTCTGCAGGAGCACGTCCGAGACACGCGACAGCCGGCCACCCGCGAGGTCGACCACCTGGGAGTCCAGCACGTCCCGGCACAGGTGGAGGGCCGGCTGCGACGCCGCGGTGCTGCTGCCTTCGGCGATGCCTTCTGCCGCACGTGGCGGCCCGCGGACCTCGAGCGTGCGGCCGCGCTCGCCGGCCGGCCGGACCAGACGCCACGGGACGAGCAGGTCAGGGGCGCCGCGGCGGCTGACGACCACGTGATCGACCCGCGACGCACCGGCGCGACCGTCGACCACCAGCTCGGTCACCCTGCCGAGCCTCGCGCCGTCTGCGGCTCGCACCTCGCGCCCCACGATGCGGCTGAGCACGATGTGCTGCAGCGCAGGTCGTGTCGCGGTCATGGCCGCGCGGGCTCACCGGTGGCGACGAGGACCGGGCAGTGCGCCGCTCGCAGGACCCTCAGAGCGACAGGCCTGGACAGCAGCCCACCGACGCGAAGAGGACGAGGTCGGCCCAGCACCAGCAGCCCGGCCCGCTCACCGGCCTTCAGGCACGCTGCATCGGCCTCGCCGCGGACCGTGTGCGCCACGACGCGCACCTCCGGGTGCCCCTGCTGCTCACGCGCGACGAGTCGTGCCAGCTCTCCGCTCGCGCTCCCGCCACCGGACGCGTCGCCGTCCGACTCGGTCGCGTGCAGGACGCGCAGGCGTGACCTCCTGCGCTCGGCCTGCTCGAACGCAGCCGCGAGAGTGGGACCGGCCGACGTCCCGACATCGAGCGCCAGCACCACGTCGTGGCGAGCAATCCCCTGCGGCGCCGACTCGGGGACCACCAGGACGGCACACGACGCCAGTCGTGCGAGCCGTGTCGACACCTCGCCGCCCACCAGCCGCTCGAACCAGGTCACCTCGTCGGTGCCCACCACGAGGCACGAGGCGGTCTGCGCCTCCTGCAACAGCGCGGCGAGCGGCCCCTGGTGGCTCAGCACGTACTCGACGGTCGGCGCCACGGGCGCCTGCCTCACGAACGAGCGGGCATCGTCCAGCACCGCCTGTCCGTCGTCAGCGGTGGAGCCGGCGGCGTGGACGACGCGAAGGACGCTGCCGCGACGCATGGCCTCGACCATCGCCGCCTCGAGCGCACCGGGCTGGTCGCGCACGACGCCGACCACCACGGGGCCGTCGTGCGGTCCGGGTGACGGCCACGTCGTGCTGCTCCCGACCGGCTCAGTCATCGGCGCGCTTGACCTCGATGACGTGGGCCGTGGAGTCCTTCTGAGCCATGGGGACACGCACGTCCAGGATCCCGTCGCGGTACGAGGCCTCGATGTCCTCGGTCCGGGTCCCGGCGGGCACACGGATCGAGCGGCTGAACGATCCGTACTGGAACTCCTGGATGCGCTTGTCACGCTTGATCTCTTGACGTTCCCCGCGGATCGTCAGGACACCGTCGTCGACCGTGACGGTCACGTCCTTGGACGGGTCGATGCCCGGCAGCTCGGCACGCAGGACGTACGTGTCCCCGTCGACGAAGTCCTCCATCGCGACGGCCGGCGTGAGACCGATGCGCTTGAGACCGAACGGCACCTCCGACTCGATCCAGTCGATCAGCTCGGCGAACGGGGTCTGCGGGCGTCGGGCTACTGCTGTTGTCATGCGACTCACCGTGTTCTCGATCAGGTCGACGGCGATCTGCCGTCACGTCGACTCTCGCTGCGCATCGGCGCCCCTGGACCCGCCGAAGGTCCCTGAATCGCCGCACCTTCGTCCCCAGACCCGGATGCGACGGCCCAAGGGCCCTGCCGGGCAGGACCGTCGACCGGTGCACGGGTCGACGCGATCGGCACACCCTGGGGTAGGACGTCCACGGCCGTGCGCGGCCACCCGATCAGAAGGGCACGATCATGAGCACCAGCACGACAACCGAGCAGGACCACGAGATCCAGGTAGCCGTCGAGCACGCGATCGGCTGGGCTCCCGAGATCGACCCCTCCAGGATCGGCGTCGCCGTGCACGGAGGCGTCGTGACGCTCACCGGCCAGGTCACGTCGTACCCGCAGAAGGTCGCCGCCGGCAAGACCGCTCTGCGCACGCGGTCGGTGGGAGCCGTCGCCAACGACATCACGGTGCACTTCCCCGGCGACAAGCCCTCCGACGCCGAGATCGTCGCCGCGGCCCGCTCCTCGCTCGACAACACGTCGTCGGTGCCTTCGGCGCTCGTCAAGGTGGAGGTGCGTGACCGCTTCATCATCCTCACCGGGGAGGTCCAGTGGAACTACCAGCGCGAGGCCGCCCGCAAGGCGGTCACCCACCTCACCGGCGTGCACGGCATCGACAACCGGATCACCTTGACGAAGCGCCCGGTCGCCAACGCGGCGGAGACCGCGGCCATGATCCGCAAGGCCATCACGCGTCACGCTGCGCTCGACGCGTCGAAGATCCACGTGACCGCCAGCAGGGGCACCGTCGAGCTCACGGGCAGGGTCTCGTCGTGGTCCGAGAAGCACCAGGCAGAGCTCGCGGCGTGGGCGTCTCCGCACGTCGACCACGTCCACAACAAGATCACGATCCGCGTCTGACCGTCGAGGACATGTCGCGTCCCACTGCAGGTCCCCGATGACGGCCGGTCGTCTGCCCCACCCCTTCGAGCCCCACTCAAGCACGATGTCGGTGAGGATGAACTGGCTGCGCGCAGGTGTCCTCGGTGCCAACGACGGCATCGTGTCGACGGCCGGTCTCGTCATCGGCGTCGCCGGTGCGACGACGTCGCGTGGAGCCGTCTTCACGGCGGGCCTCGCCGGGGTCGTGGCCGGCGCCGTGTCGATGGCGCTCGGCGAGTACGTGTCCGTCAGCAGCGCCCGCGACAGCGAACGGGCACAGCTCGCCCTGGAGGTGCGCGAGCTGACCGAGGCACCCGACCAGGAGCTCGACGAGCTCGCCGGCCTCTACCGGGCCAAGGGGCTGAGCGAGGCGACGGCACGTCAGGTGGCCGTCGAGCTGACCCAGCACGACCCGCTGCTCGCGCACGCCGACGCCGAGCTGCACATCGACCCCGACGACCTGACCAATCCCGTGCACGCGGCGGCTGCATCGGCGATCGCCTTCACGCTCGGTGCGATGCTGCCGCTCGTGGCGATCCTCGTGGCGCCGTCCTCCGTGAGGGTTCTGCTGACCGGCGCTGTGGTGCTCGTGGCACTGGGGCTGGCAGGCGCGGTCAGCGCACGGCTCGGCGGGGCACCGACACGCAGAGCGGTCACACGCCTGGTGGTGGGTGGTGCCGCGGGCCTCGTGGCCACCTACTGGATCGGGCGCCTGTTCGGGACCGCCGTCGGCTGACGGAGGTCGGCGACGTCACCAGCGAGCCGGCACGACGGCGACGGGGCCGTGTGCCTGTCGCAGGACGTCGCCGGCGACCGAGCGACTGCCTGGAAGGCCGCGCCGGTGAGGTCTCCCGACGACGACGAGTGTCGCGTCCCGCGTCGCGTGCAGCACCCCGGCGCGGGGGTCGTTCGGTTCGACGACCTCGGCGAGCGGGACATCCGGGTACTTCTCGCGCCAACCGGCGAGGATCTCGGCGATGCCGGTGCGACGCGCATCGATGTCGGCCGCCTCCGACTCCTCCGGCGCCACGTGCAGGACCTTCACAGCGGTCCCCCGCACCTCGGCCTCCTCGAGCGCGAACCGGATCGGCCCCTCGGCCGGCGTCTCGCCGTCGAGCGCGAGGACGACGTCGCCCCCTCGGACTCCAGGAGGCGACAGCTCGGGCACGACCACGACCGGGCACGGGGCGTGCAACGCGAGGTGGCCCGACACTGCCGTGCGCAGGAGCCGGTCGAGCGGTGGCAGGGTGTCCGAGCCGAGCACGACCAGCCGTGCGCCGGCCGCTGCCTGCTCGAGCGCGGGGAGGGCCGGCTCGCTGGTCAGCACGTACTCGACAGGGACCTCGCGGGACTCCTGCTCGATCAGCCGTCTGGCGTCGTCGAGCACGCTCTGGCCCTCGCGCCGCAGCTCGTCGATGACGTCGAACCCGGCGTAGAAGTCCGCCGGCTGGGGCGGCATGCCCGTCGAGTGCAGGACCGTGAGCCGGCTGTGGTGCGATTGCGCCGACATCAGGGCGAAGCGCAGCACGGTCGGCTGGTGCCCGAGGAGGCCGACCAGGACGGGCTGGTTCGTGGCGCTGCCGATCCGAATCATCGCCGCAGACCGCTCAACCAACGACGCCGTGCCGGCACCACCGCCATCGGCACGGAGGTGCGTGCCGCGAGCCTGCCTGCCAGCGACCGGTCGAGGAACCACGGCAGCCGGGGTCGAGGGACGGACCCGACGACGACCATGCACGTCCCCGGGGCGGCGTCGACGGCAGCGTCGACGAGCCGGCCCGGTGCGGTGGTCGTCACCACCACGGCGACGTCGGGGTAGAGGCTCCGGATGATGTCGAGCGCGTAACAGCTCTCGCGCCACCGCTCGTCGCGGCGCGTGCCCGGCCCGTCCGACTCGTGCACGATCCGCAGTCCGCAACCGCGGTCCTGGGCTGCCTCCAGCGCGAAGGTCAGCGCGTCGACCGACCACGACGGCATCAGCAGCACGACGTCGCCGATCAGATCGACGGGCCGGTCGGGCACGACGATCGTCGGCTCGGTGGACGAGACGACCAGCCTGCGGGCGACCGCGCCGCGGAACATCCACAGGTAGCGCGGCAGGTCTCCGTCGGAGCCGACGACCACCTCGCGCGCGTCGCCGGCCTCGTCGCGCAGGATGTCGAAGGCCGCTCCCCGTTCCAGGGAGTACGTCACGTCCAGCTCCGGTGCCGCCGTGGCGGTGAACTCCCGCACCTGGTCGGCGGCGCCGTGGGCGAGCTTCTCCACGATCGACGAGACCGGGTGCTCGCTCGACCCGTCCGGCTCGAGCCCGAGGTCGTCCTGGTCCCAGCAGGTGACGACGTGCAGGGGCGCGGTGGTACGTCGAGCCTCCGAGATGGCCTCTTCGAGGACTCGCTCCTGAACCTCCGCGACCCCGACCACGACAGGACGTGAGGCGGCGTCGACCGGCCTCATGCGGGGGTTCCCATGCGGGCGTAGCCGACCGGCACGACCGCCACGGGGGCGCTCGACCGTCGCAGCAATCGGGCCACGACGGTCCGCGATGCAAGGCGCGGATGCTCTGCGGCAGGCTGGCCCACCACGAGCAAAGAGGCACCCGCGCTGGCGATGACACAGGTGTGGACCGGGTTGCCGGGCTCGACGGCGGTCTGGATCTGCACCCCGGGATAGCGCGGGCGCCAGCGGTCGATCGTGTCCTCCAGGTGGTACCAGCGGTTGCGACGGGTCGGGTAGTCGCTGGTCGGACCTGCCGCGTAGATCACGTGCAGGGGCTCGTGCTGACGGTCGGCGGTCTCCAGCGCGTAGGCGAGCTCGGCGTCGACCTCGCCGCCGAAGTCGAGCGCAGCGACGACACAGCTGCGCAGCCGTCCGCCCGGGACCGTCCGTGGCACCACGATCACCGGTGCGTCGGCGTGCGTCGCCACGGCGTGCGCGATCTCCGTGCCGAGGGCGCGCGCCGCCCACGGGCCGTCGTCGGCCCCGAGGACGACCGTGGAGGCAAGGTGCGCCTCGTCCAGCAGCGTCTCTGCCGGGTCACCGTCGATGACGACGAAGTCGACGTCCACGGCGTCGCCGCGGGCCGCGACGACCTGCCTGACGTCGTCGAACAGCGCTCTCGACACGGGCAGGTCGTCGCCGGCATGCACGACCCGAAGGCTGGTCTGCCGTCGCAGTGCCTCCGCGACGGCGAAGGCCGCGACCTGCGGGTGCTGTCCGGGCTTGATGCCCAGGACCACGGGGAGCTCGACCATCACTGGCACCTCTCTTCTGTTGCTCGACCTCCGTCCACTGTCGGCGTCGGGGACCGGTCGCAGCACGCTCGAAAGCCCCATCCTGCGAGGACCTTGGGCCCTGCTGCCCTCGAGGTCCAGGTCATAGGTTCGTGTCACGATGCTCGGCGTCGCGGTGTCTCAGCACCCGGCGACAGCACCGGCACCGTCGGTGGTGGGCACGGGCCCCGAGACCCCGGCCGACCACCTTCGCCCCAGCCCGCCACCGTACCGGCCGTCCCCCAGATGATGT
>JBEVGQ010000308.1:0-10880 GCA_040511655.1 Aeromicrobium sp. | reverse complement strand
CTTCATCAGCTCGTTGTACTCAGGACCCATCTTCGCGCGGGTCTTGATCCAGGCGGGCTTCTTCTCGATCGGCGTCTCGGCATTGCGGACTTCGAGCCGAAGCATCTTGCGTCCCTCAGGTGCGATGGTCACGCCGTCAAGGGTACGCCCGTCCGAAAGGTGGCCTAGGCTCGGTCGCGTGCTCGACCTGGACCGCCGCTGGACGCGCCCGCGGCCGACCCGCGCGCAGCTGCAGGCGGACGTCGTAGGAGGCCTGCTGGGCGCCCTGCTCTCGGTGGCGTCGGTCGAGGTGTGGCGCAGCGGCAGCGGCACCGAGCTCCACAACCCGCTTCTCGTGCACGTGCTGTTCGCGGTCGCCGGCCTGCTGTTCGCGTCGCGCAGGGCCTTCCCGCTGACGACCCTGCTGGCCGAGTCGGCGATCTTCATCGCGGTCGGTGAGCACCAGGCCCAGCTCAGCGCGATCTTCACGATCCAGATCATCCTGTTCGTCTCGCTGTACTCGGCCTGGGCGTGGTCACGGCGCTCGCGCATGCTGATGGCGACGAGCGTCGTGGTGATCGTGGCGATGTTCGGCTGGCTCATCTGGCAGTTCGTGCATGACGTCCCGCCGCCGGCGCCGCAGGTCGGCCTGCTTCCGCGCTACGACGCACTGATCGTCTACTCGTTGACGATCAACGTCATCTACTTCTTCGGGGCGATGGCCTGGGGTCATGGCGCCTGGCGCAGCGCTCGCCAACGGGCCGAGATCGCCGCGCGCATCGCCGCTGAGCGCCAGGCGCAGGAGCGCGACCGTCGGGGTGCCGTCCAGGCCGAGCGGGTGCGCATCGCCCGCGACCTGCACGACGTCGTCGCGCACCACGTCAGCGGCATCGGGGTGCAGGCGGCCGGTGCGGGCCGTGTCATCGACTCGCGTCCCGAGCTGGCCCGCGAGGCGCTGAGCGTGATCGAGTCGTCGTCGCGCCAGGCCGTCCACCAGATGCACGAGCTGGTGGGGCTCCTGCGCGAGGACGACGACCGAGGCACGCGGGTGCCCCAGCCGGGGCTGGACGACATCGCCGCGCTCGCCGCACCCGACGACCGTCCGTCCGTGACCTTCCGGCAGGTCGGCGAACCGTTCGCCGTGCCGCCGACGGTCGGGGTGTCGATGTTCCGCATCGCGCAGGAGGCCGTGTCCAACACGCGGCGCCATGCCGGCGCCTGCTCCGCCGAGGTCGTGCTGCGATTCGTCACGGCGACGGAGCTCGAGCCGGCTGCCGTCGAGGTCGAGGTCATCGACGACGGGTCGGCCGAGCCTGGAGCGTCGGGCGCCTCGGGCGGCTTCGGCCTCACGGGCATCCGTGAGCGCGCCGCGATGCACGGTGGCGAGTCCGAGATCGGTCCGCGCCCCGACGGTGGCTTCCGCGTCCGCGTCCGAGTCCCGGTGGCGACATGACCGAGCGCCAGGTCAAGGTCCTGGTCGCCGACGACCAGGCGTTGGTGCGCACCGGCTTCGCGATGATCCTGAGCGCCGAGGACGACATCGCCGTGGTGGGGGAGGCCGACGACGGTGACGTCGCCGTCCGGCGCGCGGTCGCGCTGCGGCCCGACGTCGTGCTGATGGACGTGCAGATGCCGCGCATGGACGGCATCGAGGCCACGCGTCGCGTCATCGAGGCGGTGCCCGACTGCAAGGTGCTGATCCTCACGACGTTCGACGACGACGAGTACCTGTTCGAGGCCCTGCAAGCTGGCGCCAGCGGGTTCATGCTCAAGAACTGTCCGCCGGCCGATCTCGTCGCGGCCATCAGAGTGGTGGCTCAGGGGCACGCCCTGCTGGCTCCGGAGGTCACGCAGCGCGTCATCGCCCGCTCGACGGGACGGCCCCGCACCGCCGGCGTCCCGGGGCTGTCCGAGCTGACCGAGCGCGAGCAGGACGTCCTCGTCGCGATGGGTCGCGGCCTCAGCAACGGCGAGATCGCCGCGGAGCTGTTCGTGAGCGAGGCGACGGTCAAGTCCCATGTGTCGCGGGTGCTCAGCAAGCTGGTGGTGCGCGACCGCGTGCAGGCCGTGATCGTGGCTCACGAGTCGGGGCTCATGGACGAGCGCGACGGCCGCTGACCGTCCGCCGAAGGGATGACCGCGGCTCATCCTCGTGGCCGATGTGCCGAGGCGGCAGTCCTCCTAGCGTGGAGGCATGTTGGACATCTCCTCACTCAGCCGGTCGTACGACGGCACACTCGTCGTGGACGACGTCACGTTCCGGGTCACGCCCGGCCGCATGACGGGCTTCGTCGGCGCCAACGGCGCCGGCAAGACCACCACCATGCGCATGATCCTCGGCGTCCTGGCCCCGACGTCCGGGCAGGTGCTCTGGAACGGCAGCCCCATCACGACGGGGCAGCGCCGGCGCTTCGGCTACATGCCCGAGGAGCGCGGCCTGTACCCGCGCATGCGGGTCAGCGACCAGCTGGTCTTCCTGGCCCGTCTGCACGGCGTCGACCGCGCCGAGGCGGCCCGCCGGGCCCGTGAGCTGCTCGACCACTTCGACCTCGGTGACCGGGCCGACGACGTGCTCGACACGCTCTCGTTGGGCAACCAGCAGCGCGTGCAGATCGCGGCGTCGTTGATCCACCGGCCCGACGCCCTGGTGCTCGACGAGCCGTTCAGCGGCCTCGACCCGGTCGCCGTCGACGCCATGGCGTCGCTGCTGGCCAAGGAGGCCGGCGACAAGCCGCTGCTGTTCTCCAGCCACCAGCTCGACCTGGTCGAGCGACTCTGCGACGACCTGGTCATCCTGTCGCACGGCAAGGTCGTCGCAGCCGGGTCGGTCGACGAGCTGCGCGGCACCGGCCCCGAGCGCTACCGGGTCCGCCTCGACGGCAGCGACGCCGCGTGGATCCGGGGTCTGCGCGGCATCGAGGTCAAGGACGTCGACGGCGGCACCGCCCTGGTCGACCTCGACGGCATCACCCCGTCCGAGCTGCTCTCGCAGCTCGTGGCGAAGGAGCCCGTGGCCGAGTTCACCCGCGTCCGTCAGCCCCTGTCCGCCATCTTCCGGGAGGTCAACCGATGAGCACGGCCACCACGTCCGACCCCACATCCACCTCGACCACCGAGGAGGTGCGCGGCGCCTGGCGCGTCGTCGCCGAGCGCGAGATCAGCACCCGCGTGCGCGAGAAGTCGTACATCTACAGCGCGGTCATCATGGTCGTCGGCGTCGTCGCCACGGTCGTGCTGACCTCGATCCTGGGCGGCCGGCCCACCGACTACAAGGTCGCCGTGACCGACGACGCCTCCGCCGCGATCGTGTCGGCCGCGTCCACCGTGGTCGACCGCACGGACGACGGCTCCACAGCCAAGCCCCAGCAGGTCGGCTCCACGGCCGCCGCCGAGAAGGCCGTCCGCGACGGCGACGCGGACGCCGCGCTGATCGCCACCGACGACGGCTACGAGATGGTCGGGAAGGACGAGATCGACTCCACGCTGTCGACCGCGCTGAGCACGGCCGGCTCGACGGCTGCGCTCAAGGCCAATGCCGACAGCCAGGGCGTCGACCTCGCAGAGCTGCAGAAGGGCTCCGCCGTGTCGGAGCGGCTGCTCGACCCGGCCGACGGCGACGCCGGCGCACGACAGCTGGCGGCCTACGTGTTCCTGATCCTCTTCTACATCACGGCAGTCACGTTCGGCATGTCGATCGCGCAGAGCGTGGTGCAGGAGAAGGAGAGTCGCGTCGTCGAGATCCTGGCCGCAGCGGTGCCCATCCGCGCGATGCTGTGGGGCAAGATCGCCGGCAACACCCTGCTCGCCTTCGCGCAGATCCTGCTGCTCGCGATCGCCGGCATCGCCTCGCTCGCCGCGACGGGCGAGACCGGGCTGCTGACTGCTCTCGGCCCGGCGGTCGGGATGTACGTCGTGTTCTTCGTGCTGGGCTTCGTGGCTCTCGCGGGGCTGTGGGCCGTCGCCGGCTCCCTCGCGTCGCGCCAGGAAGACCTGCAGTCGACCACGATGCCTGGCCAGGTGCTGCTCTTCGCGCCGTACATCATCGCGTTCTCGGCGGGAGCGAGCGTCAAGACCGTGGTCTCGATGCTGCCGATCATGTCGGCGATGCTGATGCCGTCGCGGATGGCCGAGGGCGGCGTGCCGGTCTGGCAGATCGCCGTGGCCGTCGTCGTCAACGTCCTGGGCGCCATCGGCATCGTGCGACTGGCTGCGCGGCTCTACGAGCGGACACTGATGCGCACCGAGCGCAAGATCGGCTTCGGCGAGGCCCTGCGCCTCAGCGAGTGACGGTGGTCAGCGGCTGAGTGGCAGCACCGCGACGCTGGGCCCGGTCTCGACCCTTTCGGCGAGATCGGGCGCCGGCGTGTACGGAGCCCACGTCAGCAGCTCGCGCAGGTGGGGGGCGATCGCCACGGCCGTCTCGCGGACCGTCACGTCGCGACCGAGCTCGGCCGACAGCGACGTGACACCGGCGTCGGCGATGCCGCACGGCACGAAGCGGTCGTAGTACGAGAGGTCGACGTCGGCGTTGAGCGAGAAGCCGTGCATCGTGACCCCGCGCGCCACGCGGATGCCGATGGCACCGACCTTGCGCTCGGCGCGGGTCGCGGTGGCGGCCAGCCAGACGCCCGAGCGTCCCGGCACGCGTCCGGTCTCGACGCCCAGGTCGGCGGCGGCACGGATCATGGCCTCCTCGATGCGCCGCACGAAGTCGACCACCAGCACGTGGGACGGCAGCTTCGTGATGGGGTAGCCGACCAGCTGGCCCGGCCCGTGGAAGGTGATCTTGCCGCCGCGGTCGACGTCGACCACGGGCGTGCCGTCGAAGGGCCGCTCGAACGGCTCGGTGCGCCGGCCGGCGGTGTAGACGGGTGGATGCTCCAGGAACATCGCGGTGTCGCCGATCTGGTCGGCGACCCGCTGCGCGTGCAGCTCGCGCTGCAGGTCCCAGGCCGCGACGAAGTCGATCGCAGAGGAGCCGTACCAGTCGTCGATGATCTCAAGCGTCACGTCGTCCAGCCTATCCCCGTGCCGCGCGGGGGCCCTGTGGACGGCCGGAGGTGCTCCTCGGCCGACGACGTCACAGTGGTGCCATGGACTGGTTGTGGATGCTCATCGTCGCGGTCCGTGCGGTGTCGCCGGCGCCGGACGACCAGTGGGCCGTGCGGCTCGCCGAGCTCGACCACGTCCGCGAGCGGGCCTTCGCCACGTCCGATCCGTCGATGCTCGACGAGGTCTATGTCGAGGGCAGCCGGGCGCAGCGAGCGGACGCCCGACTCATCGAGGACTACCGGCGTCGTGACGGGCGCGTCGTCGGTGCCGAGCTGCGCGTGCTGAGCTGTCGCGTGCTGGGGGAGGGGAGCGGCCGCGTGCGGCTCGAGGTCGTCGACCAGCTCGTCCCCGCGCGGGTCGAGTGGGGCGACGGGACGTCCACCGATCTGCCCCGCGACCGCCCGAGCCGGCGCCACGTCACGCTGGAGCGCACCGGCGACGGCCGGTGGCGCATCGCCGCAGCGCGCCTCGTCAGCCGTCCGCGGTGACCCCGTCGATGAGCTCCCTCGCGATGTCGAGGTGACCCGCGTGGCGTGCGTACTCCTGCATCACGTGGAAGAGGATCGCGAACAGGGTGGGGCGCTCGGCGCGGTCGGCGAACATCCCGCGCCCGTCGGCAGCCGCCAGCGGGTCATGGGTCGCCGCCACCTCCGCTGTGCGTCGACCGACGGCGTCGAGGTCGTCGAGCAGCGTGTCGAGCGCACGATCCGTCGTCCAGTGCCCGGCGTCGTCGCGATCGGCTTCTGCGCCCACGACGTGCTCGCCGAGGAAACCCCAGATGATCCAGCGACGTTCCATGTGGACGAGGTGCTCGACCAGCTCAACAGCCGACCATGCCGACGGGACGACGCGACGCGACAGCTGCTCGGCGTCGAGATCGGCCGTCACCCGCCGGACCTCGGCCCGGAAGTGGTCGAGGTACTCCACGATCCGCGCCACTGGGTCGGTGACGGAGCCGTCGGGCTCGGGCAGCGTCACGACAGGGCGGAGTCGAGCACCGAGCGCAGGTCGGGGTCGGCGAACGTGAAGCCGGCCGCGGCCAGCGCAGCGGGCTTCACCCGCAGCGAGCCGAGCAGGTCGTCGGAGATGCCGCCCAGCACGGCCTTGACCGCGAAGCCGGGCACCGCGAGGAACGTCGGACGGTGCACCGCCTTGCCCAGAGCGTCGGTGTACTGGGCGTTCGTCGTGTCGGCCGGGCCCGCGAAGTTGAACGGGCCGCTGGCTTCGTCGTTCTCGAGCAGGAACTCGATGCCGCGCACCCAGTCGTGTCGCGAGATGAGCGACATGTACTGACGGCCCGAGCCCAGCTTGGCGCCTCCGCCGAGCTTCCAGGCCGGCAGCATCAGCTTGAGCACGCCGCCGTCCTTGTCGAGCACGAGCGAGGTGCGCACGAAGCACGTGCGCGCGCCGGCGTCGACGGCCGGCGACGCCGCAGCCTCCCACGCCTGCGACACCTCGGCGAGGAACCCGGAGCCGGCGCTGCTCGCCTCGGTGAGCTGCTCGTCGCCCCGGTCGGTGCCGTACCACGACATGCCCGATCCCGAGATGAGCACGGTGGGCGTCGACGACGCCGCGACGGCCTTGGCGAGCGTCGACGTAGCGGCCAGCCGGGATGACCGGATCTCGTCCTTCGTCTTGGCCGTCCGGGGCCACTTCGAGATCGGCGCGCCCGTCAGGTTGACGACCGCGTCGGCGCGGTCGATCAGCTGCTGGTCGACCTGCCCGGCGTAGGGATCCCACAGCGAGGCGTCGCTCGCGGTGTCACCCGACCGGACGAGCCGGGTGACACCGTGGCCGCGAGCGCGCAGGTGGTCGGTGAGTGCCGTTCCGAGGAATCCCGACGCCCCGCCCACCACGACGTGCATGGCTCAGGACCCGAGCTCTGCCTCGAACGAACCGGCCTCGAGGCGCTGCTTGACCGCCGTCAAGAACCGGCCCGCGTCGGCACCGTCCACGATGCGGTGGTCGTAGGTCAGCGCCAGGTAGGCCATGCTGCGCACCGAGATGCTGTCGTTGCCGTGGGCGTCGGTCACGACGACCGGACGCTTGACGACGGCACCGACACCCAGGATCGCGACCTGCGGCTGGTTGATGATCGGCGTGTCGAACAGTGCGCCGTTGCTGCCCAGGTTGGTGATCGAGAAGGTGCCGCCCGACAGCTCGTCCGGCGTGATCTTGTTGGTGCGGGTGCGCTCGGCGACGTCGGCGATCTTGCGGGCCAGGCCGGCGATCGACAGGTCTCCGGCGTCGCGGATGGTCGGGGCCAGCAGGCCACGCTCGGTGTCGACGGCGATCGACAGGTGCTCGCCGTCGGGGTACGTGACGGTTCCGCCCTCGAGATCGAGCGCCGAGTTGAGCTGCGGGTAGGCCTTCAGACCCTCGATGGCCGCCTTGGCGAAGAACGGCAGGAACGTCAGCTTGACGCCCTCGCGCTCGCCGAAGGCGGTCTTGTGCTTGGCGCGCAGGCGGGCGACCTCGGTGACGTCGACCTCGTGGACCTGCGTCAGCTGCGCCGACGTCTGCAGCGACTCGACCATGCGTGAGGCGATGACCTTGCGCAGGCGCGAGAGCTTCTCGGTCTTGCCGCGCAGGGCCGACGGCTCGGCGGCCGGGGCAGCAGCTGCGGCGGGCGCCTGTGTTGCCGGCGCCTCCTCGGCGGGCTTGGCGGCGGCGTCGAGGACGTCCTGCTTGCGGATGCGTCCGCCGACACCCGTGCCGGTCAGGGACGCGAGGTCGACACCGTGCTGCTTGGCCAGCTTGCGCACGATCGGGGTCACGTAGGAGTCGCCGCCACCGGTGCTGTCGCTCGGCGTCGCGGGAGCAGGCGCGGGCTCGGGAGAGCCCTGCGTCTCGGGCTGGGCCGGAACGGGCTCGGGTGCCTTCTCCGGCTCGGGCTCGGGCGCCTTCTCCGGCTCCGGCTCGGGCTCGGGCGCCTTCTCCGGCTCCGGCTCCGGCTCGGGTGCACTGGCGGCCGGGGCGTCGCCCTCGGCACCGATGACGGCCAGGACGGCACCGACCTCGACGGTCTCGTCCTCGTCGGCCCGGATCTCGAGCAGCTTGCCCGCGACGGGCGACGGGATCTCGGTGTCGACCTTGTCGGTGGAGATCTCGAGCAGCGGCTCGTCGACGGCGACGTCGTCACCGACCTGCTTGAGCCACTGGGTCACGGTGCCCTCGGTGACGCTCTCGCCCAGGGCGGGCAGCGTCACCTCGGTGCCGCCACCGGACGCGGGTGCCGTCTCGGCCTGAGGAGCCGCCGCGGTCTCGGCCGCATCGTGCTGCTCCTCGGCGCTCTCCTCGGGCTGGTTCGAGCGCTCCTCGGCGACCGGCTCGGGCTCCGGCTCGTCGCCGGACGCCTGCTGGCCGTCGTCGCCCGACTTCTCCTCGACGAGGTTCTCGTCGGACACCGGCGCGGTCGCCGAGTCGTCGGTGGTCTCGCCCTCTTCGCCGACCACGGCCAGGACGGCGCCGACCTCGACGGTCTCGTCCTCGTCGGCCTTGATCTCGAGCAGCACGCCGGCCACGGGGGAGGGGATCTCGGTGTCGACCTTGTCGGTGGAGATCTCGAGCAGCGGCTCGTCGACGGCGACGGTGTCGCCGACCTGCTTGAGCCATTGGGTGACGGTGCCCTCGGTGACGCTTTCGCCGAGAGCGGGAAGGGTGACTTCAGTGGCCATGGTGTGTCTCCGGATCAGGCGTGCGAGTGGAGGGGCTTGCCGGCGAGTGCCAGGGCGGCTTCACCGAGTGCTTCGTTCTGGGTGGGGTGCGCGTGGATGAACTGCGCGACGTCCTCGGGGTAGGCCTCCCAGTTGACCATCAGCGACGCCTCGCCGACCTGCTCGCCGAAGCGCGATCCGAGCATGTGGACGCCCACGATGGGGCCGTCCTTCTCGCGGACGAGCTTGACGGTGCCGGCCGTCCCGAGGATCTGGCTCTTGCCGTTGCCTCCCAGGTTGTACTCGACGACCTCGACACGGTCGTCGCCATACTTCTCCTTGGCCTGCGGCTCGGTGATGCCGACCGAGGCGATCTCGGGCTCGCAGTAGGTGACACGGGGGATGCCGGAGTCGACGACGACCTGCGGCTCGAGGCCGGCGATCTCCTCGGCGACGAAGATGCCGTGCGCGAAGCCACGGTGGGCCAGCTGCAGGCCGGGCACCAGGTCGCCGACGGCGAAGATGCCCTTGACGTTGGTCGCGAGGCGCTCGTTGGTCGGGACCCACCCGCGGTCGACCGTGACGCCGGCCTCTTCGTAGCCCATGCCCGCCGAGTTGGGGCCCCGACCGACGGCGACCAGCACCAGGTCGGTCTCGATCGTGTCGCCGTTCTCCAGCGTCACGGTCACGCCGGTCTCGGTCTGCTTGACGGAGTCGAACTTGACGCCGGTCTTGAAGTTGATCTTGCGCTTGCGGAACGCGCGCTCGAGGCCCTTGCTCAGTGCCGGGTCCTCGAGCGGGACCAGCGTCGGCAGACCCTCGATGATCGTGACGTCGGCGCCGAATGACTTCCAGACCGATGCGAACTCGACGCCGATGACGCTGCCGCCGATGATGACGACCTTCTCGGGCACCTCGGTCATCGACAGCGCCTCGGTCGAGGTGATGACCCGACCGCCGATCTCGAGGCCCAGGGTGCGCGAGACCGAGCCGGTCGCCAGCACGACGTTGGTGCCGGTGTACGTCGAGCCGTTCACCTCGACCGTGCCGCCGCCGTTCGGGTCGGCCGAGACGAGCTTGCCCTCGCCCTCGACGACCGTGATGCCGCCGGACTTGATGAGTCCCTGCAGGCCCTTGTACAGGCGGTCGATGACGCCGTCCTTGTACTTGTTGACCTGCGTCATGTCGATGCCGTCGAACGTCGACCTGATGCCGAACGCCTCGCCCTCGCGCGCCAGGTCGGCGACCTCGGCCGAGTGCAGCAGCGCCTTGGTCGGGATGCAGCCCCAGTGCAGGCACGTGCCGCCGAGCTTGGACTTCTCGATCAGAGCGACCGACTTGCCCAGCTGCACGGCACGCAACGCGCAGGCATAGCCACCGCTGCCGCCGCCGAGAATCACGATGTCGAAGTTGTTGCCGGCGCCGTCCGCCACGGTGTCCTCCCAGAAAGTATGTGCATCGTCATCTTGTCACTCAGCCCAACCGACCTGCCACCGGGGGGAGTCGGCGCCGACCCCCGATCGGGCACACTGGTGCCATGGGAATCTTCGGAGGCCGGAAGGCCAGGACGGACGGCGGCGCCGTCGTCTCCGACCGCGGCTCCAGCAAGGCCGACCTCGACGCGTTGCGCCAGTTCGCCGAGACGCGGCAGGGCGTCGAGGGCTGGATCGAGCCGCAGACGTCCGTGACCCACACGACGCTCCTGCTCGTGGCGCACGACGGTGAGTCGATCCGTCGCCGCGTCTCGTCGCCGCAGGCCGGGTACGACTTCGGCCGCAAGAAGCTGAAGATCCCGGTGTACGACTCCAACCTGGTGCCGATCGCCGCCCGCAAGCGCGACTACGACCTCCGCAAGGCCAAGGCCGCGCCGTCGTCACGTCCCGCCACGTCCGCTCCGTCCGTGGCCGAGCCGGTCCGCCGGTCGCCGCGCGAGATGCGCGCGATCATGACGCTCGAGACGATCG
The DNA here is from genome assembly GCA_040511655.1 of Aeromicrobium sp. Taxonomy (GTDB): domain Bacteria; phylum Actinomycetota; class Actinomycetes; order Propionibacteriales; family Nocardioidaceae; genus Aeromicrobium. Next base: position 229 of record JBEVGQ010000308.1, on the reverse strand, counting down.
CCGGCACCGATCCGCTGCCGGACGACGCGACGTTCGACCAGCTCATGAAGGTCTACAAGAAGGCCCGGTCGCAGGCTCATCCCGACCGCCTCGGTGGGGCCCGCGAGAAGTGGGACACCGTCGAGGACGCCGCCCGTGCCCTCGGCCTCCCCGACTGACCCTGACTCTCGCGCCTTGCGCCTGTCGAAAGGGCGTCTCGACAGGCTCAACGAGCGTCGTTTCAGTGCCA
>JBEVGQ010000307.1:0-3474 GCA_040511655.1 Aeromicrobium sp. | reverse complement strand
GACGGCGAACCGGCCACCGGCGCCGTCTTCCGGCTCCGCCTCCCGACAGGAGACCCGACATGAACCGCATCTTGATCGTCGAGGACGAGGCGCGCATCTCCTCGTTCGTCGCCAAGGGTCTCAAGGCCGAGGGCTTCACGCCGACCGTCGTCTCGGACGGCGTGACGGGTCTCGACTACGCCCTCACCGGCGAGTTCGACCTGATCGTGCTCGACATCGGGCTGCCCGGCATGGACGGCTTCACGATCCTCGAGCGCGTCACGGTCGAGCGACCGGCGCTGCCGGTCATCGTGCTCACCGCCCGCGACTCCGTCACCGACACGATCGCCGCGCTCGAGGGCGGCGCGGCCGACTACATGTCCAAGCCGTTCCGCTTCGGCGAGCTGCTGGCCAGGGTGCGGCTGCGGCTGCGCTCCCCCGGCGAGGCTCCTCCCGACGACGAGCTGGTCGTCGGCCACGTCCGGCTCGACCTGAGACGCCGCCGGGCGTACGTCGGCGAGCGCGAGGTCGAGCTGTCGGCGCGCGAGCTGTCGCTGGCCGAGGTGCTCATGCGCAACCGGGGCCTGGTGCTGTCGCGCGAGCAGCTGCTCTCACAGGTGTGGGGGTACGACTTCGACCCCGGTTCCAACGTCGTCGACGTGTACGTCGGCTACCTGCGCAAGAAGCTCGGCGCCGACCTCGTCACGACCGTCCGCGGCCTCGGCTACCGCGTCGACTGAGCGCTGCCCCGCCTCGTGCCCGCCGACGGTCGCGGGGCGGTGGATCTGCAACCTTCTGGCCACTCAGACGGTTGAGGATGCACCTGCTCGGGGGAACCTCCGCCAGGACGGCACGCGAGCCTCAGAGCAGGGGCGCCAGTGGCTTGAGCAGGGCCTCGTAGACGCGCGCCAGGAACGGGCGGCGCATCCACTCGTCCAGGCTCAGCTGCTCGCACTTGCGGCAGTCGTCGGCGAAGATCGACTCCATCCCCTCGGCGAGACCGCGGTCGAGGATCTCGAGGTTGATCTCGTAGTTGCCCAACAGGCTGAGGCGGTCGATGTTGGCCGTGCCGATCGTGGTCCACTCGCCGTCGATCGTGGCGGTCTTGGCGTGCACCATGTGGTCGGCGTAGCGATGGATCTCGACCCCGGCTCGCAGCAGGGGTCCGTAGAACCCCCGCGACAACCAGTCAGTGACGACGTGGTTGGACACCTTCGGGACGATGATGCGCACCCGGACCCCTCGCAGCCGGGCCTCGAGGATCGCGTCGAGGATGTCGCGGTCGGGGATGAAGTACGCCGCCGTGATGTCGATACTGCGGTGGGCGCGGTCGATCGCCTCGAGGTACATGCCGCGGAGGGGATACAGCAGCTGCCGGGGCACGTTGCGGTGCGCGCGGATCTCAGGACGCCAGCCCGCCGCCGGCAGCTGGGCGAGCCGGCCGGTGCTGCGCTGCGGATGGGTGTTCCAGAAGTCGACGAAGGCATTGTCGAGGTCCCAGACGGCGGGGCCCTCGATGCGCAGGTGGGTGTCTCGCCACTCCGTCGCGTAGGACGAGCCGATGTTGTAGCCGCCGACGTAGGCGACCTCGTCGTCGATCACGAGGATCTTGCGGTGGTCGCGACCGAGGTGCCGCGGGCTGAGCAGCTTCCACGACGAGAAGAGCGGGTAGCGCAGCACGTGCACGGGATCGGGGAACGTCAGGAAGCTCGGCCGCACCACGAGGTTGGCGAACTGGTCGTAGATGACGTAGACCTCGACGCCGCGCTCGGCCGCGTCGATCAACGCCTGCTTGAACCGGCGCCCCATCTCGTCGCCCTTGATGATGTAGGTCTCGAGCAGGATGCGCCGCGACGCGCCCGCGATGGCCGCGAGCATGTCGTCGAACAGCACCGCACCGTACGTGTAGGTCGTCGCGGTGCTGCCGTCGCCGATGCCGTGCGAGACGGGCTGGGACGACTCGAGCTCGGCAATCTTGCGCCCGCGCAGCAGGCGCCGCAGACGGTCGGCACCCATCAGCGAGAGCACCGCCGCCACCTGGGCGGCCAGCACCGACAGCATCGTGCGACGGACGAGACGACGTGTCGACGCTCCCAGTGACATGGTCCCGACCCTAGACGAAGACCGCGACCGGCTTGGCGACACCGCCACGCTGCTCGTACAGCGCCAGGAAGTGCCCGTCGGGGTCGAACATCGCCACCGCGCGCGGGGCCCCGAGGTCGATGCCCGTCAGCGCCCGGCCGAAGCGGACGTCCTGCGCCTCGCGCTCGGGCAGGTCGTAGGAGTCGAAGCTCGCCCGGGCGACGTCGTCGAGGTCGATGACGTGCAGCTCGGTCTCGAGCTCGTCGAGCGTGCGCGCCAGCCGCAGAGGGAAGCCGCCGACGCGCGTGCGGCGCAGCATCGTCAGGTGCCCGCCGACCCCGAGGTCGTCGCCGAGGTCGCGGGCCAGTGCCCGGATGTACGTGCCGCTGGAGCACACCACCCGCACGTCGACGTCGACGACGTCACCGTCCGGCCGGACGTCGTCGAGGTCGAACGCCGAGACGGTGACCGGGCGGGCCTTCAGCGCGACCTCCTGCCCCGCACGCACCTTGGCGTACGACCGCACACCGTCGACCTTGATCGCCGACACCGACGACGGCACCTGCTGGATGTCGCCGGTGTAGCGCGGCAGCACTGCGCGCACGGCCGCCTCGTCGATGTGCGATGCCGGCGTCGTCGACGTCACCTCGCCCTCGGCGTCGTCCGTGACCGTCGACTGACCGAGTCGGATCGTGGCGACGTACTCCTTGTCGGCGTGGGTCAGGTAGCCCAGCAGCCGCGTGGCCTTGTTGATGCCGAGCACCAGGACGCCCGTGGCCATCGGGTCGAGGGTGCCGGCGTGGCCGACCTTCTTGGTCTGGGCCAGCCGGCGCATGCGGCCGACGACGTCGTGGGACGTCCAGCCTCCCGGCTTGTCGACGATGACCAGGCCCGAGACGGGATCAGTCATCGACGTCGTCGTGCTCGTCGTCGCTGACCGGCTTCTTGTACGGATCGGGGTCGCCGGCGTACTGGGCGCCCGCCGTGCGCGACAGCACCTCGTCGTCGGACGCCTTGACCTTGGCGAGCAGGTCCTCGATCTCCTTGGCCGTCTCGGGCACCGAGTCGAGGAAGAACGTGATCGACGGCGTGATGCGGGTGCCGAGCTGCTTGCCGACCTCGGACCGGATGAGCCCCGTCGCGCTGCGCAGCGCCGCGGCGGTGTCGTCGCGCTGCTGCTCGTCGCCCATGACGGTGTAGAACACCGACGCCTGCTGGCCGTCACCGGTCATGCGGACGTCCGTGATCGTCACGAACCCGAGGCGTGGGTCCTTGACGCGTCGTTCGAGCATCTGGGCGACGATCACCTTGATGCGGTCGCCGACCTTGGCGTTGCGGGGTCCTGCCATCGTGCTCACTCCTCCGGAAAGACGCGTTGCGTCACAGCTTCGGCTGGTCTGGGACCACAGAAGC
>JBEVGQ010000306.1:0-4551 GCA_040511655.1 Aeromicrobium sp. | reverse complement strand
CCGTGACATAAAGTCTTAAGCCACCCCTACCCAGGAGACCCGTGAGCGACATCTTCGGAACACCCCGACCTCGAGAGCCGCGTCCCGCGTCGGGCCGCCGCCAGAAGGTCCTGGTCCCGACCCTGATCACCCTGGCCGTCCTGCTGTTCCTGGGATCGATCTTCACCAGCGTGTGGACCGACCGGCTGTGGTTCAAGTCCGTCGGCTACGGCGACGTGTTCCGCAGCATCCTGTTCACGCGCATCTCGTTGTTCGTCGCGATGGGCCTGATCTTCGGACTGTTCGTGATGGTCAACCTCTACATCGCGTTCCGCACGCGTCCGCAGTCGGTGCCGGCACGCCGCGACGACCCGGCCTATCGCTACCGCCTCGCGCTGACACCGATCCTCAAGCCCATCGGCATCGGCGTGTTCGTGATCCTCACGGCCTTCTCCGGGTCGGTCGGCGCCAGCCACTGGGACACGTTCAAGGTCTGGCGCAACGGCACGTCGTTCGGCATCAAGGATCCCCAGTTCGGCAAGGACATCGGCTTCTACACCTTCGACTACCCGTGGTGGCGGTTCATCACGTCGTTCTCGTTCGCGATGATCATCGTGACGGTGCTCGCGGTCGTGTTCGTCAACTACGTCTACGGCGGCATCCGCATCGCCGGCCGCGGCCCCAAGCTGACGCGTGCGACGCAGATCCACCTGTCGGCGCTCGTCGGCGTCGGCATCCTGACGCGGGCCGTGTCGTACTACCTCGACCGCTTCGGCCTGCTCGTGGCCAACGGTGGGCTGGTGGACGGCGGCACGTTCACCGACATCAACGCGCGCATCCCGGCCAAGAACATCCTGATCTGGGTGGCGATCGTCTGCGCGCTGCTGTTCTTCGCCTCGGTCGCGATCCGCTCGTGGGCACTGCCGGCGATCGGCCTCGGCCTGCTCGCGGTCTCGTCGATCCTGCTCGGCGCGATCTGGCCGGCCATCATGCAGGGATTCCAGGTCAAGCCGTCCGAGCCCGACAAGGAGGCGCCGTACATCGCGCGCAACATCGAGGCGACCAGACAGGCCTACGACGTCGCCGACACCCAGGTCGAGTCGTACACCGCGACCACCGACCTGACGCCCGAGGCGCTCGCGGCGTCCGCGGAGTCGCGGGTCAGCACGCGACTGCTCGACCCGACGCTCATCTCCGACGCCTTCGAACAGCTGCAGCAGGTGCGCGGCTACTACTCGGTGCCCAAGACGCTCGACGTCGACCGCTACACCCTGCCGGGCGAGAAGCAGCCGCAGGACACGATCATCGCGGCGCGCGAGCTCAACCTCAACGGCCTGCAGTCGAACCAGCGCAACTGGGCCAACGACCACACGGTCTACACCCACGGCTTCGGCATCATCGCCGCGCGGGGCAACCAGCGTGGCCCCAACGGCGAGCCGGTCTTCACTGCCAGCGACATCCCGCCGGTCGGCGAGATCCAGACCGAGGTCGCCCCGCGCATCTACTTCGGTGAGCAGTCGCCGTCGTACTCGATCGTCGGACGTCCGAAGGGTGCAGACCCCATCGAGGTCGACATCCCGCGCGGCGGCACGGCGTCGGCGACCAGCGACACCGACAGCGAGAACGTCACGCAGAACACGTACGACGGCAAGGGAGGGGTGCCGGTCGGCAACCTGTTCCACAAGATGCTGTACGCGTTCAAGTTCGCCGAGCCCAACATCGTCCTGTCGGGACGCGTCAACTCCGAGTCGAAGATCCTCTACGACCGCGAGCCGCGCGACCGGGTCAAGAAGGTCGCCCCGTGGCTGACCGTCGACGGCGACACCTACCCGGCCGTCGTCGACGGTCGTGTCGTGTGGATCGTCGACGGCTACACGACGAGCAACTCGTACCCGTACTCCGAGCACCGCTCGCTGCGTGAGGCCACCGCCGACACCCTGACCGACGGCAACGCCCAGGCGGCGCTGCCGACTGATCAGGTCAACTACATGCGCAACTCGGTCAAGGCCGTGGTCGACGCGTACGACGGCACGGTCAAGCTCTACGAGTGGGACACCAAGGACCCGGTGCTCAAGACGTGGAAGAAGGTCTTCCCCGGCATCGTCGAGCCCAAGTCGTCGATCGACCAGGGACTCCTCGAGCACCTGCGCTACCCGGTCGACCTGTTCAAGGTGCAGCGCGACGTGCTGCAGCGCTACCACGTGACCGACGCGCAGACGTTCTACGAGGACGGCGAGCGGTGGAAGGTGCCGGAGGACCCGACGGCCCCGTCGGGGTCGCGTGCCCTGCAGCCGCCGTACTACCTGTCGACGGCCCGTCCGGGCGAGACGGACCCCAAGTTCTCGGTCACGAGCGTCTACCTGCCCAACAGCCGGCAGAACCTGGCGGCGTTCGTCTCGGTCAACTCCGAGGCGACCGACACCGAGAACTTCGGCAAGATGCAGATCCTTCAGCTGCCGAGCGAGACCCAGATTCCGGGCCCGAGCCAGATCGCCAACTCGTTCCAGACCGACCGCGGAGTGACCCAGGCGCTGCTGCAGTTCGAGCAGTCACGGGAGGCGAAGATCCTGCGCGGCAACCTGCTGACGTTGCCCGTCGGCGGATCGTTGCTCTACGTCCAGCCGGTCTACATCCAACGAAGCGCGTCCGAGGGAAGCTTCCCGGTGCTGCAGTTCGTCGCGGCGACGTTCGGTGAGTCGGTCGGGTTCGGCACGACGCTCGACGAGGCGCTGCGCGTCGCGCTGGGCATCGAGGAGGGCACGACGCCTCCGGCCGAGAACGGCGAGGGCGACGGTGACGGAGCCGGCACCGGCGCCGGAGGCGGCGGGGACACCCCGGCGACCAAGACGACGTCGCAGTGGCTGGCTGAGGCGTCCAAGGCCTACAACGACGCACAGAAGGCGTTGGAGGACGGCGACCTCGCCGGGTACCAGAGCAAGATCAACGACATGAACACGGCGATCGACGGCGCGCAGAGCAGCCTGAAGTCGACCAAGTAGCCGGACTGTCAGCACGAGGCCGGGGTCCTTCGGGGCTCCGGCCCCGTGCTGCCTGGGCGGCTCAGATCAGGTAGTGGAACATCGGGCTGCCCGGCTCGACCCGCTCGACCCCGAGCGGGCTGTCGTCCAGCCGCGAGAGCAGGCCGGCGAGGTCCTCTGCGTGGGCGAGCTCGATGCCGATGAGCGCGGGGCCGTTCTCGCGGTTGTTGCGCTTGACGTAGTCGAACAGCGTGATGTCGTCGTCGGGGCCGAGGATCTCGTCGAGGAACCGGCGCAGCGCGCCGGGCTCTTGCGGAAAGCTGACGAGGAAGTAGTGCTTGAGGCCGCGGTGGATCAGCGAGCGCTCGAGGATCTCGCCGTAGCGGCTGATGTCGTTGTTGCCGCCCGACACGACGCAGACGACGGTCGTGCCGGGCTCGACGTCGATCACGCCGTCGAGGGCCGCTGTGGCGAGTGCGCCCGCGGGCTCGGCGATGATGCCGTCCGACTGGTAGAGGTGCAGCATCTCGGTGCAGAGGTGGCCCTCGTCGATGGTGACCATCGTCGCGCCGGCGTCGCGCACCAGAGGGAAGGTGTGCTGGCCCACGGTGCCGACCGCGGCTCCGTCGACGAAGGGGTCGACGCTCTCGATCGGCACCGGCGCACCGGCAGCCAGCGCTGCGGTCATGGACGCCGCGCCGTGGGGCTCGACGCCGACGATGCGGGTCGCGGGGTGACGCTCGCGCATCCAGGTGGAGATGCCGGCGATGAGGCCGCCGCCGCCCACCGGCAGCACCACCAGATCGGGTGCCGAGCCGAGCTGGTCGACGATCTCGCGGGCGACGGTGCCCTGCCCGTCGATCGTCCGCGGGTCGTCGAAGGCCGGGACGAGTGCTGCGCCCGTCGCGACCGAGTCGTCGTGGGCAGCCTTGAACGCGTCCTCGTAGGAGTCGCCGACGACGATGACCTCGACGCCGCTGCCGCCGAGGGTGACGATGCGCTCGCGCTTCTGCCGCGGGGTCGTGCCGGGGACGAAGATGCGTCCCTGCACGCCGAGCCGGCGGCACGCGAGGGCGACTCCCTGCGCGTGGTTGCCGGCGCTGGCGCACACGACGCCGCGGGCGCGGGTGTCGTCGTCGAGCTGCACGATGAGGTTGTAGGCCCCGCGGATCTTGTACGACCGGACGGGCTGGAGGTCTTCGCGCTTGAGCCACACCTGCGCCCCTGTGGCCCTCGACAGCCGGGCGTTGAGCTCGAGCGGTGTACGGCTCACCACCTCGGCAACGCGGACGGCGGCCTGGTCGATCGAGGCGGCGGTGACGGGGGAGAGGGGTGTCGGACTCACGTCGTCCAACGCTAGACCCGTTGTCATCACGGGAATCTGGCGGTGCCCGTCGTCAACTCGTCGACCCGATTTGGTGCCACGGACGTGGCCCTGTAATGTTGTCTTCAGCGACGCGGGGTGGAGCAGCTCGGTAGCTCGCTGGGCTCATAACCCAGAGGTCACAGGTTCAAATCCTGTCCCCGCTACCAATCGAAATTGTCCGGAATTTGAGGCGAAAGTGAGTCTCACATTTCGGACAATTTTCGTTTC
>JBEVGQ010000305.1:0-7874 GCA_040511655.1 Aeromicrobium sp. | reverse complement strand
GGCATCCTGCACCTGGTCACCGACCTCAACTCGTTCTACCGGGCGGCGCCGGCGCTGTGGACGATCGACGACCGTCCCGAGGGCTTCCGCTGGATCGACGCCAGCGACACCGCCGGCAACGTCATCGCCTTCGTGCGCATCGGGTCGGACGGCTCGCAGGTCGTGTGCGTCGCCAACTTCGCGGGCGAGCCGCACCACGACTACCGCATCGGCCTGCCCGCGGCCGGCACGTGGCGCGAGGTGCTCAACACCGATGCCGAGGTCTACGGCGGGTCGGGAGTCGGCAACCTGGGTGCGGTCGAGGCCGAGGACGTCCCGATGCACGGCTTCGAGCACTCCGCGGTGCTCCAGCTGCCCCCCAGCGGCGTCCTCTGGCTGAACGCTGCTGGTTGAGGTGTGAGCGTGCTCTGCGAGCGAGCCTCGAAACCATCCGGGCCTGATCGCTCGCCAGGTTTCGAGGCTCGACCGCGGGCGGTCTCGCTCCTCAACCCGCTCGACCGGTCGGGCGCTACGCGCCCTCGGGCCTCACGACCCGCTGCAGCACGCGCAGCGAGCCGGTGACGGAGCGTTCGACGAACTCCCCGCTGTCGAGGGCCTCGCGATAGATGCGGTAGGGCGCCTGGCCGCCGTCGGCGGGATCGGGGAAGACGTCGTGGATCAGCAGGACGCCGCCGAGACGCACGTGGGGCGCCCACCCGTGGAAGTCGGCCTGCGCGGCCTCGTCGGTGTGGCCGCCGTCGACGAACACCAGGTCGAGCGGCGTCTGCCACCACCGAGAGATCGCCGACGACCGACCGACCATCGCCACCACGACGTCCTCGAGGCCCGAGGCGGCGATGGCCCGGCGCGCGAACGGCAGGGTGTCCATGAGCCCCAGCTCGAGGTCGACGAGCGACGCGTCGTGGTACTCCCATCCGGGTTGCTGCTCCTCGGAGCCCCGGTGGTGGTCGATCGTGACGACGGTCGAGCCGGTGACCGATGCCGCGTGCGCGAGGTAGATCGTCGACTTGCCGCAGTACGTCCCGATCTCCAGGGCGATGCCGCCCTGCAGGTGCTCGAGCGCCGCGGCGTGCAGCGCGAGACCCTCGTCGGCCGGCATGAAGCCGCGGGTCGCGTCGATCAGCGAGCTCAGCTCGGCGGGCAGGACAGCGTCAGCAGGGGTCATCGGGTGCACGGGATGTCGACCTTCCAGTCGCGAGGCAGGGAGGGGAGTCCGGCGCCGCGGAACAGACCGTTGCCCGGGGTGGTGCGCGACAGCGCGTCGGCGGCCAGGATGACCGTGGCCGCCGTCCAGGTCGTCCGCTCGACCGGCCACCGGACGTCGTCGTCGAAGACCAGCCCGGTCCAGTACGAGCCGTCGGGGTCGCGCAGGTGCTGCATCGAGGCGAGCAGGGTCGTGGCGTCGTCCGCGCGGCCGATGACGTCGAGAGCCAGCACGAGCTCGCACGTCTCGGCACCCGTCACCCAGTTGTTGGGGACGACGCAACGAGAGCCGAAGCCGGGCACGACGTAGTCGTCCCAGCGCGCGTCGATGCGAGCCGCGGCGGCTGCGGGGGAGAGGGCGCCCCCGAGCACGGGGTAGTACCAGTCCATCGCGTGCGGCTTGTCGACGAACCGCTCGGGATGCTCGTCGAGCGCGTGCCGCAGGCGTGCCGCCGCCAGCTCCCAGTCGGGACGCGGACTGCCGACCAGGTCGGCCAGCGCGACGCCGCAGCGCAGGCTCAGGTGGATGCTCGCGTTGCCGGTCACGAGGGCCTCGGCGACGGGCTTGCCGTCGGCGCTGGCCCACACGACGGCACCGTCGGGCCGCTGCATCGTCAGCGCGGCGTCCAGGCCCTTGCACACGGTGGGCCACATCGTCTCGACGAAGGTCGGGTCGCCCGTCACGAGCCAGTGGTGCCAGACGCCCGTCGCGAGGTAGGCGCAGAAGTTGGAGTCGGTGTGCGGGTCGGTGAGGCTGTCACCGTCGTAGCGGATGGCCCACGAGCCGTCGCCGCGCTGGGTGGTGCGCGACCACTCGTAGGCCCGTTCGGCGTCGGCGGTGCGGCCGGCGGCGCTGAGCCCCATGGCCGCCTGCACGTGGTCCCACGGGTCGACGTGCCCGCCCTCGAACCAGGGGATGGCTCCGGACGGCAGCTGGGTGGCCGCGATCGACGCGGCGGTCTGCTCGACCTGCGCCGGCGTCAGCACGTCCGGGACGTGAGGAGTGGTCACGCAGGTCAGAACGGCTTGGAGAAGTAGAGCGCCACGCTCTTGCCGATGACGGGGTCGAGCGCGCGCTCCGCGAGCCGGGTGGCCGCGGGAGCCTTCATCATGTCCCACACCAACAGGCGGTGGTAGGCGCGGACGAACGGATGCTGGTCGCGCTCGACGCCGACGGCGCACTTGAGCCACCAGTACGGCGCGTGCAGCGCGTGGGCGTGGTGACGGTGAGTCGTGGTCAGCCCGTGGCTCTCGACCATGGCCTGCAGCTCGTCGGCCTTGAAGATGCGGATGTGGCCGCCCTCGTTGGCGTGGTACTCGTCGGACAGCGCCCAGCAGATGCGCTCGGGCAGCCACCGCGGGACGGTGATCGCGAGGATGCCGCCCGGAGCAGTGATGCGCACGAGCTCGGCCACGGCCTGGTCGATCTCGGGCACGTGCTCGAGGATCTCGGAGGCGAGCACGACGTCGAACGAGCCGTCGTCGTAGGGCATGTCCAGGATCGTGCCGACCTGGACCGTGCCGGTGCCGCCAGGTGGCACCTCGCCGACCTCGGCCATCGCGCCGAACATGTCGTCGACACCCTTGAGCTCGACCTCGTCCATGTCGAAGGCGGTCACGTCCGCGCCTCGGCGCAGGGCCTCGTAGGAGTGGCGTCCGGCACCGGCACCGACGTCGATGAAGCGGGTGCGGCGGCCGACCCTCAGCCGGTCGAAGTCAACGGTCAGCATGTTCGTCCTCGTGGTCAGGGGTGGCGGTGGCGGTGGCCGGCCGAGGCCTCGATGGCCTCGGCGTAGGCGGCGACGGTCGCCTCGGCGACGGCGGTCCAGCTGTAGCGCTCGAGGGCGCGACGGCGGCCGGCCGCACCGAGACGCGCCCGCTCGTCGGGCGCGTCCATCAGCGTGCGGATCGCCGCGGCGAGAGCCTCGGCATCACCCGGCTCGACCAGCACGGCGCACTCGCTCGTGCCGGCCTCGTCCGCGCCGACGACCTCGGGCAGTGCTCCCGCGCGGCTGGCGACGACCGGCGTGCCGCACGACATCGCCTCGACCGTCGGCAGCGAGAACCCCTCGTAGAGCGACGGGACGCACATGACCTCGGCCGAGGCCAGCAGGGCCGCCAGCTCGTCGTCGGAGATGCCGCTGACGACGTGGACGGCGTCGGAGATCCCGAGCTCGGCGATGCGCCGCTCGGTCGCCCCGCCGGGCTCGAGGTGCGAGACCAGCTCGAGATGGACGTCGTGGTCGGTGCGCACCTTCGCGACGGCCTCGAGCAGGTGCGAGACGCCCTTCAGCGGCTTGTCGGCGCTGGCGACCGCGACGACACGACCCGGCACACGGTGCTCGGACGGCGCGAACGTCTCGGTGTCGACGCCGAGCGGCACGACGCGCATCTGGTCGGCGTCGAGGTCGAAGTCGGCCACGGAGTCTGCCGCCGACGTGCCGGCCACGGCCAGGACGATCGGGATGCGTCGGGCGACGCGTGCCTGCATCGGCACGAAGCCGTACCAGCGCGCCACCGACAGTCGCCGTCGCCAGGTCGTGGCCTCGGCGAGCTCGACCTTGCGGTCGCGGCTGATGGGGTGGTGCACCGTCGCGGCCAGCGGCATGCCGCGGCGCATGATGGCCAGCAGCCCGTAACCGAGGCTCTGGTTGTCGTGGACGACGTCGAAGTCGGCGGCGCGGCGCTTCAGGATCTTCGAGGCGCGCAGGCCGAACGTCAGCGGCTCGGCGAAGCACCCGGTCAGCGTCACGGCGTACTCGAGCACGTCCACGGCGCTGTGGAACTCGCCGGGACGAGGAGTGCGGAACGGGTCGGGCTCACGGAAGAAGTCCATGCTCGGGACCTTCGTGAGCCGTACCCGCGGGTCGACGTCGTCGGGATAGGGCTGGCCCGAGAAGATCTCGACCTCGTGCCCGAGGTCGGCGAGCCCGCGGCTGAGATGGCGGACGTACACGCCCTGGCCACCGCAGTGCTCCTTCGTCCGGTATGACAGCAGCGCTATCCGCACCCGACCTCCTCGGTTACTGATGGGTAGAGGTCCATCATGCCGGGTGGGTGCGGTCCTCGCCGCATGGGGCGGGGGCCGACGGTGCGTGGATCGTGCGGGACCTTCGCGGGTGACGGTCGTTGAGAGATGTGCCCGCGTGCTCGCGTTGCGGAGGCGTCCGCGAGCCGGCGGTCCCGAGCGTCGCGAACGCATGTGACACGAGTAACACGTGGGGCATACTGATCCTCGACCTGCCACGAGCGGTCGACGAACCATCGGCAGACGAAAGGGAGTCATGAGCGACTCACAGTCCCCTCAGCCGGCCGAACGCCGCCGGGCCGATCCGTTGCGTGACGCCGCGGACGCGGTCGACCAAGAGCTCGCCGAGTCGTCCTCCTCGGACGCGGGTGGTGCAGGTCGACGTCCGGGCCGGGGCGACGTCGCGCCCGTCCAGGCACAGGACGACAGCCCGCGCGCGCGTCGCGCCGCCGCCAAGGCGGCCCGGCAGGCCGCCGTCGAGAAGCGCCGGGCCGAGCGCGGCGCCGCTCGTGCCTTCGCCTCGTCGAGGCGGCAGTCGGCCAGGGATCCCGACCCCGAACAGCTCGCGGAGTCCGAGCCGACGGACGGCGCCGGCGCCGGCGCCGCCGACGAGTCGGCGGACGAGCAGACGCTGACGCAGGAGGTCCAGGCAGTCCCCGCGGCGCCCGACCGGGCGTCGGAGCCCGAGCCGCAGCCGCAGCCGGCGCTCTCCGGGCCGGTCGCCGAGACGTCCGAGCCGGACCCGACCGCCGCTGTGTCGACCGACCCGGCGCCCATGACCTTCGCCGAGAAGCTGGCTGCGGCCAGCGCTGCCGCCCAGCAGCGGGTCGCTGCGGCCCGCGGCGAGGCTGCCCGACTGATGGAGGAGGCCTCGCGCGAGCGCGCCGTGACCTCTGCCGCATCCACCGTCGACGAGACTGGTCGGCCGGACGTCGCTGCGGCCACGCCCGACGTGGCCGAGCAGGCCGCGGACGAGCCCGTCGCCGCGGCCCCGCGCGATCCCGACAGCCCCTCCTCGGTCGAGATCGCTGAGGAGCGCGCGGACGTGGACGCGAGGATCGCCGAGGTCCAGCGTGAGGCCGACGCGCGCGTGGCCGAGGTGCAGCAGCAGGCTGAGCGCACCATCGCCGAGGTCGAGCAGGCCGCCGCGAGGCAGGTCGCCGCGGCCAGGGCCGAGGCGGAGAAGTACGCCCAGGAGTCCGCGGCCGAGAGGGTCGCGATCGCGGTGCGTGTCGCCGATGCCGAGCGTGCCGTCGAGGAGAGGCTCGTCGCGGCCAGGGCGGACGCCGACCGGCTGGCTGCCGAGGCAGCTCAGCGTCACCAGGAGGCTGCCGCACAGCTGGCTGCCGAGCGTGACGAGGCCGCCGCCAAGCTCGCCGAGGCGGAGCGCAGGCTCGCAGGCGCCGAGCACGACGCTGCGGCACGGATCGAGGCGGCGCAGCAGGAGGCGCAGCGCGTCGCCGAGAAGGCCGAGCAGGACGCCCTCGAGCGGGTGGCTGCGGCCCACGCCGAGGCCGAGCGCGTCACTGCGCAGTCCAAGCGAGAGGCGCAGGAGCGGCTCAGCCAGGCGGTCGCGGCCGCGCGAACGGCAGCCGAGGAGAAGCTGCAGGAGGCCGAGCGGACGGCGCTGGAGTGGGTCGCCGCTGCTGAGGCCGAGGCCGAGCGCTTCACTCAGCAGCACGTCGTGATGGCAGGTCAGCCTCCGGCTGTCGCGCCATCCGCGGTCTCCGGACCGTCGGCCGACGAGCAGGCAGACGATGCGCCCGGATCGAGTCGTCGCGACGACCAGACGCCCGAAGAGGTGAGCGACGAGTCCGGGGCACTCGCCCCCCAGATCAAAAAAAGAGTCGTCCGACGGCGATGATCTGACGCCTCCACCGGCCGACGCCGGGGGAGAGGCGACCGGTGCGGCTCTGGCCGCCGAGCGCGCTGCCGAGCGCCGGCGTCAGCGTGAAGCTCGGCGCGAGGCCAAGCAGCAGGCTCGACAGAAGCGGACCGCTGCTCGGCGTGCGATGGCCGAGAGCGCTGTCGCGCGCACGGACGCGACGGACGAGGTGGAGCCCGACGAGGCGCTCGGCGACGTCCAGCCCGCCGCGGTCCAGCCCGTCCCCCTGTCCGAGGCGCTCGCCGACGCCGGCGTCTTCGACCGGCAGGCGGCTGACGACGACGAGGAGCCCGACGCAGCGCCCCGCGGAGACGACGAGGAGCCGGCACGCTCGCAGGACGGCAGCGGTGCCAGCGGCCGCCGACGGGCTCGCCGCGACCGCACCGCAGCACGGTCTGCGGCGCGCGCGGCCAAGCGCGATCGCATCGTCGAGGCGCCTCGTGCGCCGAAGAAGTCCCTGGGCGAGCGTCTGCGTTCGGTCGCAGGCGGGACCGACGCCACCGGCGAGGAGTCGGCCGCTCCGCGCGACCGACGCAAGCGTCTCGTGTCGTTGCTGGCGGTCCTGATCGGCGCCGCGGGTCTCGTCTGCTCGATCCTGCTCGCCACCGGAGCGCTGCTGGTGGCCCTCGACGCGACGGGCGGGTCGGTCTACGAATGGGTGTCCGGCATCTGCGACGCACTGGTCGGACCGCTGCGCGACGCCTTCTCCTTCTCGGGCACGAATGCCGCCACGAAGGAGTCGCTGGCCGCGTGGGGCGCGGGCGCGATCGTGTACCTCGTCGTCGGTACCGCCGCGCAGTCCCTGCTGCGCTCGATCATCGACGACTAATTCGTTCTCTGTGCACAGATCCGCGTCATGATCTGTGTAGTGGGACGTCTGCACAGGTGTCACGGTCCGTGACCCGATCGAATGGACGCTCCCATGCTCTTGTCATTCCTCGCAGCCGCCGTCGTCGCAGCGTTCGTGCTGTCGCTCGGTTCAGCCCTCCTCATCAGCACCCGTCGTGCCGCCGCCCTCGACGACGGCTCGATGGTCAATGTCGTGCTCGACCGCCGCAGGCGTCCGCGGGTCGGAGATCACTCGCCGGTGTGATCTACCGCATGCCGCACAGGTGTCGCCCCTCTTACTACGCTTGGGTAACATTCAGGTGACGTAGGGTCGCCTCACTCGCCTCGTCGTGTGACGGTGATCCCGCCCAGTCCACTGACTGACGCGGCGGCTGTCTGGTCGTCGTGCCCCAGATTCACAGGAGGGTCCTCGTGACCAAGATCGTTGTTGCTGTGAAGTATGTCCCGGATGCTACGGCGGACCGGACGTTCAGCGCCGATAACACCGTTGATCGTGCCGGTGTGGACGGTCTGTTGTCCGAGCTTGATGAGTATGCGGTCGAGCAGGCGCTGCAGACGGTCGAGGCTGGTGATGGTGAGGTCGTCGTGCTGACCGTGGGTCCTGAGCAGGCTGCTGACGCGGTCCGCAAGGCGCTGCAGATGGGTGCTGACTCCGGCATCCACGTGCAGGACGACGCGATCCACGGGTCGGACGCGTTTGCGACGTCCGAGATTTTGGCCAAGGCGATCGAGAAGGTCGGCGACTTCGATCTGCTGTTCTTCGGCATGGCCTCGACCGATGCCGGCCTGGGTGTCGTCCCGACCCTGGTCGCCGAGCGCCTCGGCCTGCCGGCCGTCACCTGCGCCTCCGAGATCACGGTCGACGGCGACACCGTCACGATCCGCCGCGACGGCGACGTCGCGACGCAG
>JBEVGQ010000304.1:0-5694 GCA_040511655.1 Aeromicrobium sp. | reverse complement strand
TCGACAGCCACGGCGTCCAGTCGGGGCGCGAGCCGTGGGCCGCCGATCCGGTGAGGGCGTCGAACAGCCCGGTGAAGAACAGGCCAAGGTCGCCGTAGGCGGTCGCCGCCGTGTCGGCGTGCGACGAGACCTGAGCGGCGGAGTCGGCGACGTGCACCGTGCGGGCCGGGGTCGCGCCCTCCTTGCCGCCGAAGACGCCGTAGCCGAGACGGAAGTCGAGCGGCGTGCCGACCACGATGACCAGGTCGGCCTGGTTGAACGACGTCGACCGTGCCTTGGTGACCAGCTGCGGGTGGCCGCCCGGCACGATGCCGCGGCCCATGCCGTTGGCGATGACGGGGATGCCGGTCTCCTGCACGAACTGCAGTGCGGTGACCTCGGCGCGATCGGCCCAGACATCGGTGCCGAGCACCAGCACGGGGCGCTCGGACGTCCGCAGCAGCTCGGCGATGGCTCGCAGAGCGTCGGGGTCGGGCTGGACGGTCGCGGTGGTGTTGCCCTGCGACGGGGTGCCGGCGGGTGCGCTGTTGAAGAACTCGTCCATCGGCACGTCGACGAAGGTGGGTCCGCGGTGCGACGAGCCCGCCAGGGTGAACGCCTCGTCGATCGTGGGAGCGATGTCGGCGACGGCGTGCGCCGTGGTGGCCGACTTGGAGATCGACGAGAAGATCGGCGGGTGGTCGAGCTCTTGCAGGCTGCCGGTGCCCCACCGGTTGTTGGGAGCCCGTCCGCCGACGACGACGAGGGGCGATCCCGAGAAGCTGGCCTGCGCCACGGCGCTGACGCCGTTGGTGACGCCGGGTCCCGCGGTCAGCACCGCGAGGCCGGGGGTGCGGGTCAGCTTGCCCATCGCCTCGGCCGCGAACACCGCAGTGGGCTCGTGGCGGACGTCGACGATCGGCATCGAGGGCTCGGTCTTGACCGCGGCGTCATACATCGGGAACACATGGGCCCCCGACAGGGTGAACAGCGTCGAGACCCCGTGGGCGCGCGCCACGTCGAGGGCGAGGATGCCGCCGTGCTGCGGCTCGGTCGTCTGGTCGGTCGTCATGTGACGCAGGTTACTCGACGGTACGGGCCGGCCGGCGGTCAGCCGAGGGGACGTGCTCGCGTCGTCGGGCGGTACAGCCACGGCTGCTCGGCCCGGATCTGGTCGAGCACGGCCAGGATGAGGTCGGCGCGGTGGGCCGGCTGCTCGGCGAAGAGCTCGGCGTCGGCGCGCAGGTCGTCGCGGCCCTGCACGCCGAGCGCCAGCTGGAGATGCAGCGCCCGCAGGAACGACGACGCGTTGCGGACGCCGGGGGAGGGCCACTCGGCCTCGAGGTGACCGCGGGTCTGCGGCGGCTTGATGCCCTGCCCCAGGCGCACGAGCCACGGCTCGACGATCACGGGGTCGAGCTCGTTGCGGTGCAGCAGCGTCATGACGGCGTAGGCCAGCCGGTCCTCCTCGCCGTGACGCCAGATGTACGACGTCGGCGTCAGCACCCGGTCGGCGATGACGTCGAGCAGCACCGTCAGCTCGAGCCGTCCGAAGTGCCGCGACCGGGCGAGGGCGGCGAGCAGGTCGGCGCCGTGCGCGATCGCATTGGCCCAGCCCAGCTCGGGGATCCAGCCTCGGTGGTCCTGCTCGCGGACGTACCAGGCCGTGGCCCGGTCGCCCCAGTCGAGCACCGACTGCGACGACATGAGGTGCTCGTTGTTGTCGCGGCCGATGATCTCGGCCAGCATCAGCGCGCTGTACGACCGCCGCATCACCGACACGTCGCCGTCGTGCCCGAGGCCGTAGCGCAGCCCGGGGGCGATGCCGTCGCCGAGCCCGGCCAGCAGCTGGTCGTAGACGCCGCGGGTGATCCATGTCGTCAGCAGCGGATAGGCGAGGTCCTCGCGGGTGCGCGGGTTGGGGTGTCCCAGCATCTCGACCAGCTCGACGGTGCACTCGTCGAGGCCTCGGTCGGCAGGAACGTCCATCCCGGTCTGCATCACCGCCTGCCAGTACGCCTCGGACATTCCGTCATCGTGCCACGGCGCCCCGACTACGCTGCACGTGTGCCCACGCTGGACGACATCGCGCAGTCCCAGACGTCGTTGACCGCAGATGACGTCGCCTGGCTGCACGCCTTGGTCGCCGACTGGCAGATCATCGCCGACCTGTCGTTCGCCGACCTGGTGCTGTGGGTGCCCGACGGCGAGGCCAAGGGCATGTGGGCCGCGGCCCAGATCCGGCCGACCACCGGGCCGACGACGCTGCTCGAGGACGTGGCGGGCACCTTCTTGCCATCCCGCGGCGAGGAACCGCTCGACGTCGCCATGACGACGGGACGCCGGGTCCCCGAGCACGTCGAGCAGCAGCTCGACGGCTCCCGCATCCTGATCGAGGCCATCCCGGTGCGCCGGGCGGCCCGGACGATCGGCGTCGTCGTGAGGCGCAGCAGCGAGACCGGTCTGCGTCCCGCCAGCACGCTCGAGAACGCCTACCTCGAGGCGGCCGGCGAGCTGGGCGAGATGATCCGGCGCGGCGAGTTCCCGGCGCCCGGCTCGCGCTCCGACCTGGCTGACTCGTTGCGGGTCGGCGACGGCTTCATCCGCACCGACGCTCGCGGGACGGTGCGCTACGCGAGCCCCAACGCGATGTCGGCCTACCGCCGCCTCGGCGTGGTCGGCGATCTCGTCGGCACGCAGCTGGCCGACGTCACGACGACGTTGGTCGATCGCCGTCCCACCGACCGGAGCGCCCGCGGGGTGCTGAGCGGGCGCGAGGGCTCGGAGGCCGAGATCGAGAACGCCAGCGCCTCGTTGCTGGTGCGCACGATCCCGCTGCGGTCGTCGGGCCAGCGCAGCGGCTCGCTGATCCTGCTGCGCGACGTCACCGAGCTGCGGCTGCGCGAGCGCGAGCTGGTCTCCAAGGACGCGACGATCCGCGAGATCCACCACCGGGTCAAGAACAACCTGCAGACCGTCGCGGCCCTGTTGCGCCTGCAAGGACGTCGTACCGACAACCCCGAGGCGCGAGCGGCGCTCGAGGAGGCCGTGCGCCGGGTCGGATCGATCGCGCTGGTGCACGAGACGCTCAGCCAGTCGTTCAGCGACTTCGTCGAGTTCGACGAGATCGCCGACCGCCTGCTGCACACCGTGCTCGACGTCTCGAACGGCCCGGCCGGCGCCAACCTCGTCCGTCCTGAGCGGTTCGGCAGCTTCGGGCTGCTGCCGGGCGAGATCGCGACCCCTCTCTCGATGGTGCTGACCGAGCTGATCCAGAACGCCTCGGCGCACGCGTACGACGAGGCGGGCGGCACGCTGACGCTCGCCGTCAACCGCATCCGCGACAAGATCCGTCTGCGGGTCAGCGACGACGGAGCGGGCCTGCCGAGCGACTTCGACCCGGCGAGCAGCCTCGGGCTGTCGATCGTCACGACGCTCGTCGAGGGCGAGCTGGGAGGCTCGCTGGCATTCGAGCAGCGTGTTGGCGGGGGCACCACGGTCGCCATCACGCTGACGGTGTGAGGCCGGCTCGGCTGCTGCACAGCCCTGGATGCGCTGCGTGGCCCCGGATACAAAGAACCCCGCGGCCGTCAGGCCACGGGGTTCACCGATACGTGCGTTCGCTCAGGCAGTACGAATACGTGCCCGTGCATTGCGACGCTTCAGCGTACGACGTTCGTCTTCGCTCAAGCCTCCCCACACACCATGGTCCTGTCCGGACTCGAGTGCCCACTGGAGGCACTGCTCGCGGACATCACAGCGGCGGCATACGACCTTGGCCTCTTCGATCTGCAAGATGGCAGGACCCGTGTTGCCGATGGGGAAGAAGAGCTCAGGATCCTCATCGAGGCATGCCGACTTGTGGCGCCAGTCCATGGGGACACTCCTTCCCGTTCGGTGTTGCGCCCGAGGCAGATCTGTTTGACCTGTCAAACGGGCATTGAGTCCCATGGTTTCAACATTCCGAGTGGTTTACAAGGGCCACGGCACCCGGCGAATTGTCGGATGAGTCACATGGTGCCTACGCTGGCGCCGTGACGTCTCCCGGACGGCCGTCGGGAACGGCCAAGATCCTCCTCGTGACGGCTGCGGCCGTCGTCTCGCTAGAAGCGTTGACCTTCGGCGTCCTGGCGGTGCTCGAGCTGCTTGCCGTGTCGTCCGACCGGGTGGGTCTGGGCGTCGGCGCCACGATCTTCCTGCTCGTCGTCGCGGCAGGCCTGGCCTGGGCGGCGTCTCGCGTCGCGGTGGGCGAGTCGTGGGCCCGCAGCCCCTTGGTGCTCGCCCAGCTCGTCCAGCTGGGCCTGGCGTGGAACTTCCGCGGCGACCCGGCCTGGCTCGCGCCCGTCATCGCCCTTCCTGCGGTGGTGGTGCTGGTGTGCCTGCTGGCGCCCCCGGTGACGCATGCGCTGGCCGACGACCACGCGGTGTGACGGTCGCCGACGTATGTCACGATGGAGGCCGGGCGCAACCCGCCCCCACCCGCCTCGGCGACTCGCACAGCTGCGGTCAGACACCGCGCCGGCGACCTGATCGGTCCCGTTGAGAGACATCTCGTCGAGTCCTGCCGGCCACGTCCCCCCGAGGAATCATCTTGTCCATCGTCGCCCCCGACCTCGACGTCCAGAACACTCCGGATCCCGAAGACCCGGTCTTCGCCCTGCACCGCGGCGGGAAGATGAGCATCGCCGCGTCCGTGCCGATCCGTGACGCCCACGACCTGTCGCTGGCCTACACGCCCGGCGTGGCGCGGGTCTGCGAGGCGATCGCGGCCGATCCCGAGTCGGCGCACGACTACACGTGGGTCTCCAACACCGTCGCCGTGGTCACCGACGGCACCGCCGTGCTCGGCCTCGGCGACATCGGCCCGGCGGCGTCGATGCCCGTCATGGAGGGCAAGGCCATCCTGTTCAAGCAGTTCGGCGGGGTCGACGCGATCCCGATCGCGCTCGACACGACCGACGTTGACGAGATCGTCGAGACCGTGGTGCGGCTCGCGCCGTCGTTCGGCGGCATCAACCTCGAGGACATCTCCAGCCCCCGGTGCTTCGAGATCGAGCGCCGGCTCGTCGAGCGGCTCGACATCCCCGTCTTCCACGACGACCAGCACGGCACGGCCGTCGTCACGCTGGCCGCGCTCATCAACGCCGCCCGCCTGACCGACCGTGACCTCGAGGACCTCAAGGTCGTCATCTCCGGGGCTGGTGCTGCCGGGGTCGCGATCATGAAGATCCTGCAGTCGGCCGGCGTGCGCAAGATCGCCGTCGTCGATCGCGCCGGCGTCATCCACCCCGGGCGCGACGACCTCAACGACGTCAAGCAGTGGCTCGCCGACCAGACCGCCGGCTGGGCGCGTCCCGGGTCGATCGCCGACGCCCTCGACGAGGCGGACGTGTTCGTCGGCGTGTCCGGCGGCACCGTGCCCGAGGAGGCCGTCGCCCGCATGGCGCCCGAGGCGATCGTGTTCGCCATGGCGAACCCGCACCCCGAGGTGCACCCCGACGTCGCGCACCAGTACGCGAGGGTCGTGGCCACCGGCCGCTCGGACTTCCCCAACCAGATCAACAATGTGCTGGTCTTCCCGGGCATCTTCCGCGGCGCGCTCGACGTCCGTGCGACCCGCATCTCCGAGGGCATGAAGATCGCCGCGGCGACGGCCATCGCCGACCTGGTGGGCGACGACCTCTCCGAGACCTACGTCATCCCGTCGCCGTTCGA
>JBEVGQ010000303.1:0-3582 GCA_040511655.1 Aeromicrobium sp. | reverse complement strand
CCATGCGGTCGCGAGCGCGTCCCGCGGGACGGGCTCGGGCAGGCGGAACGAGATCGCCATCCACGAACCCGGACGTTCGCCGGCGCGGACGTGGCGGCGTTGGTCGAACGACACGGTGAGCGGGCGGCCCGGCTCGGAGACCCTCACGTCGTACCCCATCAGTCGTCCGAAGGGGAGGCGCAGATGGGCGACGTTGGTCAGTCGCATGGCCGATACCCTAGCCGTCCGAGGTGACGCGAGGAGGACGACGGTGAGCACGTTCGCGGTGCCGGGTGCCGAGCTGGCCGTCGAGCTGAGCGACGAGGGCGGTCATCCGGTCGTCCAGCTGCACGGGCTGACGTCGAGCCGGTCTCGCGACCGCCTGCTCGACCTCGACCTCGGGCGTGGTCTCAGCGGCACGCGGCTGCTGCGCTACGACGCCCGCGGGCACGGACGCTCGACGGGCCGCGCCGAGCCTGATGACTACCGCTGGCAGAACCTCGCGGACGACCTGGTGCGCCTGCTCGACGCCTACTTCCCGGGCGAACCGGTGCACGGCGTGGGGCCGTCGATGGGCACGGCGACGCTGCTCCATGCGGCCGTCCGCGAGCCCGACCGTTTCAGCGGTCTGACCCTGCTCGTGCCGCCGACGGCTTGGGGGACGCGTGTCGCCAAGGGCGACGACTACCGCGCTGCCGCTTTGCTGATCGAGCAGCAGGGGCTCGAGGTCTTCCTCGAGGCCGGACGTCTGCAGCCCGTCCCGCCCGCGACCGCGGGCCTGCCCGAGACCCAGCCAGACGTCGACGCGAGCCTGTTGCCGTCGCTCTTCCGCGGGGCGGGGGCGAGCGATCTGCCTGCTCCTGAGGCGATCGAGGGCATCGGCGTCCCGACCACGATCCTCGCGTGGGTCGACGACCCGTCCCATCCCCTGTCGACGGCCGAGGCGCTCGTCAAGCTGATGCCGTCCGCCACCCTCTCGGTCGCCTCGACCCGAGCCGATCTCGAAACGTGGCCCACGGCGCTCGCTGCCGACGTGGCGCGGCACGGCGCGTGACTGTCTAAGCCGCGAGGAGCGCAGCGACCCGAGAAGCCAGCAGCTCGTACTGGACATCCATGCGAGTCTGCCCGGTCGGCCGCTCGACGTCGGTCCCACCGACGACGACCTCGTGCGACGCGAACTGCTCGATCGTCGCGTCGACGACCTGGCCGTCCGCGAACCGATTCCACCAGTGGCAATCGACCTGCCGCCCGTCGACGAGTACCTCACCCCGCACCAGACAACCCCCGAAGTAGTCGTGCAGCAACACCGCGGTGGTGGCGCACTGCCCGCGCGCCGGGTTGTCCGGCCGCCAGTCGGGCACATCCTCGGGTGCACACGTGTCGGGCCCCCACGACTCACGCAACGCCCGCAACACCTCGTCGATCGACATGCCGCGAACCTACTCGCCGCAGGTGACAGGTGGGCCGTCCGCATGACCACGAGGTGCGCAGAACCCACGCAAGAAGATGTTGCGGACGCGGCTGGCGATCGTCCTCCTGCACTGCACACCACCAGACCCCAGCCGGCAGACACAGCAGCCTGAACGGCGACCTCCGCGCCTTCAGTGGGTCCTGTTCCACAGCTGGTGCGTCAGGCCGCTTCCGGTGGTGAACGACTCCACCGCGAAGCGCTCCTCGAGGCCGGACAGGTGATCCCAGATGCGCACTCCGCTGCCCAGCACGATCGGGACGATCACGATGTGCAAGAAGTCGACGAGATCCGCCTCGAGGAAGTCGCGGACGGTCGACGGCCCACCACCGATCCGGACGTCCCCGTCACCGGCTGCCGACTGCGCCAGGCGGAGCGCCTCCTGGGGAGCGGCGTCCACGAAGTGGAAGGTGGTGCCGTTGGCGAACTCGATGGGCTCGCGGGGGAAGTGGGTCAGGACGAAGACCGGGGTGAGGAACGGCGGTGCATCGCCCCACCATCCGTGCCAGCCGTCGTCCGGCCACTCCCCCGTCTGCGGGCCGAACTTGCGGCGACCCATGATCTCGGCACCCACCCCCTGACCCCACGTGCTGAACATCGCCTGGTCCGCCGTCACGGGGCCGTCAGCACCGTGGATGCCGTGGATGACCCGGCCGTCGAACCTCGTGAAGAGCGCCTCGGCCCCGCCGATCGGCTGGTCGAGCGTCACGTGGTCACCGGCGGCGTACCCGTCCGACGACACGAGGAGGTTGTGGACGCGGGTGCGGTTGCTTGCCATGGAGTCATGGTTCCACCGGCGTCAACCCCTTGACAGATAATATTGTCAAGGCCATCGTGGACCCATGCACGACGTCGAGGTCATCGAGAACCCTGAGGCCGCAGCCTCCGCGCTCGATCCGGTGCGAGCCCGGCTGCTCGACGCGCTGGCCGTCCCGGCCTCCGCCTCGGGGCTGGCCGCGAAGGTCGGCCTCGCGCGGCAGAAGGTCAACTACCACCTGAAGGCGCTCGAGGCGCACGGCCTGGTCGGGCTGTCCGAGGAGCGCAAGCACGGGGGCATCACCGAGCGGGTGCTGCAGGCGTCGGCGGCGTCGTACGTCGTCTCCCCCGCAGCCGTCAGCACATCGGCCGCAGACCCGGGCGCCAACCCCGACCACCTCTCGGCCGCGTACCTGGTCTCACTGGCGGGGCGGATGGTCCGCGAGGTCGGCGCCCTGGCCCGTCGAGCCGGCGCGTCCGGCCAGCGTCTGCCGACGTTGACGATCGACACCACGATCGGCTTCCGCTCGGCCGCCGACCGGGCCGCCTTCGCCGACGACCTGACCCAAGTCGTGCTCGACCTGACCGCGCGCTACCACCACGACGACGGCCGTCCGCACCGCTTGGTCGTCGCCGCCCACCCCCGACCCGAGGAGATCCCATGAGCACGACACCCGACGTCCCGTACCGGCTCGAGTTCAGCGTCGAGGTGCCCGGCACGCCCGAGCAGGTCTGGGACGCCATCGCCACGTCCCGCGGCATGAGCGCGTGGTTCCTGCCCACCGAGATGGAGGAGCGCGAGGGCGGCTCGCTGCACTTCAGCATGGGCCCCGAGATGGGCTCGGACGGCCAGGTGACGGGCTGGGAGCCGCCGCACCGCATCGAGTACCAGGAGGACTGGGCCTCTCTCATGGGCCAGGAGCCGGACGCGCTCAGCCCGCTGACGTCCGAGTTCGTGGTCGAGGCGACGTCGGGCGGCACCTGCGTCGTGCGCGTCACCAGCAGCGGCTTCGGCACCGGCGCCGACTGGGAGGCGGAGTTCTGGGACGACATGGGCAAGAGCTGGCTGCCGTTCTTCGACAACCTGCGCATCTCCCTGAGCCACTTCCCCGGCCAGGAGGCAACCCAGCTCGAGGTCAGCGCCTCGCTGCCGGGCACCCCCGAGGCGCTGTGGTCGGCGATGCACGCCGATCTCGGCCTCGGCGACGAGGGCGATGACGTCGACGCCCGCGGCCTGGCCGGCACGGTCGAGCGGGTCGGCGAGCGCCAGACTCTCGTGCGCCTCACCGCGCCCGTCCCCGGCATGCTGAGCATCTTCGCCCACGAGGCGGGCGACGACGAGTCGGTGGCCGGCGTGCGCGGCTACCTGTTCTCCCCCG
>JBEVGQ010000302.1:0-3641 GCA_040511655.1 Aeromicrobium sp. | reverse complement strand
CGGCGGGCATGGTCGCGATCGGCGCGGTCGCCTTCTTCGCCTACGCCTTCGTGCTCGCGGTCGAGAACGGCGAGACCCGGGCCATCGCGGCGGCCCTGCTCACGGCAGCGCTGGCGGGCGCCTGCATCGGCATACTGCCGCACAACTTCTTCCCGGCACGGATGTTCATCGGCGACTCCGGCTCGATGCTGATCGGCTTCGTCCTGGCCTGCTCGTCGATCAGCCTGACCGGCCAGTTCCCGGCGACCGAGATCTCCGAGGGCATCGGCGGGGCCGAGCGCAGCTTCCTGCCCACGCTGCTGCCGCTGATCCTGCCGTTCACGATCCTGCTGGTGCCGTTCGTCGACCTCGCGCTCGCGGTCGTCCGCCGCACGCGGGCCGGACGCTCGCCGTTCAGCCCCGACAAGATGCACATCCACCACCGCCTGCTCGAGATCGGCCACTCCCACCGCCGTGCCGTGCTGCTGATGTACGCCTTCGCGGGCCTGGTGGCGTTCGGCAGCGTCGTGATCAGCCTGTTCAGCGGCTGGCAGTCGATCGCGGGCTTCGGTGCCCTGGCGGTCCTGACCACCGCTGCGGTGTTCCTGCTCCCCAAGCTCGAAGAGAAGGTGTGGTCGTGAGCGGCGCGACGACGACGCGTCGTGTGCTGCTGCCGGTCGTGGCCGTGACGGCGGTGGCGGCCGCCGGCTTCGGCGTCGCCCGCGGCCTCGACGGCGTGCTCGGGGCGCTGCTCGGGGGAGCGGTCGTCGTCGTGTTCCTCGGGTCGACCCCCGTCGTGCTCACGCCCTTGGTCAGGCGCAGCGCAGCGATGTCGCTGCCGGTCGCGCTGACCTTCCTCGGGGTCAAGTCGGTGGCGGCGCTGGTCGTGCTCGCGCTGCTGTTCGACGTGGGTGGTCTGGCCGACCGGATCGACTTCATGGCCTTCGGTATCACCGCCATCGCAGCGTCGCTGTCATGGACGATCCTGCAGCTCGTTGCTTTCCGCAACGAGCGTGTACCTACCTATGACCTGGGTAACAAGGACTGAGCAGACCCTGATAATGTCAGCAATGCGAGACGGGCCACGCCACGCGCCGGCTCCTCGCACGACAATGACGCTGGCCGTATGCCCCACCGATGAAAGTCGAGGGCGACCGCGCCATGAGACAAAGGTGAATGAGTGACGCTCGCCGCCATCACGTTCGCAGCCGCTGACGGACCCCCGAGCCCCGGCCCGGCCGACTTCCAGCTTCCCGCGATCTTCCCGTGGAACAACGCAGCGGATGCCGGTGTCACCAAGCCGATGCTCCTGGTCGTGCTCTCGGCGGTCGTGGTCATCGCGATCTTCTACACGGCGGCCAAGCCTGCCAAGGTCGTCCCCGGACGCTTCCAGTTCGCCGGCGAGCTCGTCTACGGCTTCG
Source organism: Aeromicrobium sp. (assembly GCA_040511655.1). Lineage (GTDB taxonomy): Bacteria > Actinomycetota > Actinomycetes > Propionibacteriales > Nocardioidaceae > Aeromicrobium. The sequence continues at coordinate 2,241 of JBEVGQ010000302.1, read as the reverse complement.
TCCGCAACGGCATCGCCCGCGAGAACATCGGATCGACGGACTTCCAGAAGTACGTGCCCTACCTGTTCACGATCTTCACGTTCGTGCTGGTCAACAACTTCTACGGCCTGATCCCGGTCCTGCAGTTCCCGACGATGTCGCACATCGGCTTCCCGCTGGCCATCGCTGCGCTGACCTGGCTGCTCTACAACGGCGCCGGCATCCGCAAGAAGGGCTTCCTGGGCTACCTGAAGCACGAGACGGTCCCGGGCGGCATGAAGGGCCCGATCCTGATCCTGCTGGTGCCGCTGGAGTTCCTCTCCAACATCCTGCTGCGACCCATCACGCTGACGCTGCGTCTGTTCGCCACGATGTTCGCCGGACACCTGCTGCTCATCCTCTTCTCGCTGGGCGCCAACTACCTGTTGCTGCACTCCGACAACTCGCTCGCGATCCCCGCAGGCATCGCCTCTGGCGCCCTGTTCTTCGCCATCAGCTTCCTGGAGATCCTCGTGATGTTCCTCCAGGCCTACGTGTTCACCCTGCTGGCCTCGATGTACATCAGCGAAGCCATCGCTGACGAGCACTGAGCTCAGCACCCGAACGACAACTTCACAGTCATCTCTTCCCACCCACGACTCGGACACTCCGTGTCGCAACGAAAGGAAATGCCGTGGACACCATCGGCTCCCTGAACATGGTTGGTCTCGGCCTCGCCGCGATCGGCCCCGGTATCGGCGTCGGCCTGATCTTCGCCGCGTTCGTCACCGGTGTCGCCCGTCAGCCCGAGGCTGAGGGCAAGCTGCGTCAGATCGCGATCCTCGGCTTCGTCCTCGCCGAGCAGTTCTTCATCATCGGACTGGCCCTGGCGTTCGTCCTCAAGGCCAGCAACACCTGATTCCGATTCTTCGACAGAAGGCACTCACATGATCTCGACACTTGTCGTCGCCGCCGCCGAGGGCGGGGAGGAATCAGAGGAGCTCAATCCTCTGATCCCGCACGTCCCGGAGATCGTTCTCAGCCTGCTCGTCTTCGGTCTGATCTTCTTCGTGATGAAGAAGGTCGTCGTGCCGCTGTTCGAGAAGGCCTACGCGGAGCGCACTGCGGCCATCGAAGGTGGCATCGAGGAGGCCCAGGCAGCCCAGAAGGAGGCCAAGGCAGCTCTCGAGCAGTACACCGCGCAGCTTGCGGGAGCACGGCACGAAGCCGCTGCCATCCGCGAGGAGGCCAAGGAGCAGGGGGCGCAGATCATCGCCGAGCTGCGGGCCCAGGCACAGGCCGAGGCCGAGCGCATCACCTCCACGGCGCACGCACAGGTCGAGGCCGAGCGGGCTCAGGTCCTGGCTCAGCTCAAGGGCGAGGTCGGATCCATGGCCACCGCGCTGGCGGGCCGCATCGTCGGCGAGGTCCTCGACGACTCCGCGGCCCAGAAGCGCACGGTCGAGCGCTTCATCGCCGAGCTCGAGGAGTCGGCGAACTGATGCGAGGCATTTCAGCGAAGTCGCTCGACGAGGTCCTGGCCGCCGTGAGTGCGGCCGGCACCGGATCGAGCGACCTCGGAGTCGAGCTGTTCGACGTCGTCGCGACGCTCGATCGTGAGCCCGCGCTACGGCGCGTGCTGACCGACCCCTCGACCGAGGCCGAGGCGAAGGCCGGACTGGCCGAGCAGATCTTCGGCGGCAAGGTCAGCCCCGACGCCGTCACCGTCCTGCGCGTGGCCGTCAGCGGCCGTTGGGCGTCGGGCCGTGACCTGACCGACGGTCTCGAGACCGCCGGGGTGACCGCGCTGGTGGCCTCGGCCGACAGCGCCGGTCAGCTCGACGAGGTCGAGACCGAGCTGTTCGAGGTCGGGCGCTTCGTGCGCTCCGACGGCGAGCTGCGTCAGGTCATCTCCGACCGCGGGTTGCCGTCGGCAGCCAAGGGCGAGCTGCTGGCAGGTCTGCTCGGCGGCAAGGTGTCGGGCACGACCCTGGCCCTGGCCTCGCAGGCGGCCACCGCCCGCACTGGTTCGTTCGAGCGGGTCCTCACGGCTTTCGGCGTCATCGCGGCCGAGCGCCGCAGCCGGCTGCTCGCCGAGGTGCGGGTCGCCACCGAGCTGGACGAGAACGAGAAGACCCGGTTGGGTGCCGCGCTCGCCAAGAAGTACGGACGCGACGTCCACCTGAACGTCGTCGTCGATCCCTCGATCGTCGGAGGCATCGCCGTCTCCGTGGGCGACGAGGTCGTCGACGGCACCATGTCAACTCGCCTCGAGGTCGCCCG
>JBEVGQ010000301.1:0-2531 GCA_040511655.1 Aeromicrobium sp. | reverse complement strand
GCTCGGTGCAGATCGACGTCCCGGAGGAGCTCACGATCGAGGGGCGCGGCAGCTTCTACGAGTCGACCGGCTGCTTCCGCGACATGATCTCGACCCACCTGTGCCAGGTGCTCGGCTTCGTCGCGATGGAGCCGCCCGTGCACCTCGACGCGCTGGCCCTGCGCAACGAGAAGGCCAAGGTCTTCTCCGCGATGAGACCCCTCGACCCCGAGCGGGTGGTGTTCGGCCAGTACGAGGGCTACCGCGACGAAGAGGGCGTCGACGACGACTCCGACGTCGAGACGTTCGTCGCGCTCGAGGCCTACGTCGACACCGAGCGCTGGCAGGGCGTGCCGTTCTACCTGCGCACCGGCAAGGCGCTCGGCGCCACCCGCCGCACCATCACCCTGACCTTCCGCACGCCGCCGATGGGCCGCTTCGGCGACAGCGACTACGGCCCCAACGAGCTGGTGCTCGAGCTGACCGACTCGCCCAAGGTGACGGTCGACCTGCACGCCAAGCGTCCCGGTCCGACGATGGAGCTGATGGACTCGTCGCTGCACCTAGACCTGTCGCAGGACGACTCCGGTGACGTCCCGCTCGAAGCCTACGAGCGTCTGCTGCTCGACGTCATGCGCGGTGACCAGACGCTCTTCACGCGCTCCGACGAGGTCGACCGCCTGTGGCAGATCTGCCAGCCCGTGCTCGACGCCCCGCCCGAGGCCCAGGGCTACGAGAAGGGGTCGTGGGGTCCGGATGCCGCGCTCGAGCTGCCCGGCGAGCGGGGCTGGCGGCTGCCGGATGCCTGATGAGTGGCCGGCGATCGCCGATCACGGCCTGATCGGTGACCTGCGCACCGCCGCCCTGGTCGGCACCGACGGGACGATCGACTGGTTCTGCGCGCCGAGGTTCGACTCGCCCAGCGTGTTCGCGTCGATCCTCGACCGCGACAACGGCGGGTCGTGGAAGATCGCGCCCAGCGGCGACCTCGTGCGCACGCAGCAGTTCTACTTCCCCGAGTCGGCGGTGCTGGCGACGAGGTTCCTGACCCACGACGGCGTCGTCGAGGTGCACGACTTCATGCCGGTGCTCGAGGCCGGCGACGCGAACCACCGGCAGCGGATCGTGCGGCGGGTCATGGCCGTGCGCGGGTCGTCGACGGTGCGCATGCGGCTCGACGCCCGGCCCGACTACGCCCGTGCGTCGTGCACGGCCGAGACGGTCGAGCACGGTGTCGTGCTGACCGGTGACGGCATGCGGCTGGGTCTCAGCGCGACGTCCGAGGTGACGGTCGAGGGAGGCGTCCTGACGTCCGACGTCGAGCTGACCGAGGGTCAGACGGCGCTGTTCGTCCTCGAGGTCCTCGATGACGGCGCCGAGCTGCCCGACGCCGATGTCGGTGACACCGAGGCGCTGTTCGAGGCCACGCTCGCCTACTGGCGCGGCTGGCTCTCGCAGTCGACCTACCGCGGCCGCTGGCGCGAGACCGTCAACCGCTCGGCCATCACGCTCAAGCTGCTGACGCACGAGCCGTCGGGGGCGATCGTGGCGGCTCCGACCACGAGCCTGCCCGAGCTGATCGGCGGCGAGCGCAACTGGGACTACCGCTACGTGTGGATGCGCGACGCCGCCTTCAGCCTGTACGCGCTGCTGCGGCTCGGGTTCACGCACGAGGCGAAGGCGTTCATCGTCTGGCTGTCCGAACGGCTGGGCGAGGACAAGGACCACGGCCTCGGACCCCTGCGCGTCCTGTACGACATCGACGGCAAGCAGCCGCAGGACGAGACGATGCTCGACCACCTGAGCGGCTACCGCGACTCCGGCCCGGTGCGCATCGGCAACGCCGCGGTCGAACAGCTCCAGCTCGACATCTACGGCGAGCTGATCGACTCGGTCTACCTGTTCAACAAGTACGGCGACGGCATCAGCAGCGACGCCTGGGCCGACGTCACCCGCGTCGTCGACTGGGTCTGCGACAACTGGGACCGCGAGGACGCGGGCATGTGGGAGACGCGGGCCGGCGTCCAGGCGCACACGACGTCGCGCCTGATGTGCTGGGTCGCGATCGAGCGGACGATCCGCATGGCCCGCCAGCGCGGACTGCCGGGCGACATCGTCACGTGGGCGGCGGTCCGCGACGAGATCTACGAGCGCATCATGGAGCGGTCGTGGAACGACGACCTCAAGGCGTTCACGCAGGTCGAGGGCGGTGACGCGCTCGACGCCGGCCTCCTGCTGATGCCGATGGTCAAGTTCCTGTCGTCGGCCGACCCCAAGTTCCTGTCGACGCTCGAGGCGATCGAGGACCGGCTCGTCGTCGACAGCCTGGTGTTCCGCTACGACCCGGCGATCAGCCCCGACGGACTGGACGGCGAGGAGGGCACGTTCTCGCTGTGCTCGTTCTGGTACGTCGAGGCACTGACCCGGGCCGGACGGCTGGAGGAGGCGCGCCTCGCGCTCGAGAAGATGTTCACGTACGCCAACCACCTCGGGCTCTACGCCGAGGAGGTCGGGGCGACGGGCGACCAGCTCGGCAACTTCCCGCAGGCGTT
>JBEVGQ010000300.1:0-13954 GCA_040511655.1 Aeromicrobium sp. | reverse complement strand
GATGTAGATGCCGTTGCGCTCGGTGAAGATGAATCGCTTCATCTTGGGGTTCCAGCGACGGGTCTGGTGCCCGAAGTGGACGCCGCTCTCGAGCAGCTGGCGCATGGTGACGACGGCCATGGTCGTATCTCCTAGTGGCACACGTGTGCCGATTCCTGGTTGACTCACCGCCGGTTGACGGTGACCTGGCGCCTGCCGCATGACGTGACCAACTGCCCAGCAGTGCTGGGCAGACCAGGGCATCTTCCGCATTCGGCTTTCGCGTCATACGGGGACAGGCGCGCGAATTTCACCTCCGAAGAAGTGAGTGGCCCCAGTCTAGGGCACGGGGCTGCCCGGAACGAAATCCACAGACGACGTCCTGCCCGCCGTCCGTCCCCAGGCCGCGGTTCGTGCCTGTCGGCCGCCGTGCCGGCGGACGTTGCATGGTCGCATGCACCGTGCTCTCGTCGCCGCCGCCTTCTCGATCTCCGTCCTGTTCTCCCCGCAGGCCGCCATCGCCGCCTCTGCCTCCGATCCGTGGTCGTGGCCACTCGACCGGCATGCGGTCGGCGAGCGCTTCGCTCCCCCGGCCGACCGATACGGGGCAGGCCATCGTGGCGTCGACCTCACCGGCAGCGTCGGCGACCCGGTGCGCGCGGTGGCACCGGGCCGGGTCACGTTCGCCGGGCAGGTGGGCGGCGTGCAGGTCGTCACGATCGACCACGGCCGGGAGCGATCGACGTACCAACCCGTCGCGGCCTCGGTGCACGTCGGCGACGCCGTCGAGGCGCGCCAGGTCATCGGCACCCTGCTGGGCGAGCACAGCCACTGCGAGGGGGCCTGCCTGCACCTCGGACGCCGGCTCGGCGACGACTACCTCGATCCGCTCGAGCTGCTCGGAGGCGGCCGCTTCCGCCTGATCAGCCCCGACGGAGAGCCGCCCGCTCCGCCGGCCGGCACCGGGGGTGACGGCACGCTGCAGCGTCCGGTCGGCGGCCCTGTCACCTCACCGTTCGGCATGCGGGTGCATCCCGTCACCGGGGTGCGCAAGCTGCACGACGGCACCGACTTCGGCGTACCCTGCGGCACCCCCGTCCACGCCGCTGCCGGAGGCACCGTCGTCGAGGCCGGCAACGCCGGGGCCTACGGCAACCGCGTCACGGTTCGGCACGACGAGGGCCTCGAGACGTCCTACGCCCATCTCTCGTCGATCTCCGCGGGCGTCGGCAGCACCGTCACGGCCGGCGAGGTGGTCGGCCGATCCGGGTCCACCGGGCTGTCGACGGGATGCCACCTACATCTGATGGTCAGGCGCGACGGTGAGCTGATCGACCCGATGCAGCTGCTGTGACTCGCGAGTCGCCCACGCCGCCACACGATGCGAGGTCGTTCAGCGTCGCCGTCCAGGCCACGAGCAGCGCCGAGACCACCTGCCTCGCTGCCGAGGTGTCGGGCATCCGCGCCCGGACGTCGAGCCCGCCGTCGGTGCGTGAGATCCACACCTGCAGGTCGTCGGCGAGGGTGGGGGCCGACACATGGTGGGCGCGACGACGCACGAGATCTCGGTGCCCAGGCAGACGCCGGTAGTCGAGGTACGAGGCCATGAAGACGTCCGTGCGCTCGCGCACCAGAGGGCCGGATGCGGTCTCCAGCACCTGGTCGAGCGGCACGTCCGCCATGGCCCGGCTCGCCGCCACGGCTGCCGCCCCGTCGGTCAGTGCAAGGCAGCCGTCGCGACGGGCCGTCAGCTCGACCGGTGTCGTCGTCGTGTACCAACCCACCGCCCGGCGATCCTGCTCGGTGACCCGGGTGTGCACCGGCGCCAGCACCGCGAGACGCTCCGGTCCGCCCAGGTCGCCGACAGCGATCGCCAGGCCTGCCAGAACGGCGCTGCTGGTCGTGCCCCCGTGGTGCCGGGAGTGCACGCCCACGGCGTCGGCCACGTCTGCATCGGCCAGATGCCTCACCTCGGTGTGCTGGGCCACCCGTTCGCCCGGCTCGACGCCGAGAGAGATCGGGAAGGTCGGCAACCGGTGGTCGTGGGCTCGCAGGAAGTCGTGCCACGCGGCCAGCCGGTCGTCCTGCGCCGACACCCGCCGGGGCGCGCGGTCGAGCTCGGAGACGAAACACGCAGCCCGCGGCAGATCGGGCGACGCCTGCCCGGCGACCGCCGCGTCGTACAGCGCGTGCAGGTCGTCCACCAGCACCACCAACGAGTACGCGTCGGCGTGCAGGTGGTCGAGGCCGAGCACGATCGTCGAACGGTCCGGACGCGAGACGGCGGCCGGCCAGAAGGCCGGATACGTCAGCGGCGAGCAGGCACGGTCGAGCTCGGCCCTCACGAGGTCGCGGGTGCGGTCCACCGACGACGTCTGCCCGTGCTCGATCCGCGTCCACGTCAGCGAGGCCGCGTCATGGCGAACGCCGAGCAGCTCGCCGCCGACGACCTCGGCGCCGCACTGCAGAGCACTGTGCCGGGCGACCACCTCTCGGTACGCGTGCTCGAGCGCCTCGGCGTCGATCGGCCCGTCCACGTCGAAGACCGCCGCGAGCCACACCGACGGCTCACCCTCCACCGCGGCTGCCAGGTGGTTGCGCTGGTTGAGCGAGAGGTCGACCAGCCGTGGCGCCGTCCGTCCGGGAGCGACCTGCCACGAGACGACCGTGCCCGGCGCGGGCTCCCACAAGTCAGCTGACGTGACCAGCATGGATCGTGCTCGGTGGGGGCAGCTGCGTCTGACCGTCCGCCATCGTCTGCAGTGCACGAGCCAGGGTCCGCCGGTAGAGGTCGGTCGACGCGTGAGCCTGCAGCGTGTCGGGGTGCTGCATGGCGAGGTAGACGCGATGCGGGTCGCGATTGACCCACATCGACGCATTCGCCGTGCGCCCGGCGCCGGTGAAGTGCACGCCGCGCTCGTGGGCCGGTCGCCCTGCTCCCGGGAACCACCGCAGGTCGAGGTACGACAGCAGCTGCGGCGACCCCAGCGTTTCCGGGCGCACGACGCCCGACCGGATCATCTCGGCCAACGCGACGTGCACCGGCATACGCCCGATCTGCTTGCCCCGGCTCAGAGCCTCGTGCGCGGACCTCAGCAGGCCGTCGATGTCGCCGTCGTGCTGCGCGACGTCGAAGGCGACCGGCGCGAACGTGCAGAACCACCCGTGGGAGCGCGCGAACGGTCCGCGGTCGCGCGCGCCCAGCACGGTGACCCCGAAGTAGCTGTCTCGGCCGGCCAGCTCGTGCTCGGTCGCCGCGACCGCCGCGAAGACCGCTCCGACGAGCTTGGCGCCCACCTCGCGGCAGCGGGCATCGAGGCTGGCCGCGCCCGCCGCGTCCAGCAGGTCGATCGAGCTGATGCTGACCGGCGCGTTCTGACCTGGTGCGAGGCCGAGGTCGAGCGGGAACGACGGCAGTCGGCCGCCCTGGCCCTCGATGAGGCGGGTCCACTCGCGCACCTCGGGGGACGTCGCGTCGTACGTGGCCGCCGCGGCGCGCTCGGCCGTCGCGAAGGCGCCGAAGGGCCCGGTCTGGTCGGGGCCGGGCAGGGCACCTTCGGCGACCTCCGGCCCGCCCGGGGCGACGACCTCGGCGGCGTAGAGATCGGCCAGCTCCGAGGCGACCATGATCTGCGAAGCTCCGTCGGTGAATGCGTGGTCGCACCCCCAGAACAGCCCGAAGCCGTCGGGTCGCTCGACGGCGCCGAGGCAGAATCCCGGCCAGGAATCCGGCCGGCATCTCGCGTCGAAGACCTCCACGAGGTGCCCCTGCAAGGCGGCCTGCCAGTCGTCTCCGTCGAGGACGAGCTGGTCGGTCACCACCAGCTCGACGTCGACGTCCGGGACGAGATGGCGCACGGGCTCGCCGTCCGACACCTCGAACCAGGAGCGCAGCCCCTCGTGGGTCGCGACCAGGCGCGTGACGGCCCGGAGCAGGGCGTCGCGGTCGAGCGGTCCGTCGACGTCCGTCGCGACGCCGGTCCAGGCCCGGTGCTCGGCTCCCTGGCGCCGACGCTCGGCATAGGCGCGCAGGTGGTCGAGCTGCAGGAACGAGGCCGGCGCCGGGTCGACGGGGGCTGCAGCGGCCGCTGCCTGGCTGGCCGCGGAGGGGCCGATCATGACGACGGTCCCCGGACGAGGCTGCCACCGCGACATGTCATCGAGGATCATCGGCCCGATCCCGTCGCCGCGAGCGTCTCCGGCTGCTCGTCCCACACCATCTCCGACAGCACGGCGCGGGCGTGAGCGACGTAGCCGCGCATCGCGGCGTCCGCGAGATCCGTGCCCGGGTAGCGAGCCGAGATGTTGAGGCCGGCGTGCGAGCGGATCAGCCAGAGGTAGACCTCGTCAGGCGCCCGCGCCGGGCTGCGCAGGGCACGAGCGTGCTGGGCCGGCCACTGGTCGGCGCCCGGCACGTGCCGCACGTCGACGTACGAGACCACGAAGTGAGGCGTGTCGTCGACGTCGAGCAGCTCGGCGATGCGGGGGAACGGGTAGCGGGCCAGGTCCTTGGCCTCACGGACCGCCGCGTCCGCCCTGGCGACCGCCTCGGCGAGGGTGCGAGCGCCCGCGATGTCGAGGTCGATGGGGCAGAGTCCGACGTACCAGCCGACGGACCCGACGTGCCGGGGGTCGTGTCGCGTGTGGAGCGGCAGGACGAACCTCAGCCGTTCGACCCCGCTGCGCCTGCGCGCCGCCAGGGCCAACGCCGCGATCCCCGCGGACTGCAGGCCGACGCCCCGCTGGCGCAGCTGGGCGTTCAGCAGGTCGGTGTTGACGGCGCCCAGCACCCACGTCGACAGGCTCCGCTGCGGGCACGACGCAGTCGCCTGCGCGTGTCCGGCCAGGTCGGGGTGGTGCGGGAACGCCAACGTGTCGGTCGGGGTCCCAGCGCCGTCCAGCCTCATGAAGTCCCGCCACCGCGCCACCGCGGCGTGGTCGGCGGCGATGTCGCCGCCCGAGCGTCTGTCCAGCTCGGCGAAGTCGACGTGGCTGCCGACGTCGATCGTCGCGAGCTCGTCGTCACCGGCGCCCTCGCGGGCACGTCGGTAGAGATCGGTCATCTCGGCGAACCACAGCAGCTGCGAGTACGCGTCCATGACGCTGTGGTCGGCCCCGAACACGAGCACGAAGCCCGGTGCGTCGGGGTCGACGACGGTGGCGAAGACGCAGTGCGGCCAGACGACCGGCGACAGCGCGGCCAGGAACTGCGCCACCACCTCGCGGGCGTCGTCGCCTGACCGACGCCCCAGCACCTCGTGCTGCACGTCGACCTGGTCGGCGCCGGCCGTGCGCCGTGCCCACCCGGCCGCACGACGATGGACCGTCGTGCGCAACACCTCGTGCCGCACGATCCACGCCCGCAGAGCGCGCCGGAGCGCGTCGGGGTCGAAGGGTCCCGGCACCCGCATGGCCGAGCCGATCCAGGCGCCACAGGCCTCACGGCCGAGATGCGCCTCGTGGTCGTACGAGAGCTCTCGCTCGTCGTCGCGCCACGCCGTCGGTGCCGCGACGGGCGTCCAAGTGGTCACGATCCCCGCTGGGATCGGGTAGTCGTCCAGCTCGCTGTACTCCATCGAACACTCCCCCGAGTTCCCGGCGACGCGAGCCGCCGGATGGAGCCGCGCACTCCCTGCACGGCGATGAGGGTCAGTGTGCCGAGGCGCATGGGGCCAGCGCGACGTGATGATGCTCACCACCGCATGGGTCTGGACAACGGCGCCGCGGCACGGATTCACTCAAACGACATCGGGGGGTGTCCATGCAGCTGATCGACCGTTCGACCGTACGCCTGACTTTCGGCGACGACCTGTTCATGCGCCGCCATCGCGGCCTGGGCAGCCCTGTCGTGAACCAGTTCGTGTGGCGTTTCGACGACGACGTGCCGGCCGAGGCACTGGTGCGGATGCGCGACTCGCTGGCGCGCGGCGCACTGGCACGGCGCGCTCATCGCTCGCTCGTCCCGGCGGCACGCGCACGCTGGTCGTGCGCCGCCGAGGCTCCAGAGATCGTCCGGCGCGCCGAGGCACTCGACCCGCACGAGGTCCTCGGCTGGTTGCGCTGGCTGGGGACGACGCGGCTCGACCCTTCCCGTGGCGACTCGTGGCGGCTCGCCGTCGCCGACCTCTCGGACGGCGGCTCGATCGTGTCGCTGCTGGCCGATCACGCCGCGGCGGACGGCGGCGCGATGGTCGACGCCGTCGAGCGTGCGGCGTCCGGTCGGGCCCCGCTGCGCGTCCCGCCCCGGTCGCGGCTGGCGACGACGGTCGTGGCGGACGTCCACGACGCCGCGAGCCAGCTGACGTCCGTCGGCCGCTGGGCGGCGGGACACATCCGGCCACCGTCGGCGCGGCCGGCAGCGGACAGTGCCGCGCGACCTGCCACGCGCACGGCCGATAGCAACCAGCGAGCCGTGCGCGTCCCGTCCGACGGGTGGACGCCGCCCTTGGTCGTCGTCGAGTGCAGCACAGCGCAGATCGCGACGGCCGCCGCCCGCCACGGCGGCTCACCCAACGTCTGGTTCGTGGCGGTGTCGGCATCGCTGGCTGCCACCGCTGGGACCGTCGCGGCAGGGCGCCCCGTGCGAGTCGCGCTGCCCGTCAGCGCCCGGACGCCGGACGATCTGCGGTCCAACGCGACCCGCATCGCGCAGGTCGACGTCGCCGGCGACGACCTGACGACTCGCGACCTGGGCCGCATCCGCGCGCTGTGCAAGCAGGCGTACGCGGGCTTGGGGGCCGCCACCCCGCCCGCGGACGGCACGCACGACGGATCGCTCCTCACCCTGGTGCAGATGATGCCGACCGCGATCGTGAGGCGTCTGCCGCAGCCGCCGGCGGCCACGGTTCTCGCCTCCAACCTCGGTGCGGTCTCAGAGGCCTTCTGCTCCCCCACCGGCCCGGACGGCCCCCGCGCCCACAGCATCGCGGCCATCGCCGGGCAGCGGCACGTCGACGAGGCCGAGCTCGACGCGCTCGGCGGCGGGCTCATGGCCTGGGCGTGCACGTCCGGCGAGCGCACCACGCTGACCGTCACCGCTCTCGACCCCGCTCACGTGCCGGACGACACGACCCTGCTCGACATGACGACGTCCGTCCTGTCGGCGTGGGACATCGAGGCGCGTCCGTGGTAGCCCTCCGATCCGCCGCATCCCGACGTCCCGAAGGAGCTGCTTCATGACCGAATGGGCCATCCGAGCCGAGGGGCTGGTCAAGGAGTTCGGCTCGCACCGGGCTCTCGACGGCATCGACCTGTCGGTCCGCGCCGGCACCGTCCATGCCGTGCTGGGGCCGAACGGGGCGGGCAAGACCACCGCCGTGCGAGTGCTGTCCACGCTCCTCCGAGCCGATGCAGGTGCCGCCCACGTGTTCGGCCACGACGTCGCGCGCTCCCCCACGGCCGTCCGTTCACTGATCGGCCTCACCGGCCAGTACGCCTCGGTCGACGAGCTGCTGACGGCCCACGAGAACCTGTTCGTCTTCGCGCGGCTGCTGGGACTCGGTCGGCGGGAGGCACGCTCCCGCGCCGGCGACCTGCTCGAGCGGTTCAGCCTCACCGAGGCGGCGCACCGCTCGGTCTCGACCTTCTCCGGCGGCATGCGACGGCGGCTGGACATCGCCGCGAGCCTGCTCGGCGACCCGCCCCTGCTGTTCCTCGACGAACCGACGACCGGCCTCGACCCCCGCACCCGGGCCGACATGTGGGAGACCGTGCGCGAGCTCGTCGCCGAGGGGTGCACGGTGCTGCTGACGACCCAGTACCTCGAGGAGGCCGACCAGCTGGCCGACCGCATCGCCGTCATCGATCACGGCCGTGTCGTCGCCGACGACACCTCCGAGGCGCTCAAGCGGTCGGTCGGCGGGCTGACGCTGCAGCTGCAGGTCGAGGAGCCCGACCGGCTGGCCGAGGCCTCGCTCGTCCTCGAGCGGATCGCCGGTCGTGAGCCGTCGCTCGTCGACGGTCGCCTGGCCGTGCCGATCGCGTCCGGCTCGGTGACCTCCGACGTCGTGCTGGGGCTTCGCGAGCGCGACATCGACGTCGAGGAGATCACCGTGGCCCGGCCCAGCATGGACGACGTGTTCTTCGCCCTGACCGGCTCTGCCGGCACCGCCCGAGCGGACGCCGCATGAGCGCCGCGACCGTGACGTCCGTCCGCCGTCCTGCCCTCGGCGAGCCGGGGATCGCCCTGGCGGCCGCCCAGTCAGTGACGTTCGCGTACCGAGGCCTGCTGCGCGTGCGGCACGACCCGCAGCGGCTCTTCGACGTCATCGTCCTGCCGATCGTCGGCACCGTCATGTTCGCCAACGTCTTCGGTGGGGCGGTCGCGGGCGGCGTGTCGGGCTACCTGCCGCAGCTCGTCCCGGGCGTGCTGGTGCAGATCGCCGTCACCGCCTCCGTCGTCACGGGCGTCCAGCTGCGCGACGACATGGACCGCGGCGTGTTCGACCGGTTCAGGTCGTTGCCGGTGGCACGGACGGCTCCGCTGGCCGGATCGCTGCTGGCCGACGTCACTCGCTACGTCGTCGCGGTGTCGATGACGGTCGCGGTCGGCGTCGCGATGGGCTACCGCCCGCAGTCGTGGGGTGGCCTGGTCGCAGGGTGCGTACTCGTGGTCGTCAGCGCCTTCACGATCAGCTGGGTCTTCGCGCTCATGGGGGTGCTGATGAAGAGCGCGTCCGCGGTGCAGGGGGTCTCCATGCTAGTGCTGACGCCGTTGTCGTTCATGTCCAACGCGCTCGTCCCGACCGAGACCATGCCCGGCTGGATGCGGGCGGTCGCCGAGGTCAACCCCGTCACGCACCTCGTGTCGGCGGTGCGTGACCTCGCCGGTGCACAGCCGGCCACCGCCTCGGTGACGACCGCGATCGTCGGCGCCCTCGTGCTGCTGGCGGTCTTCGCGCCGCTGACGGTCCGGGCCTACGTCCGCAGTGCCTGACCTCGAGGGAGACCGATGACCACCACAGAGAGCCCCACTGAACGGCAGGTCGCGCCGGCCGCGACCGACAACCGTCTGACCTACGACGACGACCTGTTCCTGAGGTCTCGTCGCGTGCTCGGCATCGGCGTGGTCAACCAGTCGGTGTGGCGGTTCGACCGGCCGATCGACGCCGACAGGCTGCAGCGCCTCCGCACGACGCTGGCCGACGGGCCGTTGGGCCGGACCGTCCGACGATCGGCGGTCCCGTGCTCGCGGGACCGTTGGGTCGCCGCCCCGGACGCACGGTCCGTGCACGTCGAGCGACGGGCACTGTCACCCAGCGACGTGCTGGGCTGGGCCGACGAGAGGGCCGCCGTCGACCTGGATCCCGAGTCCGCACCGGCCTGGGAGCTCTCGGCGGCGAGCACCACCGACGGTGGCGGTGTCCTGTCGCTCCTCACCTCGCACGTGGTCTCCGACGGAGGCGCCCACGTCGCCGCGGTGACCGCTGCCGCCGGGGGCGTCGACATCGGACGGCTGCCGGTCGACCGACCACGAGCCACGGTGCGCGACGACGTGGGCGACGGCCTCCGGCAGCTGGGCGGCGTCGTGCGCGGCGGGGCCGCCGCGATGCGCCTGGCCCGCGACCGGGTCGAGGTCGGCGACGCCCAGACGTCCGCTCAGACGCCGAGGCGTCCGGACCGGGACGGGGACGATCGCCCGTACCGTCCGGCGACGGTCGTCGTCGACTGCGACGCCGACCAGTGGGAGCAGTCTGCTCGCCGGCACGGCGGCACCGCGAACACCCTGCTGGTGGCGGTCATCGTCGAGGTCCTGCTCGCCTCCGGTCGAGTCGAGCCCGGTCGCCCGGTGCGGGTCGCGCTGCCGGTCAGCCTGCGCGGTGCACGCGACCTGCGGTCGAATGCCACGTCAGGCGTCTCGGTCGACGTCGACACCTGCGTCGTCGACGGCATCGGTCGTGCACCCGATCTCGCGGCCGTCCGTTCAGCGTGCCGTCGCGAGTTCTCCGCTCTCGCCGACGGCACGCGGCGCGACACGCTCACACCACTCAAGCCCTTGCTCCAGATGCTGCCCGACCGCCTGGTCGCGCGGCTGGCGAGCACGATGACCGCACCCCTGTGCCTGTGCTCGAACCTGGGCGACCTGCCTGCGGAGTTCGCCGCACCGCTCGGCGTGCCGGCGACCTCGGTGCTGATGCGGTCGGTGACGCAGGACGTCACGCCCTCGATGATGCGCCGCACCCGCGGTGGCCTCAACGCATGGTGGTCGCGTCACGGCCCCACCGTGACGTTGGCGGTGCTGGGCGTGGACCCCGACCACTTCGGCAGCCGGGACGAGCTCGCGCGACTCGTGCAGGACACATGCCGGCGGTGGGGCATCGACGCCAGGACGTGGTGACCGCGCGGGCCGGCGCAGGCCTCAGGCCCGCGGGTGAGCCTGGGTGAACGCCTTGCGGAGCCGCTCGTTGCTCACGTGCGTGTAGATCTGCGTCGTGCCCAGCGAGGCGTGCCCCAAGATCTCCTGCACGCTGCGCAGGTCGGCCCCGCCCTCGAGCAGGTGGGTGGCGGCGGTGTGACGCAGGCCGTGGGGTCCGAGGTCGGGTGCGCCGTCGACCATCGCGAGACGCTCGTGGACGATGCGACGGACCGCTCGCTGGTCGATACGTCCACCGCGCGTGCCGAGGAACACCGCGGCACCACTGCCCTCGACCATCAGCTGCGGGCGGCCCGACGTGAGGTACAGCTCGAGGGCGTCGGACGCGGGCAGGCCGTACGGCACCGAGCGTTCCTTGCGGCCCTTGCCGAACACGCGGACGACCCGCCGCTCTCGGTCGAGGTCGTCGATGTCGAGACCGACGAGCTCGCCGACGCGGATGCCCGTCGCGTACAGCAGCTCGAGCACGGCCAGGTCGCGCAGGCCGCGCGCTCCGTCGTCGACCAGGGCCTCGGTCGTGGCGTCGATCAGCGCGCGCACCTCGGACTGGCTCAGCGCGACGGGCAGCTCTCGATGCGCCTTGGGACTGACCAGCAGGGCGCCGGCATCGGTCGACGCCCTGCCGGTACGCGCCAGCCAGGTCGTGAACACCCTGGCCGACGTCGAGCGACGGGCCAGCGTGGTGCGCGCCTTGCCCATCGTCTTGAGGTGGGCCAGCCAGCTGCGCAGCACCCGGATGGTGAGGTCGGCGGGGTCGGTCACGCCGAGCCGTGCGGCGTGCGAGCCGAGACTCACGATGTCGGCCACGTAGGCACGCACCGAGTGCTGCGAGAGGTCGCGCTCCGCGGTCAGGTGGTGCTCGTAGGCACCCAGCACCGCAGCCCACGCCTCGCTCAGGTCGTCCGGGGTCTCGGAAGTCATCGAGGCCAGTGTGACCCATCGGCCGCCTCGCGCAGCGTCGCCGCCGTCAGCCCGTGTCGGCGCGTCGCACCAGCAACCATCCGGACCCCTGCCGGGCCACGAGCCCGTGCTGGTGGAGGACGGCCAGCGCGTTGCGCACGTCTCGTGCAGTCGACCTCACCCCGGCCGCGATCTGGTCAGGCGTCCGGGGCACCTGCCAGTCGAGTCCGTCGAGCGTCACTCGGGCCGAGGGCGGCAGCCGGTCGAACTCGGTCTGCGTGGCCGGCGGGGAGACCTCGCCGGCTCCCAGCCCGCCGACCTCCTCGACGACGTCGGAGGCGTCCGTGACCAGCACCGCCTTGCCCTCGCGCACCGCCGCATGGGCACCACCGGACGCCTTGGACGTGACCGGGCCGGGCAGAGCCATCGTCACCCGCCCGATCTGGTCGGCCCAGTGCAGGGTGTTCAGCGAACCGCTGCGGAGCGCGGCCTCGACCACGACCGTGCCGATGGTCAGCGCCGCGATGATGCGGTTGCGCGACAGGAACCGGTTCTTGAGCGGCGCCTCGCCCGGCGCCTGCTCGCTGACGACCAGCCCCTCGTCGGCGATGCGCTCGAGCAGGGTCGAGTGCGACCGCGGGTAGTCGACGTCGGCCCCGCACGCGAGCACCGCAACAGTCGGCCGACCCATGGCCAGTGCCCCGCGGTGGGCGCACCCGTCGATGCCGTAGGCCGCCCCGCTCACGACGGTCCAGCCCGCGTCGGTCAGGTCGGCACCGAGGTCGGAGGCGCACTCGGCCCCGTACGTCGTGCAGTCGCGCGCACCCACGACGGCGACGGACTGCTCTGCCAGCTGCGCGAGATCGGCCGGACCTCGCACCCACAGCCCGAGCGGCGCACCGCTCGTGCCGTGCAGGGGATCGACGTGGTCGAGGTCGTCGAGCTGAGCAGGCCATCCCCGATCGCCTGGACAGATCCACCGCAGACGGCCCGTTGCGGCGCGGTCGGAGGCGCCGGCCACGAGCCGGTCGAGGTCGTGCCCCCGCTCGCGCCAGGCGTCGGGGAGGCGGACGTCGGGGAGGGACGCGCCACCGCGTATCGCCTCGACGACGCGGCCGGGCTCGTGGACGGCGAGCAGTGCCGGCAGCCGCGGGTCGCCGGGCTCGACCACGAGGCTCAGCGCCATGCGGTCGCGGCGGCTCACGAGGCCTGCACCAGGTCGCGCATGGCACCCCCGAGGGCTGTGCCACGCCGCAGCGAGAGCGCGGCGTCGACGTCGTCGGCATCGGGGACGTCGTGGCCAGTGAGGTCGGCGACGGTCCACGCGAGACGCAGGATGCGATCGGCCGAGCGAGCGTTGAGCTTGTTGGAGCGCAGCTGGTGGTCGACCAAGGCCCTCCCCTCGTCGCGGACGGGCCAGTGCTTGCGGAGCTCGACCCCGGGCACCTCGCTGTTGAGTCGCCACGGCGTGTTGGCAAGACGCCGGTGCTGACGCTCTCGGGCGAGGGAGACGTGCTCGGCCAGCTCGGACGTCGAGCGTGCTCCTGTGAGCCCGGCCACGAGCTCGGGGCGGGAGATCGCGCTGAGCGACCGGTGGACGTCGATGCGGTCGCGGATCGGCCCGGACAGCCGGTCGGCGTAGCGCCTGCGCATCAGGGGCGTGCAGCGACACTGGTCGGCCGCCGACGAGCTGAGCCCGCACGGGCACGGGTTGGCCGCGAGCACGAGCTGGAACCGCGCGGGAAAGGCCGCCGTCATGGCCGCGCGCGACACCACGACGTGACCGCTCTCGAGGGGCTGTCGCAGGGCCTCGAGCACGTTCGAGGCGAACTCGGGCGCCTCGTCGAGGAACAGCACCCCGTGGTGGGCCAGGCTCAAGGCACCAGGCCGGATGACCTTGCTGCCCCCGCCCACGATCGAGACGGCACTGGCCGTGTGGTGCGGGTCGAGGAACGGCGGCCGGACCAGCAACGGGGAGTCGCTCGGCAGCACACCGGCCACCGAGTGGACCGCGCTGACGGCCAGCGACTGCTCGTACGTCAGATCAGGCAGCAGGCCCGGGAGCCGCTGGGCCAGCATCGTCTTGCCGATGCCAGGAGGGCCGGTCATCAGCACGTGGTGACCGCCTGCCGCCGCGACGAGCAGCGCCATGCGTGAGTCCTCCTGCCCGGAGATGTCGGCGAGATCGAGATGGGCGAGCCGGTCGCCCGACGTCCACGAGATGGAGGGGGTGTCGTCGAGCGGCGGCACGGGCGGGTCGTCGGGCTCCTCCTGCGCCGTCAGGATCGCGACCGTCTGGCGCAGCGACCGCACCCCGACGACCGAGACGCCGTCGACGAGCTCGGCCTCCGGGACGTTGACCTCGGGGACGAAGACCCGGTCGAAGCCCGCCTCGGCCGCCGCGAGCGTCGCCGGCAGCACGCCGCGGATGGCACGCAGCCGACCGTCGAGGGCGAGCTCTCCGAGGAAGGCCGCCCCCTTCAGGTTCTCGGCCGGTATCAGCGACTTGGCGGCGAACACCGCGAGCGCGATGGCCAGGTCGTAGTGCGAGCCGGACTTCGGGAGCGTCGAGGGTGCCAGGTTGATGGTCACGCGCTGATCGGGCCACGTGGTGCCGGAGTTGGCGACCGCCGAGCGGCAGCGGTCACGCGCCTCGTTGACCATGGTGTCGACGAGCCCCACCAAGACGGTCTGGGGCAACCC
>JBEVGQ010000299.1:0-20478 GCA_040511655.1 Aeromicrobium sp. | reverse complement strand
CCTCCTTGATGATCTCGTCGAGGCGGTGCAGCAGCTCGACGGTGACGGCGTTCTTCTTGTGCGGGCGGTTCAGCCAGACGCGGGCGACGTCGCCATCCTTCTCGAGGAGGACGTGATCGGTCTCGACAACCATGGGAGGGTCCTTTCGGCAAAGCAAGTGAACTGGATTCAATTCAGTATGAGCGCGAGCGGTGATGGCGTCAAGGGCCAAACTGAACTGACTTCAACAACCGTCGGTCAGACGGCCAGCTGGCTCAACAGCGCAGCGAGCTCCTCCGGCCGCGTCACCATCGCCATGTGGCCCGATGCGATGGACGCGACGTCGCCGCCCACGCGCTGCGTCGACCGCTCCTGCAGCTCGGGGGTGTAGCACGCGTCCTCGGTGAGCCGCACGTACGTCCGGGGCACGTCGGCCGCCAGCCCGGAGAGGTCGACGGGTTCCATCAGCAGTGCGGCCGACTCGTCCGACACCAGGCCGAGTGTCCACCCGGCCTGGTCGGGCGTCATGTCGTTGCACAGCATGAACCGCACGCCGTCCGGCGTCTGGTGGTAGACCCCGTCCTCGATCGACTCCATGACGGCCTCCCGCACGGCGGGATCGATCTGGTCGATGACCGCCGTCCCGTCCTCGGGCACGACTGCCGACAAGAAGACGACGTGCTGGAGTCGATCCTGCAGCGTCGCCATGACCCGCGGGACGGTCACGCCTGCGAACGAGTGCGCCACGAGCACGACGTCGTGGAGGTCCCTCGACACGATGTCCTCCTCCAGGGCCGCGGCACAGTCCGCCAGCGACACGGTCGCCACGTCGACGTCCGAGCGCGCGCCACGGCCGGGCAGATCGACCGCCACCACGTCGCCGTCGAGCAGCGGCGTCAGTCGCTCCCAGCAGTCGCCACCCATCCCGGCCCCGTGCACGAGCACGTAGGCGCTCATCGTCCGATCACCAGCGCAGCCACGTCCTCGCGCCGGCGTCGTGCACTCCCGAACAGCCCTTCGTCGCCCAACGCGCGCCGGACGTAGAAGTGGGCCGGGTGCTCCCAGGTGAAGCCGATGCCGCCGTGCAGCTGGACGGCCTCGTGGACGGCGCGGATCACCGCATCGGTGGCGACGGCACCCGCGATCGCGGCGGGCAGCTCGGCGTCCGGGTCCTCGTCGTGCAGAGCCGCCGCGTAGACGACGGCCGAGCGAGCGCGCTCGAGGTCAACCGCGAGATCGGCCAACCGGTGCTTGACGGCCTGGAACGAGCCGATCGCACGACCGAACTGCTGCCGCTGACCCACGTACTCGACCGTGGCGGCGAGCTGCCGTCCGATGATGCCGACATGCTCTGCGGCGGACGCGATCGTCCCGATGCGCTCGAGGCGGGCCCACTGCCGCTCGGCTGCGTCACCGTCCGAGAGCAGGATGCCCTCCGCCCCGTCGAGGACGACCTCGCCCTGCCGACGCGTGGAGTCCATGACCTCGAGCGGCCGCACCACGACACCGGGATCGCGTAGCGACACGGCGTGGACACCCGTCGTCGACCGCACGACGACCACGTCGGACTCCGAGGCGGCGACGACCCGCGGCGCGGTCCCGGTCAGTCGGCCCTGGTCCACCGTCACGTCGACCGCAGCGAGGCACACCGTGCCGATCACGGAACCGTCCATGACCCCTGCCAGCAGATCGCTCACCGTCGCCGGGTCGTCGGCGGCGGCGAGCGCCGACGCGGCCAGCACGGCCGAGAACAGGATCGGCTCGGGCAGCAGCACGGCCCCGGCCTCCTCGAGGAGGACTGCGACGTCGCGCAGGCCGAACCCGGCCCCGCCCAGAGCCTCGGGCACGAGCATGGCGCCGACTCCGAGCTCGTCGTTGAGCCTCGACCACAGCGTCTCCGACCATCCGCGGTCCGACGACGCGGCGTCGCGGACCTGCTCGTGGTCGGCCGCGCGCGCGAGCAGGGAGCGCGCGACGTCGCGCAGGTCGGCGTGCTCGGCCAACGGCGTCATGACCGAGGGATCCGCCTCCGGCCAGGGTGCGACGAGTGCAGTCATGAGGGTCCTCCGAGGCAGAAGTGAAGTCACTTCAGGTTACGACGCACGGTCGCACCTGACAAGACCTCGACCATGGACGCGTCGGACAAAGTGAACTAGATTCAGTTGCATGACCGATTCCACGCTCGTCGCGTACTACGCGGCCGTCGACGCGAGCGACTTCGACCGGGCGATGTCGTTGCTCGATCCCGATGTCGAGTTCGCGATGCACCTGCCCGCCACGACCAACCGCGGACACGGGCGCGAAGGACTGCGCGCCTACTTGACGGGTCGCGGCGACGTCGTCCGGGCGCACGTCCCCCTGCGCGTCTCGATGGTCGACGACGTCGAGTTCGTGCACGGCGCCGTGGTCGACGACGGCGTCACGACCACGGGGCACTTCACCGCGGCCGTGAGCAAGACGGCCGACGGGCTCATCGCTCGCTACCAGGTCGTCTTCGCCACCGACTTCTCCCTGCTCCCCTGACACCGAGGACGATCCATGACCGCCACACCCCACCTCGACCGCTGGTTCGCCACGATGGACTCCGACGACCCCGACGGCGTGCTCGACCAGATCACCGACGACTTCGTGATGTCCATCCAGTTCTCCAAGGGCAGGGGCCAGAGTGCCGAGTTCCGCGGCGATCGGGCCGGCCTGGTCGCCTACCTCGAGCAGCGCGAGAAGAGCGTCCTGGTGCACGAGCTGCAGTCGTCCGCCGCCGTCGACGACGTCGAGATGTGCCTCGGTCGCACGACCCGCGGCGGGGACTTCGAGGCGCAGTTCACCGCGACGGCCCAGATCGACGCCGCGACGGGGCGCCTGCGCCGTCTGCTGATCTGCCGCACACCGGAGATCAGCTTCGCCTGAGGCCGACGGAGGCGCCGACGCGGTAGCCGTCGGCGATCGCGTGCCCGATGCGTCGCGGCGTCACGCAGTCGCCGATGCGCACCACGCCGATGCTGACGAACGAGTCGGCGACCGCGCGGTCACGGTGCCACACCACGAGGTCCGGCTCGACGCCGACAGGCGGGCCGCCGAACACCGGTGCCAGCGCCCAGCCGGCTCCGGCCGGCTCCAAGCGGTGCGCGGTCGTCACCCGCGTGCCGGCGGAGGCCAACCGGGCGAGCAGAGGGCCTTGGCTCTCGTGCGGCACGCGCGGTGCGCAGGCCGTGAGGGCCGTCGCGACGTGCACCGACCATCCCGATCGAGCCAGTGACTCCGCGGCGCTGAACGCCGGCCAGAAGCCGTCCGACTCGTCGTAGACCATCGCCACGCCGCCGCCCTGAGGCGCCATCGGGCCCGCCCCGAGGACGTCCTCGACCGACAGGACGAGGCGGCCCGCCGCCTCCTCCGGCGTGGGGCCCGACTCGGCACCCGTCGCCAGGACGACGTCGTCGGCCATGCTCCTGATCTCGAGGAGGTCGTCGGGCGAGATGGGGGCACCGAGGTGCACCTCGACCCGCAGGCGCCGCACCTCGCGCTCGAGGTGGTCGACGACGTCGAGCAGCGCGGCGCGGTGCGGGGCCGAAGCGGCAAGCAGCAGCGCTCCCCCGGTGCGGGGCGCCGCCTCGTACAGCGTGACCCGGTGCCCCCTCAGGGCTGCGACACGAGCCGCCTCGAGACCGGCCGGGCCCGCGCCGACGACATGGACCTCCCGCGGACGCTCGACCGGCGTCGTCAGCCCCGGATGACGGCCGCGGCCGACCTCGGCGTTGACGGCGCAGTGAAGATGCGGGTCGAAGGCCCGGCAGTCCTGATTGACGCCGATGCAGCTGCGCACCTGGTCGAGGCGGCCGTCCCGCGACTTGTCGGGCAGCTCGGGGTCGGCGATGAGCGCCCGCGCCATGCCGACGAGGTCGGCCTGGCCCGTGCGCACCACCGTGTCGGCTGTTCCCGCGTCGCGGATCCGCTGACCCACCAGGACGGGGAGTCCCGTCGCGGCCCGCACCCGCGCCGCGGACTCGACGGCGACCGCGTCGGGTCCGGTCGAGTCCTTCACGTACGAGCCGCGTGTGCCGTGCGTGATGCTCAGGTAGTCGACGTCGCCGCGGGCCGCCAGGTGCTCGGCCACGAGCAGGCAGTGGTCGATGCCGGTGCCTCCCGGCACCTCCTCCTCGGCGCTCAGGCGGACGCCGAGCACGAAGTCGGGCCCCGTCGCGCCGCGGATCGCGTCGACGACCTCGTCGAGGAACCGCAGCCGGCCGACGAGGTCGCCGCCGTGCTCGTCGGTGCGCCGATTCGTGGTCGGCGACATGAACTGCGCGACGAGGTACCCGTGCGCCGCGTGGATCTCGACGCCGTCGAGTCCCGCCAGCTCGAGGTGGCGCGCCGACAGCCCCCAGGCGTCCACCTGGTCACGGATCTCGTCGGACGTCAGGACGTGCGGCGGGTAGGCGTCGCGCGCGGTGCGGACGGCCGAGGGCGCCACCGACGGGACGTCGGCCTCGGCACCGATGCCCTCCCGGCCCAGGTGCACCAGCTGGCCGATCATGAAGGCACCGTGACGGTGGGCCGCCTCGGCCTTGTGACGCATCGCCGGCACCACGTCATCGAGGTAGGCGGCGACGAGCTTGCCGTTGCGGGGGAAGGACGACGGGTGGACGACCGCGGCACCGGTGATGATCAGGCCGACGCCACCGGCGGCCAGCCGCTCCACGTGCTCGACGTCGCCGGCGGTCGGCACCCCGTCCTCGACCAGGCTCGTCCCGGCGGGCAGCGAGACCAGACGGTTGCGCAGCTCGAGGCCGCGCAGACGGAAGGTCGAGAACGCGTGCTCGAACATGTCAGAGGTTGTCGAGGACGTTGCGGCCGCCGATCAGCATCGCCAGGGCGACACCCAGACCCGTGACCGCAGTCATCAGCAACGCCATGGCCGCGACGAGCGGGTACGACCCGTTGGCCCACAGGTCGTACAGGCGGGTGCCCATCACCTGGGTCGTCGGCGAGCGCACCAGCAGCGAGGCGGCGAACTCGTGCGTCAGCAGGATGAACATGAGCGCGACCGCGCTCAGGACCGCCGGCCGCATCAGCGGCAGGATGATCCGGACGTTCGTCGTGAACGAGTTGGCCCCGCTGGTCGCGGACGCCTCGATGTAGGTCTCTCCCAGCGCCAGCAGCGCCGTCATCTGCAGGCGCG
The DNA here is from genome assembly GCA_040511655.1 of Aeromicrobium sp. Lineage (GTDB taxonomy): Bacteria > Actinomycetota > Actinomycetes > Propionibacteriales > Nocardioidaceae > Aeromicrobium. The sequence continues at coordinate 15,323 of JBEVGQ010000299.1, read as the reverse complement.
TCGCGAACGGGATCATCAGCACGATGTAGACCAGCACGATCACCGTCCGGGTGCCGTACAGGATGATCGGCGGCTCGGTGTAGGTCAGGAGGAAGCCGACGCCGAAGATGACGGCAGGGATGCCGAGCGGGAGCGCCGACACGAGGTCGGCCACCAGGCGGATCACGGGGTAGCGCCGGCCGCGCACCAGCAGGTTGGCGATCATGAAGCCGATCGGCACGCAGAACAGCACCGCGATGGACGACGCGACGACGCTCGTGACGACCGAGTCCATGATGTCGGACGTCTGGAACAGCGTGCGGAAGTTGTCGAGCGTCAGCAGGCCCCAGCTGATCGACGACGACCAGTACGGCGTCAGCGCGACCAGGATCAGACCGATCAGGGGCAGCACCAGCGCGACGATGCCGTAGACGATGATCGTCGCGACGGCCCAGCGCGAGCGGACCGGCGCCGACTTGAACGCCTTGCCTCCGTGGGTGACGAAGCGGGTCTGGTCGCCCAGCAGCAGCTTCTGCCCGAGCACCACGACCAGCCCCAGCACGACGAGCGGCGAGCCGGCCGCCGCGGCGGCCGCGAAGTCGGACGGCGACTCCGAGACGCGCCGGTACATCTCGGTCGTGAGCACCTTGACGCCGGTGTTGGACCCCAGCAGGAGGGGCCCCGTGAACTGGCCGAGACCCAGCAGGAGCGCCACGCCGCCGCCGTAGATGAGGGACGGCCGCAGGAGCGGCAGCACGACGCGGAAGAACACGCCGATCGTCGACGAGCCGCTCGTCTGGGCCGCCTCGAGGTGCTCGGCGCTGATGGACGCCATGCCGGCGCTGACGAAGAGGTAGACGAACGAGGTGAGCCCGAACCCGGTCAGGATGATGATCCAGGTCGGCGTGTAGATGTCGATCGGGCCGCTCTCGAGGTGGTTCCACCACGGGAGGTGACGCATCGCGGCGTTGAGGTAGCCGGGGCCCGGCGAGAGCAGGAAGGCCCAGCCCACGACGTTGGCGACGGCGGGCAGCACGATCGGCAGCACCGGGACGATGCGCAGGAACGCGAACCTCCGCGGCAGGCGGCTGGTCGCGAACGCGAGGATCGTGCCGAGCACCATCGCGATGACCAGCGAGAAGAACGCCAGCTGCACCGTCGTCCAGATGACCTCGCCGATGTCGTCGCGTCCGTACTGCGACGTGTAGCCCTGCGCCCCGTCGGCGAACGCCAGCGACTGCAGGCGGTACAGCGGCAGCACGATCATGTAGATCAGCGCCGCGGCCAGCACGAGGTAGCCGATCCGGCCGCCCCACCCGCGCGAGCGCAGTCGGCTCATCGGAGCGGCGAGCACCGCGGCCATCAGACAGCCACCGTCTCGCGCTCGGCCGACGACGCCGAGTCGGCGGCGTAGGTGCGCACGTCGGACGGGTTGAAGCTCACGACGACCGGCGCACCTTCGTCGGCGCCCGGCAGCCACGCGCCGTGCTCGCGGGTGTCGGCCTGCAGGGTCAGCCGCTCGCCGGCGACGTCGACCAGCACGTCGTAGTGGCGTCCGCCGAACTCGGTGGTGACGAGGGTGGCGTGCAGGACGGTGGACCCCTGCGGGGCGTCCTCGCCCGACCGGTGCAGGTGCAGGTCGGCCGGACGCAGCCGCGCGATGATCTCGTCGGCTCCCCCCCGCTCGGGCGATCGCGAGCCGAGGTCGAGCACGTCGCCGTTGGCGGTCTGCCAGCCCTCGTGGTGGCGGGTCAGGGCGAGCCGGTTGCCCATCCCGATGAAGGCGGCCACGTAGTCGGACCCCGGCTCGTCGAACACGCGCTGCGGCGTGTCGCACTGCTCGAGCCGTCCGCCCTTCATGATGGCCAGCCGGTCGCCCAGCGCAAAGGCCTCGGACTGGTCGTGGGTCACGAAGACCGCGCTGAACCCGAGTCGCTGGTGCAGCTGGTGGATCTGCGTGCGCACCTGGTCGCGCAGGCGGGCGTCGAGGTTGCTGAGGGGCTCGTCGAACAGCACCAGGTCGGGCTCGGCGACCAGGCCGCGCGCGACGGCGACCCGCTGCTGCTGGCCGCCGCTGAGCTGCGACGGGTAGCGGTCGAGCAGGTGGTCGCAGTCGACCATCGCGGCCGCCTTGTCGACGGCACCGCTGCGCAGCGCCTCCTTCTTGCGACGCACCTTGAGCGGGTAGCCGATGTTGTCGCGGACGGTCATGTGCGGCCACAGGGCGTACGACTGGAAGATCATCCCGATGTTGCGCCGGTGGGTGGCGACGTCGGTGTGCGTCTTGGCGTCGAAGACCGTGCGGTCCCCGAACGAGATCGACCCGCCCTCGGGCGTCTCCAGGCCGGCGAGGCACCGCAGCGTCGTCGTCTTGCCGCAGCCGCTGGGTCCGAGCAGGACGACGAACTCACCCTCGCCGATCGTCAGCTCGAGATCGTCCACGATGGTGTTGCTGCCGAACCGCTTGGTCAGGTTGGAGATCGTGATTCCGGACATCTGTGTCACCTTCGGTCAGGTCGTCGTCTTGACGGGGGTGGAACGGCCGGCTGCGGTGCCGCCGTCGATGATGAAGTCGGTGCCGGTCACGTACGACGCCTCGTCGCTCAGCAGGAACGCGATCGTCGACGCCACCTCGTCGGGCGTACCGCGACGACCGAGCGGGATCGAGCGCATGTAGGCATCCATGTCGGTGTCGTCGAAGCCCGGCCCGTCGGTGATCGGCGTGTCGATGCTGCCGGGGCACACCGCGTTGACGCGGATGCCGCGCTCGGCCAGCTCGAGCGAGGCGACCCGCGAGAGAGCGCGGACGCCGAACTTGGATGCGCCGTACGCACCGAGCCCGGTGGTCGCCAGCACGCCGCGCAGCGACGACAGCGTCACCACCGCGCCGCCGGAGGCCATCGAGCGCGCGGCGGCCCGAAGTGCGAGGAACGTTGCCACGAGGTTCAGCTCGATCATGCGACGAAACTCATCGACCGAGGTGTCGGCCAGGGTCGAGCGTGACGCCGCTCCGGCCGAGTGGACGAGGAGGTCGAACGACCCCCTCTCGACGAGGCCATCGCAGACGGCGTCCCAGTCGGCCTCGGTGGTCACGTCGAGCACCTCGAACCGCGCCTCCACCCCGAGCTCGGCCGCCAGACGGGCGCCGGCATCGACGTCGACGTCCGTCAGCACGACGCGCGCACCACGCTGCGCGAGCAACGTGGCCGTGGCCGCCCCGATGCCGCTGGCGGCTCCCGTGACGAGCGCGGTGCGTCCCGCGAGGCTCGCAGTCATGTGTCTCCTAAATGAACCGATCTCAGTTCAGTGTACGGTCGGCCCCATGTGACGTCAATCACCGGTCACGCATCGATCCGGCGCACAGGGGGAGGCCGCCACGAGTCGTCCTGCGGACCGTACAACCGCAGCATCAGGCGGAACGGGCCGTCCGGAGCGGGCAGCCAGTTGGCCTCCCCCTCCGGCGGTCGCGACGACGAGAGACGGACGACCAGCGAGCCGTCGTCCGACCGTCGAAGACCAGGAGTCCGGTCACCGATGGCGTACCGACGGGCCTCGTTGGCGACCAGCAGACCCGCTGCGTGGTACATCGTCAACGACCAGAAGGAGTCGACGGGAGGCAGGTCGTCAGCAGGGAAGACGATCTCGTAGTCGCCGCTCGTCGCATCGAGGGACGCCCCGTCGGCATCGGTCTCGCACACCGGATAGACGGCTTCCACTGCCGGGTTCACGAAGATCTGCGAGTACGCGACCGCGGCGCGCAGCAGCACGTCGTCCCCGAAGTCGGGTCCCCGCCAGTTCACGGCCCACCCGTCGACCACGTCGCCCATGCCACGCACATGGCCGTCGATGCGCTCCAACCCGGCCGACAGGCCCGCAGCGACGGCTTCGGGGCGCGACCGTGCACACGTCTCGAGATCGGCGAGCACGCCTGGCGGGACCGACTCGGGCGCGCTGTCGGCGACCACGGCGGCCATCGCTCTCCCGAAGGCGGACGGATCGCCGATCTCGTCGGCACGATCGACAGCAGCAAGAGCGATGTCGCGCTCGCGCGTCGACGACGCCTGCCCGCCCACGCCCGCCGCGGCGGTCAGCGCGATCGAGTCCTGCAGCGCGTGGACGCGCACCAGGTCGTGCGGGTCATCGGGCTCGACGAGGATGCGCACGCACAGCATGAGGTAGCGGTGAGGCGTCGCGAGCTCGATACCGTCGCCACTCTCGCGAGCGGCGAGGCTGCCCCGTCGGAGCGTCAGGGCCGGCAGCCTCCCCCCGTGCGTCCGTCGTCCCAGCGCCCACGGGCTGCTCGTGTCGGACAGCGCCACCTGCACGCTGTAGTAGCGATCGCCGAAGTCGGGCAGGACGAGCCGCCTCGGTCCGGCGTCGAGGTCCACCCACGCCACCGAGTAGAGGGTGTCGACGTTCGGCGCCACGCCCACGCGCAGCTCAGGGGTCGAGAGCTCCCGCTGATGACCGAACGTGTCGACCGCGGCACCGGCCGACGTCGGCGGGCGACGACCGTCCGGGTCGACAGGCTGCGTGAAGTTGAGCCGCACGCGTTGCGCGAAGACCAGCGGGAAGCCCCAGACCTGCAGCCGCTCGGCAGCCTGCTCGACGTCGCCCCACGACGAGAAATCCGCCATCATTGCCCCTCCTACGCCATTGAACTAAGTTCAGTTAGGAACTGTAGCGAAGAGCACTGAGGAGCGCGGCATGGACGGACGCACGACAGACATACAGCTCGACCCTGCGTGGGTGCCGTCCCCCCGTCGAGACTCCGTGCCGTCGGACGACGCCGCACGTGAGAGCTGGTTCCGCGACCTCGCCCACCAGGCGACCGTGTTCGGACTGCCGATCGTGTGGCAGCACGCCTTGCTCCAGCGCGAGGCCGCCGAGCGGCCGATGAACACCTTCGCGCACGAGCGCGACCTGGCGAAGCCGGGCTTCGCGGCCTTTCGCGTGCCGAACGTCGACACGCTCTACTCGAGCGCCTGGATCGACCTGACGTCCGGGCCGGTCGACGTCTGCCTGCCCGACCTCGGCGACCGCTACTTCACGGTGCAGCTGCTCGATGCCGCCAGCAACACCCAGAACATCAGCCGCCGGACGATCGGAGACGCGCGGCGCATCCGTCTCGTGGCTCCCGGAGACCCCGAGGTCGCCGGCGAGGACGGAGTCACCGTTCTACCAGTGGGCTCGCCCGTCACCTGGGCCCTGATGCGCATCCAGGTCGGGCGCGACGACCTCGACGAGGTCAGAGCCCTGCAGGACGCCGTGACGCTCATACCGCTCGGTGGTCCATCGACCCTCTCCGTCGAGCCCGCCTTCGGTGACGTCGAGGACGACGCCGACGCCTTCCTCGCCACCCTCGCCTCCGCCCTGCGCTTGCAAGGACACCGACTCGAGGAGACTGCCCTGGTCATGCGCTTGCGTCAGCTGACGGACCCCGACGACGAGCCCGCGAGCCGGGGCATCGAACGCGGCTACCGGGAGGCCCTCGCGCTCCTCGACGCGAGTCGCCCCCTGCTCGGCACCCGCACCGTCTCCGGATGGACGCGCGTCGCCGACAAGGGCCGGCACGGGTACAACTACCTGAACCGCGCCGTCATGAACTTCGTCGGGCTCGCCGCCAACGTCGTCGACGAGAACACCTCGTTCAACACGTACGTCGACGAGCACGACGTACGGCTCGACGGCCGTGACGGCGCCGTCTACCGTCTCGACCTCGACCCGCCCCCGACGACGCACGCCTTCTGGAGCGTGACGCTCTACGAGGCCTCGACCGGGCATCTGTGGGACGCGCCCGACGCCCGCTACAGCGTGGGCAGCTTCTCGGGGGCACGCGACGTGGCGACCGACGGGCGCATCACGATCGGTCAGGCGCCGGCGTCGGACGGAAGCTGGCTTCCCGCCCCTCCCGGCGAGTTCTTCCTCGTGCTGCGCGTCTACTCGCCAGGCCCCGACGTCGTCAGCGGCGACTGGATCCCCGCACCCGTGCGTCGCGTCACGGCAGCATCGTGACCCGGCTCTTCCTCGACGCCCTGCGAGCCGGCGACGAGCCCGACCCACGCTTCAGCCTGGCGAACGAGCGCACCCTGCTCGCCTGGGTCCGCACGTCACTGGGATTCGTCGCGGGCGGGCTGGCCGTCTACGCCTTCGGCCAGGACTCGATCCCTCACCACCTCGTCAAGCCCGTGGCGCTCACGATGCTGCTCACGGCGGCACTCATCACCGGAGCGTCGCTGCAGCGCTGGTACGCCGTCCAGGTCGCGATGCGACAGCACCGGCCGCTGCCGATCCCCTTCGTGGCCCTGCCGGTCGCTGCCCTGCTGCTCGCGGCGGTCGTGACCAGCTGCTGGATCATCCTGTCGTGAGTGACGCCGACGCGTCGTCGTCCGACGGGGGCCTGCAGGCAGAGCGCACCACGATGGCGTGGGTCAGGACCGCCCTGGCGGTCGAGGCGACCGCCGTGCTCGCGGTGCGCGCCATGCGGGCCGAGACCGCGGCCCTCGCACTCCTGGCCGTCACGTCCGCATGCCTGGCCGGCTTCATGCTGACCGCGCTGCCCCGCCTGCATGCTCGACGCATCGCGGTCATGCACGACGACACGATCCCCATCGTCGCCCCGTGCGTGCTCGCCGGCCTGGTGATCGTGCTGTGCCTCGTCTCTGCGGGGTTCATCGCGCTCGACCGCTGACACGACGGCGGCGCCGGCGGGATCGAGTCCCACCGGCGCCGCCGGTCAAGCAGCCTGCGTCAGATCACTTCAGGAAGAGCTTCTCCCACTGCTGCTGGTACGCCGCGATCTTCTCGGGCGTCAGCTCCTTGGGATCGGGCAGCTTCACGTCCGAGGCGTCGGCGACGGCGCCGTCGGTCTTGCCGTACACCGAGGCGTAGCCCGTGTTGAGTGCGGACTGACCTTCGGGTGTGATCATGAAATCGGCCAGCACCTGCGCCGCGTTCGGGTGCGGCGCAGCGCTCAGCACGTGGGTGTACCAGGGCGTGCCCCAAGCGGGATCGGGCAGCTTCCAGTCGACGGGTGCGCCGCTCTTGACCTCGGCGACCAGCGGCTGCACGCCCGGCGCGACCGCGATCTCACCCGACGTCAGCGCCTGCGCGATGCCGAGGGCGCTGGGGTAGATGCGCGGCTTCTGCGCGGCCAGCTTCTCGAGGAAGTCGGGGCCGAAGTTCTTCTCGTAGAACTTGTAGAAGTCGACGTACGCCGCGATGCCCTGCGGATTCGTGATGCCGATCTTGCCCTTGTACTTCGGGTCGAGGACGTCCTGCGGCGTGGTGAGTCCGTCGGGAGCGTCCTTGGTGTTCCAGCCCATCGCGAAGACCGCGGCACTCGTGAGGAAGAACTTGTCGTCGATGACGTTCTTGGCGCGATCGAAGGCTTCGGCGTCGAAGTCGGGCCCGACGATGTCGGTCGAGAACTTGCCCGACTTCGCGGCCGTCTCGATCCAGGAGGGATCCGTGACCATGTGGACGTCGGCCGAACCCTTGCCGGTGCGATTCTCGACCTCGATCTTCGGGTTGAGCTCGGCGTCCGTGCCGCGGACGTACTCCATCTTGATCTTGGGGTACTTCTTCGTGAACGCCGCCTTGAGCGCGTCGAGACGCACCGGGTTCTGGCTGGAGTACAGCAGCACGCTGCCCTCCTTGTCGGCGGCCGCCAGGACGCTGTCCCAGTCGCCCTTGACCGGGCCACTGGCCTTGTCGTCACTGCCGCCGCCGCACGCGGACATCGTCAGAGCCACACCCACTGCGAGCGCCCCGAGCCGCAGACTTGTCTTCCTCATTTGGTCTCCTAGATTGAACCTTGTTCAGTTCAACATAGGGCCACGGACCTGTGACGTCAATCACCCGGACCAGAACTCTCGTCCTCCAGCGTCGAGGCCGGCTTTCGTACGACACCAGCATCGGCCTGCTGCTCGCGGCGGCAGTCGTCTCGGTGGACGTCTGAACACCTTTCCTTCGTTACTGTTGGTAACCAAAGGCCACGGACCGCCGATGCGAAGCGCGCACCATGCATGCAGATGTCCACATCCAGCAGGAGAGAATGTGTCCAAGTACGAGAAGTCCTGCCTGATCCGCGGAGACGGCGGACGAGCGATCCGCGGGATCCTCGACCGGATCGGCGACAAGTGGAGCCTGCTGATCATCGCCACACTCGATGATTCCCCCTTGCGGTTCTCCCAGTTGCACACACGCGTCTCGGGCATCTCGCAGCGGATGCTGACGCGGACGCTGAGAAATCTGGAGCGGGACGGTCTCGTGTCGCGGACCGCATACGCCGAGGTGCCTCCTCGTGTGGAGTACGAGCTCACGGCGACTGGGCGAACGCTGATCGGGCCTGCCGTGACCCTCGCCGAATGGGCGGTCGACTACAACCCGCAGATCGAGGACCACCAGGTCGCCTACGATGCGCGACCCGAACATTCCCGCGATCGTGGCGCGCCTCAGGACGGCTCCCCCTAGCCTCGCCCCCACCGGCGATCAGGGTCACAGGCACACTCATGTGCCTTTTGTAGCGGGCTGAGAACGAGGCGATACTGGCGCCGCGCGAGGTCACGATCTCCCGTCACGCGCACCGCGTGGCGGATCGCCTGCCGTCAAGGAGCCACCCCATGAGCACCGCACACCCACCCGTAGGACCACGCGGACGCACAGATCCCAGGGGCAGGGACCTCGTCCTGGCAATGATCGTCGGCGGTGTGGCAGCGATCGCCGCCAACGTCGCCATCGGTGCCGTCGCTCGTTCCGTCGGTGCGTCCTCGGACTTCAGCCCGCTGGCACCGGCCGAGCTGGTGGTGCCCACGATCTTCGGCACCGTCGTCGGCGCGGTGGGTTGGTTCGTCATCGCCCGACGCGTCGCTCGTCCGTGGGCGGTCTTCCGCGTGGCCGCCCCGGCGGTCGTGCTCGTCTCGCTGATCCCCGACGTCATCATGTGGGTGGGCGGATCGGAGCCGGGAACGAGCGCCGGAGCAGTGATCGCGCTCATGCTGACGCATCTGGCGACCGGCGTCGTCCTGGTTGCCGTCTTCCAGCACGTCATGCCCGTCGATCGCTCGCAGTCGTGATCATCGGACGGCGCGAAGGCGTCCTTCACGGCTGTAGTACTTGAGCGGCAGATGCTCCACCATGTCCCCGAAGTCCGCGAAGTCCGCGACATCGCCCGGGCCCTCGTCGTCACCGGCGGCACTCACCTCGTTGAGCCGTCGCGCGGCAGCCTGACCGCGCAACACGTAGACCCGGAGCTCGTCCTCGTAGTGCGCGATGCCGACGGCGGGGTCGCCGTACGAGGCTGCGAGCTCGCCGGCGAGGACGTAGGCACCGACCATCGCCATCGTGGCGCCCTGCCCGGTGGTCAACGAGACGGCGTAGCCCGCGTCGCCGACCAGGGCCACTCGGCCGTCGGTCCAATGCTCCATGATGACCTGGCTCCGGGAGTCGAAGTGGAAGCTCGTGGCGTCGCGCATGTGCTCGAGGATCTGTGGGACCACCCAGCCGAGGTGGCCGGTCCGCTCGGCCAGCACGTGCTTCTGAGCTGCCACGTCCCAGTAGTCGTAGTCGATCGGATCGTCGACCTGGAAGCCGAGGTAGGCGCGCGCGGGCGCGTTCTCGTCCATGCCGATCACGCCCGCTCCGGCATCTCCGGCCATCAGGAACGTCTGCCAGTGATCCATGCCGAGAAAGTTGGGGATCGTCATCACCGCGACGTAGCCGCCCATGTAGCGCAAGAAGTCCTCCTCGGGCCCGAAGGCCAGTCGGCGGGTGCTCGAGTGGGTGCCATCGGCACCGATCACGGCGTCGAACGTGTCAGGCGCGGCCCGCGCGAACTCCACCACGACTCCGCGCTCGTCCTGACGAAGTGCCGTGATCCTGTCGTCGAACACGAAGGTCACGTCGGAGTCGACTGCCGCATGGAGCGTGTCGATCAGGTCGTCGCGGAGGACCTCGACATCGTCGGAGTCCAGACGCCCGCCAGTCAGCGTGCGCTCCTCGGTGCGGTAGACCTCTTCGCCCGACTCGTCGACCATCGACATGCCCCGCAGCTCGGTGGTGCGTCGACGCAGCTCGTCGAGCACGCCCATCCGGCGTGCGACCTCGAGCCCCGGCCCGCGCACGTCCAGCGCCTGCCCTCCGGGGCGCAGTCCCGCCGCTCGTTCGATCACGGTCACGTCGAACCCGTAGCGGTGCAGCCAGTGCGCCACGGTCAACCCGGCCACGCTGGCACCGGAGACCAGGATCCGAGCTCTGTCGTCGTTCATCGTTCCTCCATGCATCGGGGTGCTCACACCACGACGCTAGGCCGGCCATCCGGTCTGTGGGGGCCAGGCAATACCCCGGAACGGCCACCTTGGGCGCGACGAGGCGAGGTGGGCTGGTCACTCCTGGAGGGCGGCAGGCCCCTTGAGGTAGGTGCCGGGCGTCTGCCCCGTCACGCGGCGGAAGGTGTCGATGAAGGCGCTCGGCTTGGTGTAGCCCACGGCGCGCGCCGTGACGTTGACCGGCTCGCCGTCGGCGAGCAGATGGATCGCGGCGCGGATGCGCGCCTGCGTGCGCCACTGGGCGAAGCTCAAGCCGGTCTCGGCACGAAACAGTCTTGACAGCGTGCGGACGCTGGCGTGCACCTCGTCGGCCCAGAAGGCGAGCTCGCGAGCATCGGCCGGATCGGCGACCAGCCGCTCGGCGATCGTGCGGATCCGCAGGTCGAGCGGCATCGACAGGTTGATGTCGTGCGTCGGCAGAGGAGTGAGAAGTGCGAACATCAGCGTCTCGGCCGGTCCGCGAGTGGCATCGTCTGGACGGGCACCCTGCAGGTGAGCGATCAGCTCGAGGAGCAGGGGGCCGATCTCGACCCCGGTGGGCTCGACCCAGTCGATGGGACAGCGGTCGGGAGCGAAGGTGATGATCGAGCCAGCGCCGAAGCGCAGCGTTGCCACCCCGTGATCGTGGCCGCCGGGGATCCACAGACCGTATCCGGGCGGTATCAGCCACGTACGCGAGGCCGTCGTGACGCTCAGGGTCGCGCTCGATGTCCAGAGCAGCTTGGGCTCGGGGTGCGAGTGGACGTTCTCGTAGGCCCGCATGTCGTCGCTGTCGCTCCTGTGACCGAGGCTCAGGATCGGCGATCCGGCAGCGGAACGAGTGTTGGCCGTTCTGGGGTACTCGTTGGCAGCCATGCGCATACGAGCCATCCTACGGTGGGCGTGCGCCTTCCGGTCGCTCATCCTCCTACCCCCTCAGGACTCCCTCATGGCAGCACTTCTCTACCGCCTCGGCACGTGCGCCTACCGGCGGTGGCCCCTGTTCCTGGCTGCGTGGCTCGTCGCCCTGCTCGTCATCGGCACCGTGGCCGTCGCCTTCTCCAAGCCAATGACCAGCACCTTCACGATGCCGGGCATCGCCTCGATGAAGGCCGCCGATCTCCAGCAGGAGCTCTTCCCGGGTGCCCAGGACGTCGAGGCGCCGTCGGTCTCCATCGCCCTCGCCGCGCCGAAGGGCTCGACCCTGGCCGAGCAGCCGTACGCCGGCGCGATCGACAGTCTCGTGCGCAACCTGTCGACGATCGACCACGTCCCCGACGAGCAGCTGGCTCCCTCCCTGCCCTTGTCGAAGGACGGACGGGTGGGCACGATCGAGTTCGCCCTCGGCCTGGCGGATGCGACCGACGTGACCCCGGCCCTGCAGCAGCAGCTCACCGACGCCATGCAGACCGCTCGCGACGCCGGACTGACGGTCGAAGCGTCCGGAACGGCGACGGAGACGATGGACAGCGGCGGCGCGACCGCCGAGCTGATCGGCCTCGGGGTCGCGCTGATCATCCTGGCCCTCACCTTCGGCTCCTTGGTGTCGGCCGGCATGCCGATCGTCACCGCGGGGCTCGGCGTCGGCCTGGGGATCGCCGGTATCACGGCCCTGACCGCCTTCATCGAGGTGCCCGACTCGACCACGATCCTGGCGTCGATGCTCGGACTGGCCGTGGGCATCGACTACGCCCTGTTCATCCTCGCCCGCTACCGCAGCGAGCTCGACCTCACGGACACCCGCGAGGAGGCGATGGGGATTGCCGTCGGGACGGCCGGCTCGGCCGTCGTCTTCGCCGGCCTCACGGTCATCATCGCCCTCGCCGCGCTCAGTGTCGTCGGCATCCCCTTCCTGACCGCCATGGGTCTCGGCGCCGCCGCGACCGTGAGCATCGCAGTCCTGATCGCGCTGACGCTCATTCCGGCGGTGGGCGGCCTGCTCGGTTCGAGGATGTTCGCAGGCCGGTTCCGCCGATCCGTCCCGCGCCGCGAGCCCTCGGGACAGATCGTCAACCACGGCGTGCGCTGGGCACGCATCGTCGCCAAGGCCCCCTACGCGTGGGCGATGGTGGTCGTCGTCGGGCTGGGAGCCGTCGCCCTGCCGGCGATGGACATCCACCTCGGCATGCCTGGCGACTCCACGGCCCCGAAGGACACCTCCGCCCGCCGAGCGTCAGACCTGGTGACCGGATCGTTCGGACCAGGCAAGCTCTCACCTCTCGTGGTGGTCGTCGACGGACGCGACATCGCCCCGCGCGAGCAGCAGAACGCCTACCGCGAGATCACGGACTGGGCCGGTGGCCTCGACAACGTCGCGCACGCCGTGCTGGTCGGGTCGAACGAGAACGGCGCCACGGTGATGATCCAGTCGGCGACCGGTCCGCAGGACGTCAGGAGCGACGCGTTGCTGAAGGCACTGCGGGACACCTCGGCGATCGAGGACCAGACCGGTGCCTCGATCGGAGTCACGGGAGCGTCGGCTGTGCAGGCCGACATCTCGGCGACGCTCAGCGGGGCCATGGTGCCGTACCTCGGCATCGTCATCGGGCTCGCCTTCCTGCTGCTGATCCTGGTGTTCCGATCGATCCTCGTGCCGCTGACCGCGACCTTGGGATTCCTGCTCACGATCCTGGCCACGATCGGGGCGACCGTCGGCATCTTCCAGAAGGGCACCTTCGGACTGTTCCCCGGACAGCCGATCGTCAGCTTCCTCCCGATCTTCCTCATCGGGGTGGTGTTCGGGCTGGCCATGGACTACCAGGTCTTCCTGGTGACGCGGATCCGTGAGGCCTATGTGCACGGTGCCGATCCGCGGGAGGCAGTCGTCGACGGCTTCCGCAGCTCCGCCCGGGTCGTGACCGCTGCCGCGCTCATCATGACGGCGGTGTTCTCCGGCTTCATCTTCATGCCGGACCCCATGATCAAGTCGATGGGCTTCGGTCTGGCCACCGCGGTGCTGTTCGATGCCTTCGTGGTGCGGATGTGCCTGATCCCGGCGCTCATGTACGTGATGGGCGAGCGTGCCTGGTGGCTGCCGGCGTGGCTCGACAGGATCCTGCCGAGGGTCGACATCGAGGGGGAGGCGCTGCATCGCCCGCGCCCACTCGCGACGTCGGTGCCGTCGTGAGCCGACCCTCGCGTCACAGTGACGTGGCCAACCACGCCGTCGACAAGGCAACGGCGACGAGCACCACGTTCATGACGGTGTCCCGAAGCCCGCCGCTGCGCAGATGCACGACGAAGGCAAGACACTGGAGGACCGCGAGACCCAGCGCCGCCCACATCGCCAGATCCACCGCCACCCCGGTCAGGGCGGGCACCACCAGGCCGATCGCGCCCAGCACCTCCACGCCGCCGATCGCTCTCACGGCTGACATGGGGACCAGCGTCCCCACCCACTCCATCATCGGCTGCAGCTCTTCTTGGCTGCGAACGATCTTCACCGCTCCGGCGTACAGGTAGAAGATGGCGAGAAGCGCCGCGAGGACCCAAAATCCGATGATCATGCCTCATGGTCTGCGATCGTGACGAGTCGTACAAAAGGCACACTCGTGTGCGTGGGAGGCGCAGCCGTCACGTCGCACCGCGAGCAATCCTGCGTCGTCCGCCGACCCGTCCGGCTCAGCCCACGCAGCGACCGCCGTCGAGCCTGACGACCCGGTCGGCGGCGGCGATCGACGCCTCGTCGTGCGTCACGCAGGCCACGGCCGCGCCACCGCTCGCGGCAGTGGCCAGCAGCAGGCGGGTCTGCTCCCGGCTGGAGGCATCGAGTCCGGCGGCGGGCTCGTCGAGCAGGAACACGCGCGCCTCTCGCACGAGCCCCTGCGCGATCAGCGTGCGTTGTCGCTGACCACCCGAGAGCTGCGCGAAGGGCCTCGATGCGAGATGGCCCAGGCCGACCTGGTCGAGCGCCTGGGCGACCCGCGTCGTCCTCGCCGCACGTCCGGGACGTCCGCGACGCGGGACGCGGGCGCTCCACGTGCCCATCGTCACGACGTCGCGGACCGTCACCGGCAGCGAGTCGGGCACCGTGGGGCGCTGCACGACCAGCGCGATGTCGTCGGCACAGTCGACCGTGCCCTGTTGCAGGGGGCGGACGCCTGCGAGCAGCTCGACGAGCGTCGACTTGCCTGCCCCGTTGGGTCCAGCGATGGCCGTGACGACACCCCGCGGCAGGTCGAGGTCGACGTCGTGCAACACCGCAGTCTCGCCGAAGGAGTAGTGCAGGCCGCGGGCGCGCAGGGCCACGTGCTGGGTCATGCCGACCAGCATACCCAATTTGATAATGATTCCCGATTGCATATAGGTTCCTCGGCGTGCCCTGGCTGACAGATCCCTTCTCCGCGGACTTCGTGCTGCGCGCGCTGCTCGGCGGCGGACTCGCGGCCGTGATCTGCGGCGTCGTCGGCACCTGGGTCGTCATCCGCGGCATGGCCTTCCTGGGCGAGGCGATCGGCCACGGGATGCTCCCGGGAGTTGCGCTCGCCACCGTCATCGGTGCCCCCGTGATGCTCGGCGGAGCAGCGAGCGCCATCGCGATGAGCGCGCTGGTCGGCGTGCTGCAGCGACGCGGCCGCCTGTCGTACGACACGAGCATCGGCCTGCTGTTCGTCGCGATGCTGTCGCTCGGCGTCATCATCGTGTCGCACTCGCGCAGCTATGCCACCGACGCGACCGCGATCCTGTTCGGCGACGTGCTCGCGATCGACGGGGCCGATCTCGTGGCCCTGCTCGTCGCGGCAGCGGTCGCGGTCGTCGTGACGGCGACGCTGCACCGCTCGTTCGTCGCGGCGGCCTTCGACCGCCGGATCGCCGCGACCCTCGGCCTGCGGCCGCAGCTGGCCCAGCTCGCCCTCGTCGCCCTGGTGACGCTCGCCGTCGTCTCGTCGTACCAGGCCGTCGGCTCGCTGCTGGTCGTCGGCCTGCTGCTCGCCCCGTCCGTCGCCGCCGGGCCGTGGACGTCCAGCATCCCGGCCCGCATGGTCGTCGCCGTCGGCTTCGGCTGGCTCGCGGTGCTGATCGGGCTCCTGTGCTCGT
>JBEVGQ010000298.1:0-4714 GCA_040511655.1 Aeromicrobium sp. | reverse complement strand
GCGAACGCCTCGTGGATCTCGTAGAAGTCGAAGTCCTGCAGCGTCAGGCCCTGACGCGCGAGCATGCGCGGCACGGCGTAGACCGGTGCCATCAGCAGGCCCTCGGCGCCCGACACGTAGTCGACCGCAGCGGTCTCGTAGTCGACGAAGTAGGCCTCGGGCGTCCAGCCGTGCTTCGCTGCCTCGTCCTCGGACGCAAGCAGCACGACCGACGCCCCGTCGGACAGCGGCGTCGAGTTGGCCGCCGTCATGGTGGCCTCGTCGCCGAACGACTTGCCGAACACGGGCTTGAGCTTGGCGAGCTTCTCGAGGCTCGAGTCGGGTCGCAGGTTGTTGTCCTTGGTGACGCCCTGGAACGGCGTCACCAGGTCGTCCTGCCAGCCCTCGTCGTACGACGTCGCCAGGTTCTGGTGCGAGGCCACGGCGAGCTCGTCCTGGGCCTCACGGGTGATGCCCCACTGCTGGGTGGTGATGGCCTGGCTGTCGCCCATCGACAGGCCGGTGCGCGGCTCGGCGTTGCGCGGCTGGTCGGGAGCGAGGAAAGCCGGACGGATCTTGGCCAGCGCCTTGACCCGGCCCTTGTTGTCCTTGGCGCGGTTGGCCTCGAGCAGGATCTTGCGCAGCTTGTCGCCGATCGCGAGCGGCGCGTCGGACGTGGTGTCGGAGCCGCCCGCGATGCCGACGTCGATCTTGCCCAACGCGATCTTGTTGGCCACCAGGATCGCAGCCTGGATGCCGGTGTCGCACGCCTGCTGGACGTCGAAGGCGGGGGTGTCGGGCGACAGCTTGGAGCCCAGGACCGTCTCGCGGGCCAGGTTGAAGTCGCGGCTGTGCTTGAGGACGGCGCCGGCGGCGAACTCTCCGACCCGCTCGCCCTCGAGGCCGAAGCGGTCGACGAGACCGTCGAGGGCGGCCGTGAGCATGTCCTGGTTCGACACCTGCGTGTAGACGGTGTTGGAGCGCGCGAACGGGATGCGGTTGCCGCCGATGACGGCGACCCGGCGCACCTGCTGCGGCGTCGCGGCGGGCGACGACTCGGCGGACGCCGCCTTCTTCGCGGGGGACTTCTTGGCTGATGTGGTGTCCGCCATGGCGGTCTCCTCGATCTTCGTGGCAGTGAGAATGGGAACAGTGGACGATGAACGTGACGAGCGCCGCAGTCGCAGTGGTGGACTGGTCTCGAGACATGAGGTTACAGTTTCAGCAGCATTCCAGATACCGTTGGTATCCGAGAGATAGGACACACCCACGTCATGACAGATCGCTACCAGTCGCTCGCGCACAACCCGATCGGCAAGTTCATCGTCAAGAACCTGGGTCTGCCCAACCCGCCCGTGCTCGAGCGCTGGACCGAGGGCTCGCCGCTCGTCAAGGGCACCGTGCTCATCGGCGCTGCGCCGCAGAGCACTGTCGGGTCGCGTCTCAACGCGACGCTCAAGTCCGGCGGCATCGAAGCCGTGGGCGTGCGCGCCGACGGCAAGAAGTACAAGGCGCTGGTGTTCGACGCGACCGGCATCGCCGACACCGCCGGCCTCGCCGACATGCAGCAGTTCTTCACGCCCGCGCTGCGCAGCCTGGCCTCGTCCGGGCGCCTCGTCGTCATCGGCACCCTCCCCGAGCAGGCCTCCAGCGAGACCGCCGCCATCGCGCAGCGTGCCCTCGAGGGGTTCGTGCGGTCGGCCGGCAAGGAGATCGGCGGCAACGGCAGCACCGCCAACCTGGTCTACGTCGGCGAGGGCAGCGAGGATGCCCTCGGCTCGACGCTCGGGTTCCTCCTCTCGCCCAAGTCGGCCTTCGTCTCCGGCCAGGTGATCCGCCTCGGCCTGACCGAGCTGGTCTCCCCCGACCCGGTCGCCGATCCCACCAAGCCGCTGGCCGGCAAGGTCGCCCTCGTCACGGGTGCCTCGCGCGGGCTCGGCGCCGCGATGGCTCGCACCCTGCACCGCGACGGCGCTGCGATCGTCGGGCTCGACGTGCCCGCCCTGAAGGACGAGCTCGACGCCGTGATGGCCGAGCTCGGTGGTACCTCGATCGCCGAGGACATCACCGCCCCCGACGCACCGCAGGTCATCGCCCAGGCGCTCAAGGACGCGCACGGTGGCGTCGACATCGTCGTCCACAACGCGGGCATCACCCGCGACAAGCGGCTCAAGAACATGAAGACCGAGAACTGGAACCTGGTCATCGACATCAGCGTCGGCGCCCCGCAGCGCATCACCGCGGAGCTGCTGGAGCAGAAGCTGCTGCGCAAGGGCGGGCGCGTCATCGGCATCTCGTCGATCGCCGGCATCGCGGGCAACAACGGCCAGACGAGCTACGGCACCGCCAAGGCCGGAGTGATCGGCTTCGTCGACGACCTCTCCAAGCGCGTCGCCAAGGACGGCATCACGGTCAACGCGATCGCGCCGGGCTTCATCGAGACCGACATGGTCAAGACGATGCCCCTGGGCATCCGTGAGGCCGGACGCCGACTCAGCTCGCTGTCGCAGGGCGGTCTGCCGATCGACGTCGCCGAGGCCATCGCCTGGTACGCCCACCCGGGGTCGTCGGCGATCTCGGGCAACATCGTCCGCGTGTGCGGCCAGGCCCTGATCGGCGCCTGACCATGGCCACCCGCATCTTCACCAAGGCTCCGGCGACGCTGCCGCTGATGCTCAAGGCGGCACTGCCGGCGATCCCGGTCGTCGGCGGCCTGCCGGGGGTCAAGCACGCCCGGGGGTCGGTGCCCGACATGGTGCTCGAGCGCCACGGCGTGACCACCGATCCGGCGCACCTCGAGGCGTACAACGAGGTCTGCGGGTTCCCGCGCAGCGACACCCTTCCGGCGACGTACCCGCACATGGCGGCGTTCGGCCTGCACATGACGCTGATGACCGACACCGCGTTCCCGTTCGCGCCGATGGGGCTGGTGCACCTTCGCAACTCCATCACGCAGCACCGGCCCATCCGTGCCGACGAGACGTTCGACGTGACGGTGCGTGCGGCCGACCTGCGCCCGCACCCGAAGGGATCGCTGATCGACATCGTCACGCTCGTCACGATCGGGGACGACCTCGTGTGGGAGGAGACCATGACGCTGTTCTCCCGCCACAAGGCAGGATCGGCCGAGGCCACAGCCGCACCGCTCACGGGCGTCGCCGTGCCCGACGGTGTCGTGCACTGGAAGCTCCGTGGCGACCTCGGGCGTCGCTACGCTGCGGTGTCCGGCGACCGCAACCCGATCCACCTGCACCCGCTGACCGCCAAGGCGTTCGGCTTCTCGAGCAACATCGCCCACGGCATGTGGACGCTGGCGCGCTCGCTCGCGGCGGTACAGAACAAGCTGCCCGACGCGTTCGTCAACGAGGCCGAGTTCCGCAAGCCGGTGCTGCTGCCGACGACCGTGGTGTTCGGCTCCAGCGCCGACGACGGAGTGCTCACGTTCGGTGTGCAAGGTGCGCGCAAGCCAGTCCCCCATCTCGTGGGGCGCGTGCGGCCGCTGGGGTAGGGGTCAGTCCGGGAGGAAACCGGCGGCCGGGTCGATATCCGCGAGGAAGTCGCGGAGGCTCTGATCGAGCTCCACCTCGGTGTACTGCGCGCCATCCGATCTGGACAGCCCGAACCCGTACCCCTCGTGGTGGCCTGACACCCAGACGACGTCGTACGGGCCCGACTCGGGGGCATGCAGACCAGGCTTCCCCGCCAGGACCGGCCATGGCAGCGGCGATCGCCTGAGCAGTCATGATGGTCAGATGAGCGACGAGCAGCACCGGTACACACCGAAGGAGGTCGACGACCTCCGCGAGCGAGTGGACATCTTTCGAGCCCTGACCGCCGCGACCGATCGCTGGCCGGAGGTCGCGCACCTGGCATCCACCGCGCCGTCACCCCGCCTGCTCGTCGAGCAGCTGTGCGCCCTGCTCGGAGTGAATGAGCTCGCAGCGACGGCCGTCACCGAGATGCAGATCCGCCGAGTCACCGAGGACCAGCGCACGAACATCCACGCCCAGCTCGCAGAGCTGGAGTCGGAGCTGGCCCGCGCCCTCGGCGAAGAAGACCGCTGAACCCACCGACAGATCGCGTCCGCCCGGTCAGTCCTCGGGCGTGATCCTGCGGATCAGACCCTCTTGCGCGACGGTCGCCACGAGCGTGCCGGCCTGGTTGAACACACGTGCCGTGCTGAGCCCGCGCGCACCCGACGCCGACGGCGACGTCTGGTCGTAGAGCAACCACTCGTCGGCGCGCACCGGGCGGTGGAACCAGATGGTGTGGTCGAGCGAAGCCGGCTGCACCCGGTCGGACCCGATGAACTGGCCGTGAGGCACGAGGCTGGCGCCGAGCAGGCTGAGGTCGCTGATGTAGGCGAAGGCCGCGTTGTGGATGATGCGCGAGTCGGGCAGCACGCCGTCGGCCTTGAACCACAGCCGCTGCACCGCCGGAACCAACGCGCGCTGCGGATCGTCCTCGGCGCGGTTGTCGCCGATGTAGCGCATGTCGAACGACGCCCACTCACGCTTCCAGTGGTCGACCGCGTCAGGACCACGCAGCTGGATGATGTCGAGCATCGACGTCGCCTCGTCGGGTGACGGGACGTCCGGCATGCGGTCCTGGTGGTCCCAGCCGTCCTCCTCGACCTGGAACGAGGCGGTCATGTAGAAGATGATCTCGCCGTGCTGGCGGGCCGCGACGCGTCGCGTCGTGAACGAACGGCCGTCGCGGACGTTCTCGACGTCGT
>JBEVGQ010000297.1:0-2634 GCA_040511655.1 Aeromicrobium sp. | reverse complement strand
TGGACCCGCATCGGCCTGTTCGCGGTCTTCGGGATCGTCATGGCCGTCGTCGTCGCGGTCAACATGGTCATCGCGTTCCGGCTGCGCCCGCTGTTCCACCCGCAGTCGCCCGAGCAGAACGGCCTCGACCGCTACCGGCAGGCCGTCACGCCCATCCGCACCTGGCTGGTCATCGGGCTGTCGGTGCTGTTCGGCATCTTCGCCGGCACCTCGGGTGCGGGGGAGTGGCGCACCTTCATGCTGTGGCGCAACGGCGTGCCCTTCGGGCGCGACGACGAGTACTTCGGCAAGGACATCGGGTTCTTCGTCTTCGACCTGCCGATGTACCACTACGTCGTCGACTTCGCGATGGCCGCCGCCGTCGTGGCGCTGCTGGCCGCGGCCGTCGTCCACTACCTCTACGGCGGCATCCGGCTGCAGAGCGCGACCGACCGGCTCTCCGGCGCGGCCCAGGCCCAGCTCTCGGTGCTGCTCGGCATCTTCGTGCTGTTCAAGGCCGTCGACTACTGGCTCGACCGCTACGACCTGGCCAGCCGCTCCGGCTCGCGCCTGACCGGCATCACCTACACCGCCGACAACGCGATCCTGCCCGCGAAGGCCATCCTCATGGGCATCGCGCTCATCTGCGCGGTGCTGTTCTTCGTCAACGTCTGGCGCCGCACCTGGCTGCTGCCCTCGATGGGCCTGGCCCTGCTGGTGGTCTCGGCGATCCTGCTCGGCCTGGTGTGGCCCGGCATCGTGCAGCAGTTCCAGGTCCGCCCGAGCGAGGCGGACAAGGAGGCGCCGTACATCGAGAAGCACATCGCGGCGACCCGCACCGCCTACGACATCGACGACGTCCAGGAGTTCGAGCTGCCGTCGTCCGGCACCGCCGTGGCCGAGCTCGACCCCGACGCCGACCCCAGCGTCACCTCGGTGCCGCTGGTCGACCCGCAGCTGGTGCGCCGCGCGTTCCAGCAGAACCAGCAGGTCCGCGGCTACTACTCCGTGGCCGACGTGCTCGACGTCGACCACTACGAGATCAACGGCGTCGACCGCGCCCTGGTGCTCGGTGTGCGCGAGCTCGACCAGGCCGCGCTGAGCAGCGACGTGCAGAACTGGCTCAACCTGCACACCGTCTACACCCACGGCAACGACGTGATCGCGGCCTACGCCAACCAGCGCAACTCCGAGGACCAGCCGCTCGCGGCGAGCGGCTCGAGCAACTCCGACCGCACCGTGTGGGCGCAGGGCAACCAGGCCGGCCAGGACGACCTGGCCCAGGCCGTGGGCGACTACGAGACCCGGGTCTACTTCGGCGAGAACAGCCCCGACTACTCCGTGGTCGGCAAGGCCAGCGAGGGCTCCCCGAACGTCGAGCTCGACCTGCCCCGCAACGCCTCGTCGTCCGACGACGACAGCGACACCGGCGACGTCACCACCACGACGTACGACGGCGCCGGCGGCGTGGACGTCGGCTCGACGTTCCGCCAGCTGCTGTACGCGATCAAGTTCGGCAGCACGAACTTCCTGCTCTCGGGTCGCGTCAACGAGAACTCCCAGGTCATCTACGAGCGCAACCCGGCCGACCGCGTCCGCAAGGTCGCCCCCTGGCTGACCCTCGACGACGACATCTACCCGGCCATCGTCGACGGCCGGATCCAGTGGATCATCGACGGCTACACGACCACCGACCGCTACCCGGGCTCCGAGCGCGAGTCGTTCCGCACCATGACCGACGACGCGCTGCAGGACGAGACCGGCCTGCGCACGCTGCCGACCGACGAGATCAACTACATGCGCAACTCGGTCAAGGCCACCGTCGACGCCTACGACGGCACCGTGACGCTCTACGCGTGGGACGACCAGGACCCGATCCTGCAGGCGTGGTCGTCGGCGTTCCCCGGCACCGTCAAGGACAAGTCGGAGATCCCCGCGGGGCTGCTGGACCACCTGCGCTACCCCGAGGACATGTTCAAGGCGCAGCGCTACCAGTTCGCGCGCTACCACGTGACCGACCCCAACTCCTGGTTCCAGGACAACAACCGCTGGGCCGTCCCCGACGACCCCAACGCCGAGGGCAGCCTGCAGCCGCCGTACCGGATGTTCGTGACCCAGCCGCCCGGCCTCGTGCCGAGCAGCCAGGCCGCCACCGACGCCCAGGTGCCCGACGGGCAGGTGTGGTCGATGACGTCGACCTTCGTGCCGTTCAAGCGCAACAACCTCGCGGCGTACGTCTCGGTCGACAGCGACGCGACGTCCCCGACGTACGGCCAGATGCGGGTCATCGACGTCATCGACGAGCAGCAGCAGGGCCCCGGCCAGGTCGCCAACGCGGTGCGCTCCGACACCTCGGTCACCGAGGCGCTCGCGGAGTTCAACCGCTCCGGCGCCACCGTGACCTACGGCAACCTGCTCACCGTGCCCGTCGGCGACGAGCTGATGTACGTCGAGCCGGTCTACGCCTCGCTCGCCAGCACCTCCGAGGCGAACTTCCCGATCCTGCGCTACGTGCTGGTCTCCTACCAGGGCGGCGTCGGCATCGGCATCACCCTCACCGACGCCCTCGAGCAGGCCCAGGCCAGCGCCGTGGACGACGGGTCGGGCACCGGCACCACGCCGTCCACCGAGCCCTCGCCGTCCAGCGAGCCGAGC
>JBEVGQ010000296.1:0-6942 GCA_040511655.1 Aeromicrobium sp. | reverse complement strand
TGTCGCGGTCGGGGTCCATGGCCTGCAGCGACATGAGCTGCGCCATCACCGCGTTGGCGACGTCGTCGGTGATCGGGGTGCCCAGCATGATGATGCGGTCCTCGAACAGCTTGGTGTAGGGGTCGATGCGACGGAAGCCGTAGCTCGTACGCTCTTCCCACTGCGGGATGTAGTAGCTCATCGGACGACCTCTCCAGCGCTGCGGACGACGTGGTCGATGAGGCCGTACTCCTGGGCCTGGTCGGGGGTGAACCAGCGGTCGCGGTCGGAGTCGAGCTCGATCTGCTCGACGGTCTGGCCGCTGTGCACCGACTGCAGCTGGTTGAGCTGCTTCTTGAGCAGGATGCTCTGCTCGGCCTGGATCTTGATGTCGGAGGCGGAGCCGCCGATGCCGCCGGACGGCTGGTGCATCATGATGCGCGCGTGCGGCAGGGCGTAGCGCTTGCCCGCCGTGCCGGCCGCCAGCAGGAACTGGCCCATGGAGGCTGCCAGGCCCATGCCGAACGTGGCCACGTCGTTGGAGATGAACTGCATCGTGTCGTAGATCGCCATGCCGGCGTCGACGGAACCGCCGGGCGAGTTGATGTAGAGGTAGATGTCGGCCTGCGGATCTTCGGCGTTGAGCAGGAGCATCTGCGCGGCGATCGCGTTGGAGTTGGAGTCGCGGACCTCGGACCCGAGGAACACGATGCGCTCCTTGAGCAGGCGCTGGTAGATGTGGCCGTCGAGATCCGAGGGGCCGGCCTCGCCGGCCATCCTCGGCGACAGTGGGCTGGAGCTGTCAGATGTGTTCACGTCCACAAACCTAGACGGCACCGGGGACGAACACACGCGAAAACACGGCTGTTCGCTGATGGCATACGCGCGTCGTGCCCGACCTGCTCAGTCGGAGGCGCCGACGACGTGCTGGTCCCAGTCGATGACCGAGCCCGTCACGACGCCGCTGCGGTCGGACAGCAGCAGCACGGCCAGCGCCGCCATGTCGTCGACCTGGCCGAGCCGTCCCATGGGCTGGGACGCCGAGGCCTTCTCCAGCCACGTGTCGTCGGCACCGTGGAACTCGCGCTGCACGGCGTCCTCGCCCTCGGTCTGGGTCCAGCCGATGTTGATGCCGTTGATGCGGATACGGTCCCAGCGGTGGGCGTGCGCCGCGTTGCGGGTCAGGCCCGTCAGCCCGGCCTTGCTCGCCACGTAGGGCGCGAGGTACGGCTGTCCGCCGTGCGACGACATCGTCAGGACGTTGACGATCGTGCCGCCGTCGCCCCGCCGCACCATGTCGGCGACGGCCGCCTGCATCAGGAAGAACGGGCCCCGCAGGTTGACCGCGACGTGCGCGTCGAACAGATCGGGTGTCGTATCGAGCAGCGTGCCGCGGCTCGTGAGTCCGGCGGCGTTGACCAGGCAGTCGATGCGTCCGTGCCGCTCGATCGTCGTCGCGACCGCTGCCTGCGCCTGCTCGACGTCGGCGACGTCGCACGGCACGAAGCTCGCGGCGGGCCCGATCGCACCGGCGAAGGCCTCGCCGACGTCTGCACGTCGTCCGGTCACCACGACCGTCGCGCCCTCGGCGACCGCGGCCCGCGCGACCGCACCCCCGACTCCCTGGGTGCCTCCGCTGACGAGCACGACCTTGCCGGCCAGCATCGGCTCAGCCAGCGGTGCGCCTCCGGCCCGCGTACGCGGCGACCGCGTCGTCGAGCTGCGAGGGAGACCAGGCCCCGGCAAGGGCTTGGTGCACGATGTCGGCCTGCGAGGGCGGTGTGAGACCGCCGATCGGCTGGTCGCGGTCGAGGTTGGTCGGGAACGGGTAGCCCTCCGCCGTCGCGGCGACCGCGCAGGCCAGCGCCTCGGCGGTCCAGCCGGCAGCGGCGCGGGCCGCGAGCGCCGGGTAGACGGCCGTGACCATCCGCGCTCGGTCGACCGACTCCATGGCCCGGCCGAACCCCGACGAGACCTGCAGCAGGTTGGCCATGCGCTGCACGTCGGTCGAGACGTTGTCGCCCGCCCCGTGGAACACGGCGGGGTTGAAGAACGCCGCGTCGCCCTTGGCCAGCGGCAGCTGCACGCGGTGCTCGGCGAAGTACTCGCGGAACTGCGGCAGGCGCCACGCGAGGTAGCCGGGGACGTACTTGTGCGAGTGGGGCAGGTAGAGCGTGGGTCCGCTCTCGACCGGCATGTCGGAGTGCGCGACGGCGCCCTGCAGCGTCAGCACCGGCGACAGCACGTGGACGTGCGCCGGGTAGCGCTCGACGACCTCGTTGGACAGGAAGCCCAGGTGGTAGTCGCGGTGCGGGTCCTGGGCCACGCCTCCAGGCCGCACGACGTTGACCTGCGACGTGACCTGGTAGCCGGGGCCGAGCCATGCCCGCGAGACCAGCGCGAGGACGTCGTTGACGTAGTAGTCGACGAAGGCCTCCGGATCACGCACCGCGAGCTTCTCGAGCGCGTTCCAGACGCGGCTGTTGGCGCCGGGCTTGGCGAAGTGGTCGCCCGGCGCGGTGCCGGCCGTCCGCTCGTCGTCGATGATCGCGTCGAAGGCTGCGGTGACGCGGTCGACGACCGAGATGTCGTCGAAGGCACCCTTCAGCACGACGATGCCGGGCCCGTCGCTGAGAGCCCGTGCCAGCTCGCCCTCGACCTCGACCTCCCCCTCCGGCGTCGAGGCGGCGGCGCGCAGGACGGCCGAGTCGTAGACCAGCACGCCCTGCTCGACCCGGTCGGCGTGCGGGTAGTCGTCGACGTCGGTGGACGTCTGCACGACGGACTCGAAGTCGTCGAGGCGGCAGTCGGACTCGCGCAGTCGCGCTGGCCGGTCGGCGGTGCCGTGCATCGTGGCAGTCATGCGTCCTCCTGGGTTGCGGGCATGCCTCGACGCTAGTGCCGGACGTATGCTCGGTGGGCACCTCGAACACCTCAAGAACACCTCATCGTGACACGGAGCACGCATGGCACATCCCTACCGGATGCGTGAGATCGCGCAGCAGTCCGGGCTCAGCCTCGCGACGATCGACCGTGTGCTCAACCGGCGCCCCGGGGTGCGCGCCGGCACGGTCGCCGAGGTCGAGCAGGCGATCGCCGAGCTCGACCGGCAGGCGTCCCAGCTGCGAGTGGCGGGACGGACGTTCCTGGTCGACCTCGTGATGCAGGCGCCGGCACGATTCTCGTCGGCGGTGCGGTCGTCGCTCGAGGCCGAGCTGCCACACCTGCGACCCGCCGTGATCCGGGCGCGGTTCCACCTGCAGGAGGCCAGCTCTCCCGCCGACGTCGTCCGGACGCTCGCGACCATCGCGCGGCGGGGCTCGCAGGGAGTCGTGCTGAAGGCGCCCGACCACCCTGCCGTGGTGGAGGCCGTCGA
Source organism: Aeromicrobium sp. (assembly GCA_040511655.1). Lineage (GTDB taxonomy): Bacteria > Actinomycetota > Actinomycetes > Propionibacteriales > Nocardioidaceae > Aeromicrobium. The sequence continues at coordinate 3,587 of JBEVGQ010000296.1, read as the reverse complement.
CGAGCTGGTGCAGGCCGGCATCCCGGTCGTGACGCTCGTGACCGACGTGCCGAGCAGCCGGCGCATCGCCTACGTCGGCATCGACAACCGCGCCGCAGGAGCGACGGCCGCCTACCTGCTGTCGCAGTGGACGCCGGACGGCCAGGGGGCGGCGCTCACGACGTTGAGCAGTGCGGCCTTCCGCGGCGAGGACGACCGAGGCGCGGGCTTCCGCGAGGCCTGGGCCGAGCTCGCTCCCGACCGCCGCGTGCACGAGGTCGCCGAGACCGACGGGTTGGACGAGACGATGCTCGACTCCGTCGCCGCGGCGCTCGAGGCCGACGCCACGATCGACACGGTGTACTCGATCGGCGGGGGCAACGTCGCGACGCTCGAGGCGTTCCGGCGGTCAGGACGGACGTGCCGGGCATTCGTCGCGCACGACCTCGACGCCGACAACGCGGGGCTCCTGCGCTCGCGCCGCCTGTCGGCCGTGCTGCACCACGACCTGCGCGACGACATGCGGCGGGCGTGCCGCGTCGTGATGCAGGCCCACGGCGCGCTGCCCGGTCCCGTCCACTCGCTGCCGTCGCACATCCAGGTCGTCACGCCGTACAACGAGCCCAGCGCCTTCCTCCCCCACCGCTGAGTGGGGGGGCACCTCCCGCTTGCTGAGGAGAGACTCGGGCACCACTGGGGAGAGACTCGCGCACCGGTGAGTCTCTCCTCGGCGGTGCGGGAGCCTCTCCTCAGCGAGAGGGGTCAGAGGGTGAACGCTGCGCGGAAGGCCTCGAGCGCGCGATCGCTGCCCTCGACCGAGGGGTCGATCGCGAAGGCCTCCATCGCCACGACACCGTCGTAGCCCGCATCGGCCAGCGCCTGGGCCACGAACGGCCACCTGACCTCGCCCGTTCCGGGCTCGCAGCGTCCCGGGACGTCGGCGACCTGCACCTCGCCGATGTGCGGAGCGGCCCGCCAGATCAGGTCGACGAGGTTCCCCTCGCCGATCTGCGCGTGGTAGAGGTCGAGGTTCATCTTCAGGTGCGGGCTGTCGACCGCCGCGACCAGCGCGAGCGTGTCGGCGGCCCTCGCGAACGGCGTGCCGGGATGGTCGACCTCGGTGTTGAGGTTCTCGAGCACGAACGTCACGCCGTGCCGAGCACCCAGCTCGGCGATGCGCGACAGCGTCCGCTCGGCGGCGAGCCACATGTCTCCCGTCACGACCTCGACCGGACGCACCGGGATGCCCCCCTCCCCCAGCCCCGTGCCGTGCAGGTTGAGCGACGGGCACCCGACCGCCTGGGCGAACGGGATGGACGCCTCGGCGGTCCGCAGCAGCTCCTCGGCGCCGTCGTCGGTGACGAGGTCACCGCTGACGTAGCCGGTCATCGACGTGAACCGCGCACCGGTCGCGACGAGCGCGGCGGCGTCCTTGCCCGTCCAGTCCCAGATCTCGTTGGCGAAGCCGGCGGCATGGATGCGCTCGACCCGCTCGAGATGGGGCAGGTCGACGTAGACCATCTCGGAGCAGATGGCGAGGTCGAAGCCCCCGGGAAGAGGCCCCAGGTCGACGGTCATCGTGCGACCTCGGCCCGTGCGCCCGACGTCATCGAGTCGATGCAGGCCTGGGCGATCGCGAACGCCGCGAAGGCGTCGTCACCCGTGACGGACGGCGCGCGTCCGTCGCGGACGGCGTGGGCGAACTCGGCGAGCTCGCCCGTGTAGGCGTCGATCAGCAGCTCGGTGTCGCTGTGCGACGTGGCCGCGAGCCGGCCGTCGACGGTGTGCAGGCGCAGGGACGACCGCGCGCCCTCGCCCATCGTGACCATGCCCTCCGAGCCCAGCACCTCGCCACGCACGTCGTAGCCGTACGTCGCAGCGAAGCTCGCCTCGGCCGTCGCGATGGCGCCGTTGTCGTAGCGGACGACGACAGTCGCGTGGTCGAGCAGCGTCGGGTGGCCCGGCGACGTCAGCGAGTCGGCCGTGGCGACGACGTCGATCGCCTGCGCTCCGGGGTTGAGCCAGTTGAGCGTGTCGAAGTCGTGGATCAGGGTCTGGGTGAAGATCGTCCACGGCGGGACGACGTCGGGGTCGGACGGCCCGCGGCCCGGATCGCGCGTCAGCGAGCGCAGCTGGCGGACGGTACCGAGCCGGCCGGCGACGATCGCGTCGTGCGCCGCGACGAACTCGCGGGCGAAGCGACGGTTGAAGCCGACCTGGAACGCGACGCCCGCGTCGGCCGTGGCGCGACGGGCGCCGTCGATCTCGTCGAGCGTCATGCCGGCGGGCTTCTCGCTGAAGACGTGCTTGCCGGCTGCGGCGGCGGCGACGATGAGGTCGGCATGGGCGACCGACGAGGCTGCGATGACCACGGCGTCGACGTCGTCGGCAGCGAGGACGTCCTCGACGGAGGACTCGCCGCGGGCACCCAGGGGCTCGGCAAGGTCGCTGGCGACGCCGGGACGGGGATCAGCCACGGCGACGAGGGTCGCCTCGGGCACGCGTCGGGCGATGACGTCGGCGTGCGAGGTGCCGATGCGACCGGCACCGATCAGGCCGATGCGGACGGGGGTGGGAATCATGGGACTTCTCTCGACTAGAACGTTCTAGATCGACGACGATAGACTCCCCGACGAGCGTCGTCAACCAGCACGGTGCGCCACCACGAGACGAGGACGACGCATGACGCAACCCGCCGGCAGGCGGACGGGAAGGGCCCGGCCGACCCTCGCCGACGTCGCCCGTGAGGCCGGCGTCTCGACGGCCCTGGTCTCGATCGTGATGCGCGGGGTCCCGGGTGCCAGTGATGCCACCCGCGCCCGTGTGCAGGCCGTCGCCGACGGCATGGGGTACGTCCGCGACGAGCGGGCCCGCAAGCTGCGCCAGTCGAACTCACGACTCATCGGCGTCACGTTCGACCTGCAGGCCGCCTTCCACGGCGACCTCGTCGAGCACCTCTACGGCGCCGCAGGCGCCCGGGGCTTCGACCTGGCCATCAGCGCGGTGGCGCCGACGCGCGGCGAGGACGTCGCGATCCAGGCCCTGCTGCGCGAGCGGTGCGAGGTCGCGGTGCTGCTGGGCTCTGCCCTGGACGACGCCGTGCTCGCCAGCACGGCGCAGCGCGTCCCGCTGCTGCTGGTGGCCCGGCGCAGCGAGGTCGATGGCGTGTCGTCGGTGCACAGCGACGACGCCGGCGGGGTGGGGCTGGCCGTCGACCACCTCGTGTCGCTGGGCCACCGCCGCCTCGTGCACGTCGACGGCGCCGATGCTCCCGGTGCGGATGACCGCCGGCGCGGCTTCGCTCTCGCCGTCGAACGCCACGGGCTCACGTCGCAGGCGCAGATCGTGCCAGGCGGGCCCACCGAGCACGACGGCTCACGTGCCGCCGAGGCCCTGCTCGACGCCCCCGTGCGTCCCACGGCCGTCGTCGCCTTCAACGACCGCTGCGCCGCGGGCGTGCTCGACCTGCTGGTGCGCCGGCAGGTCGATGTCCCCGGCGACGTGTCGGTCGTCGGCTACGACGACTCGCGGCTGGCCGTCGGGCCGCACGCCCAGATGTCGACGATCTCGCAGAATGCCGCCGAGATGGCCGAGGCCGCGATCGACGG
>JBEVGQ010000295.1:0-6942 GCA_040511655.1 Aeromicrobium sp. | reverse complement strand
ACCTCGACGGTCCCGGCTCCGACGAGGTGCGTCGATACGTGCTCGACAACGCGCGCTCGTGGTTCGAGCACTTCCACGTCGACGGCCTGCGGCTCGACGCCGTCCACGCGCTGGCCGACCAGCGCGCCCTGCCCATCCTCGAGGAGCTGTCGGCCGAGACCGCCGCCCTGTCCGAGGCGTTGGGGCGTCCGCTGACGCTCATCGCCGAGTCCGACCTCAACGATCCCCGCACCGTCACGCCGCGGTCCGAGCACGGGCTCGGGATGGACGCCCAGTGGTCCGACGACCTGCACCACGCGATCCACGTGCGTCTGACGGGCGAGACCGACGGCTACTACGCCGACTTCGCCGCACCGGGCGCCCTGGCCAAGACGCTGCGCGGCGCGTTCTTCCACGACGGCTCGTGGTCGTCGTTTCGCGAGCGGTCGCACGGACGTCCGGTCGACGTCGCGTCGGTGCCGGGCTCGGCCTTCTTGGCCTACGTGCAGAACCACGACCAGATCGGCAACCGCGCCACGGGCGACCGCATCTCGGCCTCGGTGTCTCCGGGGCTGATCGCGTGCGGCGCGGCGATCGTGCTGCTCGGGCCCTACACGCCGATGCTGTTCATGGGCGAGGAGTGGGCCGCGTCCACCCCGTGGCAGTTCTTCGCGTCGTTCCCCGACCCCGAGCTGGCCGACGCCGTCCGCAACGGACGCCGCAAGGAGTTCGGCCGGCACGGCTGGGGCGAGTCCGAGGTGCCCGACCCGATGGACGAGGCCACCTTCCGGCGCTCGAAGCTCGACTGGAGCGAGCTCAAGCACCCCGACCACGTCAACATTCTCGAGCTGCACACATCGCTGATCGCGCTGCGGCGGGAGTTTCCCGAGCTGTCCGACCCGTCGCTGGCGAACTTCCGCGTCGAGGTCGCCGACGACGACTCGTGGATCGTCATGCACCGCGGACGCTTCCAGGTGCGCGTCGACTTCGCCGAGGGCGCCATCGACGTCACCTCCGCCGACTGAGACCGATCTTTCTGCGTTTCGGTAGCGCTGGCAGCGCGAACGCAGAAGGATCAGTCCCCGGGTGCACCGATCTCTCGGCGTTCCGGCAGCTCTGGCAGCTCGAACGCAGAAAGATCCGTCTGCTGCGCGCTACAGGGCGACCTCGCCGCTGATGCCCACGACGGTGTCGCCCCCCACCCAGATGTCGTCGCCGACGCGCGAGACGTGCACGCGTCCGCGGCGGCCGAGCCGGGTGCCCTGCGCGGCCACGTAGCTGTCGGTCGCGAGGCCCGAGCCGATCAGCCACTGCCCGATCGCCGCATTGAGGCTGCCGGTGACGGGGTCCTCGCCGGGCGGGAAGAACGCGCGCACCTCGACGTCGGCCGGGCCGCCGGGCGGGTGGGGGCCGACGACGCCGATCTTGTCGAGCTCGCCGAAGCCGCGCGGCTCGATCGCCAGGACGGCCGCGGCACTGCGCAGCAGCAGCGCGACCCACCCCGGGCCGTTATCGGCCCACTGCGCGCCGATCACGTCATGACGTCCGATGCCGAGCGCCGCTGCCACCTGCTCGATGTCGGCCTCGTCGACCGGACCACCGCGCCGCAGCGGGGGAGCGGCGAACGCGAGCCGTCCGCCGTCGTCGCGCACGCGGACGAGCCCCGCTCCGCACTCCTGCACCAGCTCGCCGGCGTCGCGCGGCTGACCACCGGCACTGAGCCACGCCCGCGCCGACCCCAGCGTGGGGTGCCCGGCGAACGGCAGCTCGCCGCGCGTCGTGAAGATGCGCAGGCGGTAGTCGGCGGCCGGATCGGTCGGCGCCAGCAGGAACGTCGTCTCCGACAGGTTGGTCCAGCGGGCGAACGCGGCCATCTGCTCGTCCTCCAGCCCGTCGGCGTCGTGGACGACCGCCACGGGGTTGCCGTACATGAGCTCATCGGTGAACACGTCGACCTGGGTGAATCGCATGCCTCGAGGCTATCGAGAGTGATCGGGGAACTTCATGGTTGCCAGCTGACCGGGATGTTCCCCCATCACGGTGACATAGCCGTGTCCACAGGCGCCGCGACGAGGTGGTGCGACTGTCTGGGCATGAGGAGACCCTGGGCATGTGAGACATCTGCTCGACGCCCAGGCGGGCACTGTCGCCCGACGCCAACTCGCGGCTGCGGGTGTGGCCGATCACGACATCCGACGACTCGTCAGGCGCCGCGACCTCGTGGCGGTCCATCCGGGCGTGTACGTCGGCCACACGGGCGAGCTCTCGTGGACGCAACGTGCATGGGCGGCGGTGCTCTACGCGTGGCCGGCCGCGCTCGCAGGCACCTCGGCCCTGCTCGCGACGGACGGTCCGGGCCATCGTCACGACCACGCAGGCAACATCCACGTGGTCGTCCCTCACGACCGCCGGGTCCGCGTGCGGGACGGAGTCCGCATCGAGCGTCGTCGCGGCTTGGAAGGGCTCGTCCTCTGGAACCTCGGTCCGCCGCGACTGAGGTACGACGAAGCCGTGCTGGACGTCGTGGTCGCCGCAGCGACGGAGCTGGACGCGATCGCGACGCTCGCGGCTGCGTGTGGAGGGCGACACACGACGGCGCGTCGGCTGAGGGAAGCGATGCGTCGTCGGTCCCGCGTCCCGCGACGAGCGTGGATCGCCGCGGTGCTGGACGACGTCGCCGGCGGGACGTGCTCGGTGCTGGAGCATGCGTACCTCCGTGACGTCGAGCGAGCTCACGGCCTGCTGACCGCTCGCCGCCAGCTGCGCGCGGTCGCGTCCGGCGTCACGACCTACCGCGACGCGGACATCGCCGGGCTGGTGGTCGTGGAGCTGGACGGGCGCCTCTTCCACGACTCGGCTGCGGACCGCGACCGCGACATGGAGCGCGACCTCGACGCCTCGCTATATGGACGGACGACGGTGCGGCTCGGCTGGGGCCAGGTCGTCCGCTGCGGACCGTCGTGCACCGCATTGGGAACATCCCCGTCATCAGGTGACTGGGATGTTCCCCGATGACTCTGCGGTCCGGCGCCCGCCATCCAACCTCCGAGGGGCGGGCTCGGGAGCGGCCCCGTACGGTGGAGACGAGCTTGAAACGTCACCTACCTGGAGGTCCCATGTCGTTCCGCCTGTCCCACGTCCCGCTGCGCGCCACGGCCGGTGCGTTCATCCTCAACTCCGGCCTCTCCAAGTGGTCCGCCGACGCTGAGACGGCCGAGGGGCTCCACGGCTTCGCCGCCGGCACGTACCCCGTCGTCAAGAAGATCGACCCGCCGGTGTTCGTCAAGGCGCTCGCGGCCGGCGAGATCGCGCTCGGCGCGGCCCTGCTGCTGCCGGGCGTCTCGTCCACCAAGGCCGGCGCCGGCCTGGTCGCCTTCTCGGGCGGACTGCTGGGCCTCTACGCCAAGACGCCGGGCATGCGCGACGGCATCCGTCCCACGCAGCAGGGCACGCCGATCGCCAAGGACGTCTGGCTTCTCGGCATCGGCTCGAGCCTGCTGATCGACGGCAGCGGCGACAGCCGCAAGGTCCGCTCGGCCGAGCGCAAGGCGGCCAAGGCGCAGCGCAAGGCCGAGAAGCTCGAGCGCAAGGGCAAGGGCTCGGACGGCCTGGTGTCGAAGTCGCAGAAGAAGGCGCTCAAGAAGTCGAGCAAGAAGGCCAAGAAGAAGGCGTCCAAGGCGCTCGCCAAGGCCACGTCGCACTGATCGGCTGAGGGGACGGGCGGCGGCCCGGCGAGGCACGACGTGAAACATGAGCCTGCGAGACTGGGGCCCATGGCCATCCATCCCACGTCCGATGCCCAGGTGCTCGCCGGCCGCCCGTTCCCGCTCGGGGCGCACCCCGAGGCCGGCGGCGTCCGGTTCGCCGTGGCGAGCAGCGTCGCCGACCGCGTCGAGCTCTGCCTGATCGACGACGAGGGCAGCGAGCGCCGCATCGAGCTCACCGAGCGGACGTTCGGGGTGTGGCACGGGCTCGTCCCGGGCGTCACACCCGGCCAGAAGTACGGCTTCCGCGTGCACGGCCCGTACGACCCCAAGACCGGCCTGCGCTGCAACCCGCACAAGCTGCTGGTCGACCCGTACGCCCGCCGCATCAGCGGCACGATGACCGACATGAGCGCGGCCTACGGCTATGCCGACGACCCCGACGGCGAGCCCAGCACGGTCGACTCGCTCGGCAGCGTCCCGCTGAGCGTCGTCACGAGCCCCGGAGGGCCCGACACGGGCACGAAGCCCGAGATCCCGTTCGAGGAGACCGTGGTCTACGAGCTGCACGTCAAGGGCTTCACGGCGCAGCACCCCGATGTGCCTGAGGCGCTCCGCGGCACCTACCTCGGCCTCGCGCATCCCGCAGTCGTCGACTACCTGGTCCGCCTCGGCGTCACGGCCGTCGAGCTGCTGCCCGTGCAGTCGTTCAGCGACGAGCCGTCGCTGGTGCGCGACGAGCGGCACAACTACTGGGGCTACTCGCCGCTCGGCTACTTCTCACCCCACGCGGGCTACGCGAGCGAGCCCGGTCGCGAGGTTGAGGAGTTCCGCACGATGGTCGCGGCGCTGCACGCGGCCAACATCGAGGTCATCGTCGACGTGGTCTACAACCACACCTGCGAGGGCGGCCCGGACGGCCCGACGCTAAGCTTCCGCGGCTACGAGGCGACGGCCTACTACCTGCACGACGACGAGGGACACATGGCCGACATCACCGGATGCGGCAACACCCTCGAGGCCAGCTCGCCGACCGTCATCCGGCTCGTGACCGACTCCCTGCGCTACTGGACCACCGAGCTGGGCGTCGACGGCTTCAGGTTCGACCTCGCCAGCACCATGGGACGTCCGCATGGGGGCGCGTTCGACCGCGACTCGGCCCTGCTGACCGCCATCACGACCGATCCGGTGCTGTCGCGCTGCAAGCTCATCGCCGAGCCGTGGGACGCCACCGGCGAGGGCTACAAGGTCGGCTTCTTCGCCGCGCAGTGGGCCGAGTGGAATGGCGTCTACCGCGACACCGTGCGCGACTTCTGGCGCGGCGCGACAGGCGTCGACGACCTGGCCTACCGCCTCTCGGGATCGTCCGACCTGTACGACCACACGCTGCGCCGCCCGTGGCAGTCGATCAACTTCGTCAACGCCCACGACGGGTTCACCCTGCGCGACCTCGTCTCGTACGACCAGAAGCACAACGAGGCCAACGGCGAGGACAACCGCGACGGCACCAACGACAACCGGTCGTGGAACCACGGCGTCGAGGGACCGACCGACGACCCGGCCGTCAACGAGCTGCGGGCGCGTCAGGCACGCAACCTGTTCGCGACGCTGATGCTGTCGACCGGCACGCCGATGTTCGTCGCCGGCGACGAGCGGTGGCGCACGCAGCACGGCAACAACAACGCGTACTGCCTCGACGACCCGACGTCGTGGGTCGACTGGCACGAGTCGCAGGAGTCCGAGCAGATGCTCGCCTTCGCACGCCGCGTCACGTTCCTGCGGGCCAACAGCCCGGCGTTGAGGCAGCCGGAGTTCTTCGACGGCCGCACTACGCCCACGGGCCGCCCCGACCTCATCTGGCTGCGCCCCGACGGCGAGGAGATGGACGAGGCCGCCTGGACGGCCGACGAGTGCCGCACGCTCGGCATGTGGATCGACGGGTCCAACAGCCAGTCGCGCACCCGCGAGGGTGAGCTGCAGGCCGACCACTCGTGGCTGCTGCTGATGCACGCCGGTGCCGACCAGATCGAGGTGACGCTGCCCGGAGCCGAGTTCGGCACGTCGTTCGAGCCGACGCTCGACACCACGACCCCCGACGGCGCCCCGGCCTCCGAGGAGCCGCTACCGGCGGGAGGCACCGTGACGCTCGAGGGACGCTCGCTGCTGCTGCTCAAGGCGCCCCGCGAGAGCACCGACACAGTGTGAGAAGCCGCTCGGAGGGGTAGAAGAGGCTCGTGACCAACAGTCCGCGCCTCATCGCCGTCTCCGAGCCCCGTCGCGCCGAGGCGGTGGTGCTCGTGCTGCACGGCGGCGCGAGCCGGCGGGACGACCCGCGGGTCAGCCCGACGCAGCTGTCGGTGCTGCGGATGATCCCCATCGCGAGCCGCGTCGCCAAGGCCGATCGTCGCCGCCTGGCGGTCTACCGCCTGCTCAATTCGACGCGCGGCTGGGACACCCGCCACACGCCGGTCGACGACGTCCACTGGGCGATCGACCAGCTGCGCGAGGGCTTCGGGTCCGACCTCCCGGTGGGTCTCGTCGGGCACTCGCTGGGCGGACGCGCGGCGATCCTCGCCGCCGAGCGTCCCGAGGTCCGCAGCGTGGTGGCGCTCAATCCGTGGGTGTACCCCGCCGACGGCAACCTCGACCTCACCGGCCGCCGTGTGCTGGTGGTTCACGGCACCGACGACCGCATCGCCCCGCCCGACCGTTCTGCCGCCGCTGCGAGGTCGCTGTCGCGGACGGCCGAGGTGTCGTACGTCCGGGTCGCCGGCGCCAAGCACGCCATGCTGCGCAGGGGTCGGGAGTTCGAGCGGCTGGCTGCCGACTTCTCGGCGTCGACCCTGCTCGACGGTCGCACGCCCCGTGGCGTCGTGGCGAGGGCGCTCGCGGGCGAGACCGCGCTCGACATCTGAGCGCCACCTCCGCGCGCGAGTGTTGCGTCAGGCGTAGGTCGTGCGAGGCTGGGTACCGGACCCCGTGAGCACGACCGACCCCATCTCTCGATCACCACAGGAGCGTGCATGACTGGCCGTCTCGGCATCGACGACGTCACCCCGGAGGTCGCAGGCGGACGTGACCCCGCCAAGGCCGTGGTCGGTGAACACGTCCCGGTCACCGCGACCGTGTGGCGCGAGGGACACGACGCGGTGGCCGCCACCGTGGTCTGGAGCGGCCCCGACGGCACCGAGCGCGCCACGCGCATGAGCGAGGTCGGCACGGGCCTCGACCGGTTCGCCACCACGATCGTGCCCGACGC
>JBEVGQ010000294.1:0-8087 GCA_040511655.1 Aeromicrobium sp. | reverse complement strand
CCTGAGCGCGCTCCGCGCGCGAACGGCCAGCTGCGCGCCAGCGCAGCGTGAGCGTCTCGCGGCGAAGCCGCCAGTTGCGAGGCGTGGTGAGTGATTCGGCCCGGCTGAGCCGGATGAACTACGTATGTCCCCTCGCTTCGCTCACAGTCGGCCGCAGGCGGCCTCCTTGGGGACCGGTCAGTCCCACTTTCCGTGGATCTCGCCTCCATGCCAGGTCTCCAGCAGCCAGCGGGAGATCGAGACGTTCGGGGGCAGCAACAGCTCGCCTGACGCCGTCAGCTCGGTGACCTCGTCGCGGGTGAACCAGCGCGCCTCGGCGATCTCGTTCTCGTCGACCCTGATGTCGTACGACAACGCCCGACCGAAGAAGCCCAGCATCAGGCTGGACGGGAACGGCCACGGCTGGCTGGCCGCGTAGGTGACGTCGCCCACCGGCACACCGACCTCTTCCATGACCTCGCGCCGCACCGCGTCGCCGAGGGTCTCCCCCGGCTCGACGAAGCCCGCGAGCGTCGAGAACCGGCCCTCGGGCCACACCGGCTGGCGCCCGAGCAGGGCACGGTCCTGGTCGTCGGTGATCAGCATGATGACGGCCGGGTCGGTGCGCGGGAAGTGGTGCGCCGCGCACACCGGACAGATGCGGACGTGTCCGGCGTCGGCGACGTCGGTCGGGGCTCCGCAGCGAGCGCAGAACCGGTGGGTCTGGTGCCAACGGGCGATGCCGACGGCGTGCACGGCCAGCGAGGCCTGCCCAGGGTCGATGCTCGGCCCGATCATCCGCAGGCTCGCGGGCTCGAGCTCGTCGGGCACCCGGTCGACCATGACGGCGGCGTACCGCTGATCGCCCTTCACGCCCAGGAAGAGCCACTCGCCGTCGGGCGCTTCGTCGATCGAGACCCACCGGAGGCCGGAGCCACCGATCGTCGGGACGTGCTCGCCGCCGATGACGAGCACCTGGATCTCAGGATCTCCCTGCGGAACCGTGCGCCACACGTCGTCCTTGCGCAGGTGTCCGGCTCGGTCGTGCTGGGCGTGATCGAAGGCGAAGTCCACCCCCTCACGTTAGACCCAGCCGCTGCTCGAGCAGGGCGCGGTCGGGCAGGTCGGTGTAGCGGCGGACGTCGTCGAGACGCACGTAGTAGAAGACGCCGTCGACCGAGGCGGGGTCGACGCCCTGCAGCTCGGCCCACGCGAGCCGGTAGATGGCCAGCTGCAGCGGATCGGACGTCGGCTGCCGGTTGGTCTTCCAGTCGACGACGTCGAACCCCTTGTCGGTGCGGTAGACCGCGTCGATGCGTCCGATGACCTGCTGACCGCCCAGCATGATCGAGAACGGCGCCTCGATCGCGTAGGGCGTGCTGCCGCCGTAGGGCCCGGCCAGGAACTTCGCGGTCATCTCGTCGAGCTCGGCGTCGCTGCCGATGTCGGTGTCGCCGCGGCCCGGCAGGTCGGCGGGGTCGAGCAACGTCTGCTGCCCACCCTCGAGCTGAGCCTCGACCCAGGCGTGGAAGCGGGTTCCGAACCGGGCTCCCGCCACCGGCTCGCGCGGCATCGGACGAGCCAGCTCGGCGAGCAGCTCGTCTCGCTCGCCACCCAGGCGCAACGCCGTCGTGGCCGACAGGGTCGGTGGCAGGCTGATGGAGCGCACGGGATCGGCCGCGCGGTCGGCCTCGGCGACCAGCATCTCGAGCTCGTCCTCGATCTGCTGGACGATCGCGAGCTCGGCCTGCTCGTCGGGTGAGCCGAACTCGGGCAGCGCCGGCGAGCCGGGATCATCGATGTGGGCGTCGACCAGCGCGGCCAGTCGGTGACGCGCCGTGAGCTCGGACGCGGAGGCTGGCCACGACACGGCCAGACGCTGCTCAGCCAAGGGATTGCGGTCTTCGGCGTCGGGCTCGCCGGCCCACACGCGTGGCTCGACGCCACGGGTGGCCAGCCAGTCGCGCGTCGTGACGAGGAACGGTGACGGGCCTCGTGGGCGGGTCGCCGTGCGTCCCCACCAATGGCCCGAGACGTGCAGCTCGAGCTTGGCGCGCGTGAAGGCGACGTAGCCGAGGCGGCGCTCCTCCTGCAGGGCGTCGGCGGAGTTGAGGGCCCGGTAGTCCTTGTCGCCGGCGAAGGTCCACTCCTGGATGTCGGGCAGCTGGTCGGCGTCGCCGCGCAGGGCCACCGGCAGGGTGGTGGCGCTGCCCACCCACCGCGAGCGCCCCCGCGAGTGAGGGAACACACCCTTGGCCATGAACGGGACGAAGACGACCCGCCACTCCAGGCCCTTGGCCTTGTGCGCCGTCAGCAGCTTGACCGAGTCGGCGTCGGACGGCGTGGAGACCTCCATACCGTCGTTGTAGCGCTCCTCGGCCTCGAGGTAGGCCAGCAGACCCGCCAGGGACGCGTACGCGTCGTCGGCAGAGTAGGACGCGATCGCCTCGAGCAGCAGGGCGATGTTGTCGAGGCCCGACGGCGAGCCCGACGCCTCGAGCTCGACGTCGAGGTCGAGGGCGTGCATGACCCGGCGGGCGAAGTCGTACAGCGGCTCGCCGACGTGCGAGCGCAGCCCGGACAGCAGGCCGGCGAGCGACTGGAAGCGGACGCGGGCCTCGGGCGAGTAGGGCAGGTCGCCCGGGTCTTCGACCGCGTCGGCCAGCGACACGATCTCGGTGGGGTCGGCACCCTCGACGGCCTTGGCGAGCTGCTGGTCGAGGCTGAGGTCGCCCTCGCGGCCGAACACGCGTCCGCTGAGCGCCGCGGCGCGGCGACCCAGCAGCGCCAGGTCGCGGGCGCCGATGTTCCAGCGCGGCCCCGTGAGCAGGCGCAGCATGGCGGGATTGGCCGTGACGTCGTCGACGACCTCGAGCACCGAGACGAGGTCTTGCACCTCGGGCTGCGCCAGCAGGCCCGTGAGCCCGACGACCTCGAAGGGGACGCCGGCCTCGCGCAGGCCCGCGACGATCTCGCCGTTCTCGCCGCCGACGCGCACCAGGATGGCGATCTCGGAGCGGGGGTGCCCGGCGTCGATCGCCGAGCGGACGCCGGCCACGACCGCCGCGACCTCGTCGGCCACCGTCGGGTGCAGCGCTACGTCGACCTCGCCCTCGGCGTTCTCGGCATGCGCCTGCAGGGGCTGGACGTCGGCCGACGTCGCGTAGAAGTCGGCGGCGAGCTCGTTGGCCGCGCCGATGATGCTCTTGCCGCACCGGCGGGTCTCGACGAGCGAGAACTGGGCACCGCGGCCGCCGTCGGCCGTCGGGAACTGGTCGAGGAACTCGATCAGGTTGCCGGCCGCCGCCCCGCGCCACCCGTAGATGCCCTGAGCCGGGTCTCCGACGGCCATGACCGGGTGGCCACGGCCCTGGTCGGCGTCGGGACCCGAGAACAGGTTCTTGAGCAGGTCGCGCTGGGCGACCGACGTGTCTTGGTACTCGTCGAGCAGGACGACGTCGAAACGCTCGCGCAGCGAGTCGGCCACCTCGGCGACGGCCGACAGCTCGGCGCCCCAGGCCATCTGGTCGGAGAAGTCCATGACGCCTGCCACGGCCTTGGCCCGCCGGTAGCGATCGACCAGGTGGCTGAGCTCGGTGCGCTTGCGAGCGGCCGCGATGCCGGCGTCCTGCACCGCGTAGTGCTTGTCGGCGCCTTGCAGCGACGCGACGAGTGCGGCGTCGAAGGCGCGGAGCTCGTCGGTCGTGACCAGGTGCTCCGAGAGCTGGCCGTCGAGGGCCATGACGTCGCCGACCAGGCGCGGCACGCTGGTGGTGACCTCGAGCAGCGGCCCGTCGTACGACTCGATGGCCTGCGCGACCCGCTGGAACCGCGACGCGTCCGAGAGGATGCGCAGATCGGGCTCGATGCCGAGGCGCAGCCCGTGCTCGGCGATGAGGGTGCCGGCGAAGGCGTGATAGGTCGACGTGGTCGGCTCTCCGTCGGCCTCGACGTCGAGCGCCGTCAGCGATCGACGGATGCGCACGCCGAGCTCGGCCGCGGCCTTGTTGGTGAACGTCAGGCCGAGGATGCGCTCGGGGGCGATGCCGTGGTGGCCGACGAGCCACACGACCCGCGCGGCCATGACGGTGGTCTTGCCCGAGCCGGCTCCGGCGATGATGACGCTGGGACGGTCTACGGGCGCGGTGATGGCCGCGAGCTGGGGCGGTGAGAACCGGAACGGCTCACGGCCCGGCCCGGCCGGGAACATGCCCTGGAAGACCTGGTCGAGATCGTCGGTGGTGCGCAGCTCGGTCATGCCTGACCCTCCCCGAGGATGGTGGCGCCCTCGGGCTGCGCGGGGCACGCCCGGCGGAACTCGCAGTACCGGCACGCCTTCTCGCTGGGGGTGGCGGCGAGCTGCTCGTCGGCGATGACGTGCACCGAGCGGGTGAGCTGCTCGAGGGCGAAGAACGGCAGGTCGGGCAGGGGTGCGTCCTGCGGCTGCACGACCGGGTAGTCGGGGATCTTCTTCTCGCCGTTGCGCAGCTGCACGAGCTCGGCCCCGGCCGCGCGCGCTCCGGGAGCAAGGTCGGCAGTCGCGCCGAGGTCGACCGCGAGCTGGTAGAAGCCCAGCTGAGGGTGCTCGGCGAGGTCCTTTCGGTCGGCGACGGACTTGCTCGTCTTGAGGTCGACGACGTGCACGCCGTCGTCGTCGAGCTCGACGCGGTCCATCGAGCCTCCGAGGGCGACGGTGCGCCCGTCGATCGTGGTCGTGACGAGGAACTCGTGCTCGGCCGCGAGCGTCGTACGTCCGTGCTGCAGGTGCCACTGCACGAAACGGACCAGGGCGTCGCGGGCTTCGGCGCGCTCGCGCTCGCCGATCCAGTCGGCGGCGAAGGCGAGCTGGTCCCAGACCGTGTCGACGTAGGCACCGAGCGCCTCTGCGTCGGCCGGCAGCCGCTGCTCGGCGACCTCGGCGGCGACGGCGTGCACGACCGACCCGAAGCCCTGTGCCGTCGTGGTCGCGGTCGAGGCCTTGACCTCGTGGTCGTAGAACCACTTGAGCGGGCACTCGACGATCGAGCTGACCGAGCTGCCGGACAGGCGGATCGTGGCGTCAGGGGCCACCATCGGCGCCTGGTTGTGGGTGACGGCGCTCATCCCCCACCACCGCTCGGGCCGAGCCGGCCGGGTGGCGGCACCCGGCCGCTCGGCCAGCATCGCCAGCGAGCGGGCCACCCGGTCGCGCACGGCGTCGCTCTGCGTCGTCTCGCCGAGTCGGCGCAACGCCGCGATCGACCCGCGCAGCGACAGAGGACGGTCGGGGCGACGCTTGGGTGCCCGCGCGGCCGGCCCGGCAACGGGCGGATGCAGGTGGTCCCACAGCTCGGTGAGGAACAGGGACGGCTGCTCGCCGTCTTCGCGGCCACTCTCGACCGCCGTGACGACGAGGTGCTCCTCGGCCCGCGTGCACGCCACGTAGAACAGGCGCCGCTCCTCGCGGAGGGCCTCCTTGGCCGTGGGCGGGGCGATCTCGCCGTGCGGACCGAGTCGCTCGGTGCGCAGGAAGCTGCCGCGGTGGCGGACGTCTGGCCAGGTGCCGTCCTGGACGCCTGCGACGACCACGGTGCGCCACTCCAGCCCCTTGGAGCGGTGCGCCGTCATGAGCTGGACGGCATCGGGGGCCATGGCGCCCTGGGCCAGGGTGTCGGCCGGGATCTGCTGGGCCTCGAGCTCGGTGACGAACGCGGTCAGCCCGCGCCGCTGCTGCTCCTCCTCGGCCTTGGCGGCCTGCGCGAAGAGCGAGCACATGACGTCGAGGTCGTGATCGGCGCGGGCGGATCCCTCGCCGTCGCCGAGCGCCTCAGCCCGCAGCCGGTCGGGCCACGGGGTGCCGGACCACAGCGTCCACAGCACCCGCTCGGCCGGCTCGCCGTCGGCGACCTGGTCGGCGGCACGACGCAGCAGCGAGGCCAGACGGGACGCCCGCGCGGCCGACTGGCCGAGCGGCTGGTCGGGACGTGCGAGCGTCCGCAGCACCGCCGGTTGCGACAGCGCCTCGGCCAGCAGCAGACGGGACGCCCGCGGACCCCTGTCGTCGCTGCGGTCGGCCTCGCGGAGCGCCCGACCCACCCGCCGCAGCGCGGGAGCGTCGAGGCCGCACAGCGGACCGGACAGCAGGGCGTCGGCCGCCGCCGGATCGAGCGCCCGGTCGTGGGCGAGGTCGTCGGCGGCGCGCAACGCCGCCAGCAGCGCGCGGACGGACGGCTCGGAGGCCAGCGGCAGCTCGTCGCCGGCCACGACCACCGGCACTCCCGCCGCACTCAGCGATCGCTGGTAGCGCGCGATGTCGGCCCCCGTGCGCACGAGCACCGCCATCTCGCCCCAGGGGACCTCGCGGGCGAGCCGCTGCTCGCGCAGGATCAGGGCGATGTGCTCGGCCTCGGCCGTGGGCGTCGCGAAGGTCTCGACGTGCACGTCGCCCTCGCGCTGGCGGCGCGGGGTGAGGTGCCGGAGCCGGTCGTGCTCGCGGCCGTCGAGCGCCCCGAGCACCCCCTTGTTGGTGACGATCGATGCTGCCGCGGCCGAGATGGTGGCACCGTACCGGCTCGTGCGACTCAGCACGACGAGGTCGGCCGGACGTCCGTCGGCCTTCGGGAACTGCGTGCGGAAGTCGAGGATGCCGCGCACGTCGGCCCCCCGGAAGCCGTAGATCGACTGATAGGGGTCGCCGACGACGATGACGTCGTTGCCGTCGCCCGCCAGCGCCTGCAGCAGCTCGACCTGGAGCGGGTCGGTGTCTTGGTACTCGTCGACGACGACCAGCCGGTAGGCCGACCGCACCTGGTCGCGTCGCGCGGGGTCGCGCAGCAGCTGGACGGCCTGGAACACCAGGTCGGAGTAGTCGATCGTGTTGTCGAAGGCCGCCACGGCCGTGTAGTCGTCGAAGAAGCGCGCCGCCGCCGTCCACTCGTCGCGGCCGTGCTGCTCGCCGAGCCGCAGGATGTCGACGGCGTCGAGGTTGCGCGCGCGAGCCGCCGACAAGAAGCGCTGCATCTCATCGGCCAGCCCCCTCGTGCGCAAGGACGGACGCAGGAGCGGCGGCCACTCCTCGGCGTCGCCCTCACCCAGCAGTCGTTGGATCATGGCGTCCTGCTCGGGAGCGCTGAGCAGCTGGAGAGGACGGACGAAGTCGCTCGGGTCCTGCTGCTGACGCACCAGGGCGTAGCAGTAGGAGTGGAACGTCATGGCCGGCGTGGACGCCGTGGTGCGGGCCAGACGGCGGGCGATGCGCGATGCGAGCTCGTCGGCCGCCTTGCGGCTGAACGTCAGCACCAGGATCTGCTCGGGCGCCATGCCCTCGTCGACCCGGCGGGCGACGACCTCGACCAGCGTCGACGTCTTGCCCGCGCCGGGGCCGGCCAGGACGAGCAGCGGACCCCCGGGGTGCTCGACGACCGCCCGCTGCTCGTCGTCGAGCTCGGGCACGCGCGGGGGCTCGACGTCGGGCGTGCGCAGCACGTACTCGATCGGCATGGGCCCATCCCACCAGACGGGGACGACAGTCAGTCGTCGAACTGCCAGAGTGCTCGTCGGATGTCGACCGCGGCGCCGCTCGGACGCATCGGCGTGCCCTCCTCCGCGTAGTGCTCCTGCGCTCCGATGCCGTGCGCGGCGGTGAGGCTGCCGTCGGCGCGCACGACCCGCCACCACGCGACCGCGCCGCCGTCCATCGCCATCACGCGTCCCACCTGGCGCGGGCCGCCCTCGCCCAGGATCTCGGCGATCGCGCCGTACGACAGGACCTGGCCGGGCGGGATCCGCTCGACCAGGTCCAGCACCCGATCGGTGTAGTCAGGGCTCATCCCCACTCCCCTGTGGGCCTGACGTTTCTGCGAACACGCCGTCGGCGTGTCTGCGAAAACGTCAGGCCAATCGTCGAGGGGCTCAGTACGTCGGCTGGCTCGGGTCGATCTGGTTGACCCACGCCACGACTCCGCCGCCGACGTGCACCGAGTCCTTGTAGCCGGCACCCTTCAGCACCGCCAGCGCCTCGGCGGACCGCACGCCCGACTTGCAGTGCAGCACGATCTGCTGGTCGCTGGGCAGCTGCTCGAGCGCCTTGCCGTTGAGGAACTCGCCCTTCGGGATCAGGATCGAGCCCG
>JBEVGQ010000293.1:0-8416 GCA_040511655.1 Aeromicrobium sp. | reverse complement strand
TTCCTGCTCGCGAAGTCGTGCATCGAGTGGCTGAAGCAGTCCGACAAGGCCCACATCCTCACGCTGTCGCCGCCGATCACGCTCGACCCGAAATGGTTCACGACCGCGACGGCGTACACGATCGCCAAGTTCGGGATGAGCCTGGTGACCCTCGGGCTCAGCGAGGAGCTGCGCGAGCTGGGCATCGCGGCCAACTCGCTGTGGCCCCGCACCGCGATCGACACCGCAGCCGTGCGCAACGTCGTCGGGCCCGGTCTGACGACGCACTCGCGCAAGCCGTCGATCATGGCCGACGCGGCCTACGAGATCCTCACGCGTCCGAGCCGCGAGTGCACCGGCAACTTCTTCATCGACGACGACGTGCTCGAGGAGGCCGGCGTCACCGACTTCTCGATCTACCTCAACGGCGGTGAGGAGTCCGACCTCGCCCTCGACTTCTGGGTCGAGCCCAAGGGCCCGCACGACCCGAGTCTTTCGCTGCACTGACGTCGCCGCACCGAACCACTTCCGCCGGGCATCGCGCGGTGGTAGACCGGTCCTCATGGCCAGTCACATCACCGTCACCCCGTTCCTGTGGTTCGACGCGAACGCCGAGGCCGCGATCGATCGCTACCTCTCGATCTTCGACACCGCCGAGCTGCTCAGCGAGCAGCGCCACCCGGACGGCTCGCTGTTCATCGGCGAGATCAGCCCGCAGGGGCAGCGGCTGACCCTCATGAACGGCGGCCCGCACGTCGCGCTGAACGAGGCGTTCTCGCTGGCCGTCAGCGTCGAGACGCAGGACGAGATCGACTCGATCTCCGACGCGCTGATCGCCGGCGGCGGCCGCCAGAGCCAGTGCGGCTGGCTTGTCGACGCCTTCGGGCTGAGCTGGCAGATCGTCCCCACCACGCTGCACCGCCTGCTCGGAGACCCGGACCGAGAGGCGGCCGGACGCGCCCAGGCGGCGATGATGACCATGCAGCGGCTCGACGTCCAAGGCCTGCAGGACGCCTTCGACGCTCGGACGGACTAGTTCGTTCGAGCCAATTTCAGGTGTCGCACACCAAATTCGCCCGAATCGCGCTCCGGCCTCGTACCGTCGAAGGCGAGGGGAAGGATTGTCAGCGGCGATGAGCGTGTACTTGTTCGACATGGGTGGGCGGCCCGTCGCCTTCCGACGCACCTGGTCCGATCCGCACGTCTTCGACCTCGACGGTCATCGCATCGGCTGCCTGCCGTGGGACGACAACGAGGTCGTCGATCTCGACGGGCACTACTTCGGCACCATCGTCGACGACCGCCTGGTCCGTCGCAACGACTGGTGCGAGCGTCGGTGCGCTGCCCTGCCGGACGATCCCGGCCCGGTCGAGCGCACGGGGCAGCCGTCCGCGCCTCACTACTTCCCGAACCGCTTCGCGTACCAGGACGTCAAGATCCGCCACCACGCCTGAGGGGCGCCGCTAGACGTCGTTGATCTCGACGTCCGCCTCGGCTCCGATCGCCAACGTGCGGGCGACCGTGCACAGACGGTCCTCGGCCTTGGCGATGGCGTCGGGCAGCAGCGCTCGTGCGCGGTCGCCGTCGTCCCCGTCGGGGAAGGCGACGTCGAAGCGCATCAACAGGTCGACGAGGTGGTTGCCCAGCTCGTCGCGGATCTTGTCGGCCCTGGTGTGGACGTCGAACGTCTCGGGCTCGGCGCGTCTCGACACCAGCGGATCGACCGTGAGCGCCGTGCAGCCTGCGAGGGCG
The DNA here is from genome assembly GCA_040511655.1 of Aeromicrobium sp. Classification (GTDB taxonomy): domain Bacteria; phylum Actinomycetota; class Actinomycetes; order Propionibacteriales; family Nocardioidaceae; genus Aeromicrobium. Next base: position 6,685 of record JBEVGQ010000293.1, on the reverse strand, counting down.
ACCAGCAGCAGCTCGACGGGAGTGAAGTCGTCGCTCGAGCCGTCGCCGATGTTGAGCGTCGTGCCACGCACGTTGGTCGCGCGGTAGCGCGACGGGCCGGTGCGGGTCAGCTCGACGCTGCGCTCGGTGTCGCCCGACATCAGTGGGCCTCGCGGGCCGGCAGGCCCAGCTTCGCGACGGCGGCGTCGTGCAGGTGCACGACCTCGCGGCGGATGTCTGCGCGCTCGACGACGGGGCCGAGCCACGGCACGGTGTGCGAGCGGGTGAGGCCGTCGACGACGACGTCCCACGTGCCGCCCTCGGCATCGACGTCGGTCATCGTCGCGGCGTCGGCCGCCGGATCGACGAAGGCACGCACGATCGTGAGGCTGTCGTCGGTGTGGTCGTCGTTCATGTGGTGGAGGATCGCGCCTACCACCTCGGGGGAGAAGCTCGTCATGCCTCGACGGTAGCGCTCGGCCCAGCGGCAGCGCTGCTCAGCGGGCGTCGGGGTGCGCGGCCCGGACGGCGCGGGTGGCGCGGTGCTCGGCCCAGAAGCTGACGATCGGGATCGTGCCGGCCAGCAGCGTCGTGATCGTGAACGGGATCGACCAGCGGGCGGCCCGAGCCAGGATGGCCGCCATGACGAGGAAGATCATGTAGAGCCAGCCGTGGGCGACACCGAGGTACGTCGTGATGTTGTCGCCGAGCTGCTGCGCCGACGAGCCGTCGTCGGCGAGGTACTTGAGCGGGACGCCGATCAGGATGAGGATGATCAGCAGCACGCCGACGATCGTGGCCATGACGCGGTAGCGGAGCAGTGCAGCTTTCACGCCGTCAGGCTACCCGCGACCTCCGAGCGGCGATCGTCTCGGTGCACATGCGCCACCACATGAAGCCGGCGAAGATCCCGAAGACCCACCACTGCATCGCGTAGGCGAGATTCTTCAGCCCGACGGTCCACGAGACGTCGTCGGGCCGCGGCGGCGGCACCAGGTCGAGACCGCCGCTGCTGGGCTCGTCGGTGCTGATCGCGAATCCCGAGTAGAGGTCGTAGGGCATCTCGTTGATCAGGCTGGGGATGCGCACGGCGCCGATCGTGCGCTCGTCCGGGTCGAACGACCGGGTTCCGTTCTCGGCACCCTCGCCGGGCTCCAGCACCCCGTCGACCTGCACGCGTCCGGCCGGCACGTCGGGGAAGGCGCCGGTCTGCGGCGACCACCCGCGCACCACGAGCAGGGTGTCGCCACCCGCGACCTGCAGCGGCGCGACGAGCCAGGCGCCCGCGCGACCGTCCTGCTGCTTGCCCGTGACCCAGACCTGCTCGTCGGCCGGGGCGAAAGACCCCTCGATCGTCACGGGACGATGGTTGAGCTCGCGGACGAACGGCGTGTCGGGCGTCCAGACATCGGTCAGCGCCACGCGCGGCACGTCGCGCTTGTCGGCCTGCTCGTCGTGCTGACGCGAGTCGTAGACGCCCATCTGCCACAGGCCCATCAGCACGCAGAACACCACCGCGACGATGCCGAGCACGTGCAGGCCGATCAGGCCCGGCGCGAACCAGGCTCTGATCGATGGACGGTCGGCCACGAGCGTCACGCCGTGAAGGGCGCGATGTCCGGGTAGAGCGGGAAGCGCTCGGCCAGCACCGTGACCCGCTTGCGCAGGCCCTCGAGGTCGACATCGCCGGGCTGGAGCGCCGCCGCGATGATGTCGGCGACCTCGGTGAACTCCGCCGCACCGAAGCCCCGCGTGGCCAGGGCGGGCGTGCCGATGCGCAGGCCCGACGTGACCATGGGCGGTCGCGGGTCGTTGGGCACCGCGTTGCGGTTGACCGTGATGCCGGCCTCGTGCAGCCGGTCCTCGGCCTGCTGGCCGTCGAGCTCGGAGTCGCGCAGGTCGACCAGCACCAGATGGACGTCGGTGCCGCCGCTGAGCACCTTGACGCCGGCAGCGGTCATGTCGTCGGCGAGCAGGCGGGACGCCAGGATCTGCGCACCCTCGATGGTGCGCTGCTGACGCTCCGTGAAGGACGGGTCGAGCGCCATCTTGAACGCGACGGCCTTGGCGGCGATGACGTGCTCGAGCGGTCCGCCCTGCTGACCGGGGAACACCGCCGAGCGCATCTTCTTGGCGACATCCTCGTCGTTGGTGAGGATCGCGCCGCCACGCGGGCCGCCGAGCGTCTTGTGCGTCGTGGTGGTGACGATGTGCGCGTGGGGGAGGGGGCTGGGGTGCAGCCCGGCCGCCACCAGACCGGCGAAGTGGGCCATGTCGACCCACAGCTTGGCGCCGACCTCGTCGGCGATCTCGCGGAACAGCGCGAAGTCGAGCTGACGCGGATAGGCCGACCAGCCGGCGATGATGACCTGGGGCTTGTGCTCGTGAGCCAGCGAGCGCACCTCGTCCATGTCGACGAGCCCCGTCTCGGGCACGACGTGGTACGCGACCGGCTTGTAGAGCTTGCCGGAGAAGTTGAGCTTCATGCCGTGCGTCAGGTGGCCGCCGTTGGCCAGGTCGAGACCCAGGATCGTGTCGCCGACCGTGGCGATCGCGTGCAGCGCCGCCGCGTTGGCGGTGGCGCCGGAGTGGGGCTGGACGTTGGCGTAGCCCGCGTCGAACAGCTGCTTGAGCCGGTCGATCGCGATCGTCTCGACCTGGTCGACGAACTCGCAGCCGCCGTAGTAGCGCTTGCCGGGGTAGCCCTCGGCATACTTGTTGGTCAGCACGCTGCCCTGCGCCTCGAGCGCCGCGACGGGCGCGAAGTTCTCGGACGCGATCATCTCGAGCGTCGACTGCTGACGGTGCAGCTCGGCGTCGAGAAGCGCTGCGATGTCGGGGTCGAACTCGGACAGGTGCTGATCGTGGCTCATGCCTGAAGGATAACGGTCGGGCCGTCAGTCCTTGCGCGGGTTCATCGCACCGTGACGTGTGACCAGCACCGCAGCCTGGGTGCGGCGCTCGAGACCCAGCTTAGACAGCAGCTGCGTGACGTAGTTCTTGACCGTCTTCTCGGCGAGGAACATCTCGGCGGCGATCTGCCGGTTGGTCAGTCCCTGCCCGATCAGGTCGAGGATGCGACGCTCCTGCTTGGTGAGCGAGCGCAGCGGGTCCTCGGCGGGCTCGCCCTCGCGGATGCGACGGAGGACGCGCTGGGTCACCGCCGGGTCGAGCAGCGACTGGCCGGCGGCCACGCGTCGGACGGCGTCGACGAGGTCGGTGCCCCGCACCTGCTTGAGCACGTAGCCGGCGGCGCCGGCCATGATCGCGGCGAACAGGGCGTCGTCGTCGTCGTACGACGTGAGGATGATGACCGCGATCGACGGGTCCAGCGAGCGCACGTCGCGGCACACCTCGATGCCCGATCCGTCGGGCAGCCGGGCGTCGAGCACGGCGACGTCGGGCTTGATGGTCGGGATGCGCGCCACGGCGTCCTGGGCCAGGCCGGACTCGCCGACGACCTCGATGTCGTCCTCTTGGTCGAGCAGGTCCTTGAGACCCCGCCGGACGACCTCGTGGTCGTCGAGCAGGAACAGTCGGATCGGTGCGTCAGTCATTCAGTTTCTCCTCGGTACGGTCCACAGGACGGTGGTGCCGGCGCCTGCGTCACCGGTGACCACGCAGGTGCCGCCCAGCAGCTCCGCGCGTTCACGGATGTTGCGAAGACCGTTGCCGGACGTCCCGGAGCCGAGACCGTCCCCATCGTCCCTCACCTCGAGACGGATGTCCTGCGCGACGCTCAGCAGTACAGAGACCTCACGGGCCCCGGCATGACGGACGATGTTGGACAGGGTTTCGCGAAGCACGGCCAGCAGCGGGTCGCGGACGTCGTCCTCGATGGCGCTGTCGACAGGTCCCGACAGCGTCAGGCCTGGTTTGAAGCCCAGCAGCTTGGCGGCATCGTGCACGACCAGCTCGAGCTCGGTGCGCAGGTCGGCGGCCTGGGTGGTCGAGCTGAGCGCGAAGATCGTGCGCCGGATGTCCTTGATCGTCTGGTCGATGTCGTCGATCGCCGACGAGAGCCGCTCGACCGCGGCCGGGGTGGCGATGAGCTTGGTCGTGTTGTCGAGCATCAGGCCGATGCCGAACAGGCGCTGGATGACGAGGTCGTGCAGGTCGCGGCCGATGCGGTCGCGGTCCTCGAAGACGGCGAGGCGTGCCTGGTCCTCCTGCGCCTTGGAGACCTGGAGCACCAGCGCGGCCTGGTCGGCGAAACCTTGGGGGACCACCGGGTCGAGCTCCCAGCGATCGGTCTGGTGGCCGCGCATCCATCCGACGATGAGGACACCGGTCTCCTCGCCGCTGCGCAGCGGCAGCACCATGAGGGACCCGAGGTCGGGCCACGACGGCGTCTTGCGCCGGTGGTAGCGGGGGTCGAGCTCGGTGTCGGGCACGACGACCGTCTGGCCGAGCCGAGCCGCCTCGCCGACCAGGCTGCTGCCCGGGGGGATGATCTCGCCGAGCACGCCCTCGGACGGGCTGCCCGCCACGGCCTCGACGATGAGCCCCTCGCCGTGGGGCATCAGGAGGGCGACGAAGTCGGCGGAGGCGACGACGCGCGCTCGATCGGCGACGAGCTGCAGCGCGGTGCCGCGCGAGATGGGGGACAGCAGTGCCGTGGTGATCTCGGCGGCCGCCTCCAGCCACATGCGCTGCCGCGCGCCGCTCTCGTGCAGGCGGGCGTTCTCGATGACGACGCCGGCCGCCGAGGCCAGCGCCTGCGCGACCTCCTCGTCCTCGCGCGTGAAGCCCTGCCCCGTCCGCTTGCCGATCAGGTAGAGGTTGCCGAACTCGAAGTTGTTGATCTTGATCGGCACGCCGATGAAGGCGCTGCCCTGCTGCTTTCCTTGGCTGCCGCGCCGCGCCCGCGGATGCGGCTGCTCGAGCAGCTCGACCAGCAGCTGGCGTCCGGGGTGCTGGTGGTCGACGACACCGGGCACGTTGTAGGCCGCGAAGGTGCCGATGCGGCGGTCGGACCGGCGGTCGAGGACGTCGAGAAAACCGCTCTCGGCATCGACGAGGTCACCTGCCTGACGCAGGATCCGATCGAGCAGTCCCTCGAGGGACAGATCGGACGACATCGTCGCGACCGCCTCGAGAACACCACGCAGGCGTTCGGACGCGACCTTGGCACTGCCCGGCATGAACACACTCCCTGAGTACCAGCGTACGGACGCCGGGATCTGAGGTCTCGACTTTAGCGACCTTCGTCAGAGCGTGTGAGGACATTGGTCCCTGCCGCCGGACGAATTCGGGCGTCAGGATGAGGGCACGAACTCCGTCGGTCTTCGGCTCTCCCGCCATGACCACCGGTGGACCTCCCTCCACCGGTCACCGAACAGTCAGCTCCCCCGGCTTCTGTGCGGTCGACACGAGGTCACACTGGTCGCTCTCCCGCTTCCAGGTCACAGCCCCCGGCAGCGCCTTGCGCTACGGGGGCTTTCGACGTGTGTGCCGGCTGCGGATCGTTGCAAGTGTCACCGAAATGAAATGTTCGCAGAACGCACCAACCTCATCAGCGCGTGTAGCGTGCGGACAGTCCGTCCCATCATGTGGACGATCTGTCGCCGCTGGTGCCAGCGGCCCGACTCGTAGGAGACCAATGACCACCTTCCGTCGGGGGACCGCGATCGCCGCGGTGTCCGCACTGACCGGAGTCGCCCTCGCTGCCTGCGGCGCAGGAAACAACAGCGGTGACAAAGACTCGGGTGCCGGACTCATCGTCGGCACCACCGACAAGGTCGTCTCGATCGACCCAGCCGGGTCGTACGACAACGGCTCGCTCAACGTCCAGACGCAGGTCTACCAGTACCTGCTGAACTTCCCGGCCGGCAGCACCGACCCGACGCCGGACGCCGCACAGAAGTGCGACTTCGCCACGCCCACGACGTACGTCTGCACCATCAAGCCGGGCCTGAAGTTCGCCAACGGCAACGCGCTGACGGCATCCGATGTCGCGTTCTCGTTCAACCGCATCGTCGCGATCAACGACCCCAGCGGCCCGGCCTCGCTGCTCGGCGCGATGAAGAGCGTCGAGGCCACCGACGACTCCACCGTGACGTTCACGCTCAACGCCGCCAACGACCAGACGTTCCCGCAGGTGCTGGTGACCTCGGCCGGCCCGATCGTCGATGAGGACACCTACCCCGCCGACAAGGTCATGTCGGACGACGAGGCGGTCAAGGCCAAGGGCTTCTCCGGGCCCTACACCATCGCGAAGTACTCCAAGAACCAGCTCGCCGAGTTCAAGGCCAACCCCGACTACGACGGCACCTACGGCAAGGCCAAGACCCCCGAGGTCACGATGAAGTACTACGCCAAGCCCGAGAACCTCAAGCTCGACATCAAGAACAAGGACATCGACGTCGCCTACCGGTCTCTCACCCCGACCGATATCGCCGACCTGTCCAAGACCGACGGGCTCAACGTCGTCACCGGCGCCGGCGGCGAGCTGCGCTACATGACCTTCAACCTCACGACCATGCCCGGCGACTCGCCCGAGCAGAAGCTCGCGATCCGCAAGGCGATGGCCTCCTCGATCGACCGGGCCGACATCGCCAAGCAGGTCTACAAGGACACCTTCACCCCGGCGTACTCGATGGTGCCGGACGGACAGGCCGGCGCGACCGAGCCGTTCAAGGACGCCTACGGCGAGGCGCCCGACGCCGACAAGGCCAAGGGCTTCCTCGACGACGCAGGCGTGTCG
>JBEVGQ010000292.1:0-8636 GCA_040511655.1 Aeromicrobium sp. | reverse complement strand
CTGGCCGTCGGCGTGTGGGCGGTGCTCCGCTCCGAGGTCAAGTAGACCTCCGGACCGGCCGGGCAGGCGACAGGACATCTCCCGCCCGGCAGGTCCGGACAGCGGCAATGGCGACGTGCTCCAGGGGCGCGTCGCCACTGTCATGGTCCGGGTCGTGCGGCTGAGGATGTCCTGTCGCCGGCCGCACGACCCGGAGGTCTACTTGACCTCGGAGCGGAGCACCGCCCACACGCCGACGGCCAGCGGGATGACGAGCCAGATCAGGCCCGAGGTGGCCAGCTGGGCCCACTCCTCGCCATGGGGGCCGCCGTCGAACAGCGGCGTCTGGGCATCGGCGAAGTCGAACCAGGGCTGGATGTCCTTGAACCAGTCCTGCAGCGCGGCGAGGATGCCGAAGATCGTCGGCAGCAGGAACTGGTAGGCCACGTAGGCGACGATCGCGCCGGGCGTGTTGCGGATCAGGACGCCGAGCATGAAGCCGACCATCAGCCCCAGGACGTTGGCGACCACGAGCAGCACCATGTCGAGGACCGACCGGCCCCAGACGACGTCCGTGCCGTTGACGGCCGCGCCGATGACGTTGCCGAGGGCACCGATCGCGAGCGCCAGCACCATGCCGCTGACACCGACGATGATGGCGGCCAAGGCCTTGGCAAGGATCACGCTCGCTCGGTGCGGGACGAGCGTGAAGGTGATGAGCCCCGTGCGCTGGCTCCACTCGCCCGTGACCGAGAGGATCGCGATGACCGGCAGCAGCAGGGCCATCGGGAAGCCGACGGCCGAGGCGAACACCGAGAACTCGAGGTTCTCGTCCGGCACGAACAGGATGCAGCCGATCGTCGCGATGAGCGCAACGATCGCGATGCTCATCATGAGCCAGAAGCCCGAGCGGGTGTTGAACATCTTGCGGAGCTCGACTTTGACGAGCCGGCTCAGCGGCACGCCGGGGCGGGTCGTGTCGATCGTGACGGGTGCGGTGTTGGTGCTCATGAGGTCGCTCCTTCGCGCTGGGTGGTCGACGTCAGCTGGAGGAACATCTCTTCCAGGCCGGCGCCGTCGGCGGGACGCAGCTCGACGAGCGCGACACCGGCTGCCGCGGCGGCCTTGCCGACCGTGGCCGGATCAGCCTCGGTGCGCAGGCCGCCGTCGCCGGACGGCCCGGCCGTGATGCCGGCGGCGGTCAGGGCGTTGGCCAGGGCCGACGGATCGCCGGCCTTGACGAACGTGCCCGCGGTCTGCAGCAGCTCTGCCTTGGTGCCCTCGGCGACGATCTTGCCCTGACCGATGACGATGATCTCGTCGGCGATGACCTCGATCTCGTGCAGCAGGTGCGACGACAGCAGCACCGTGCCGCCGCGGTTGGCGTAGTCGCGCAGCAGGCTGCGCATCCAGTGGATGCCGGCGGGGTCGAGGCCGTTGGCGGGCTCATCGAGCATCAGGATCTTGGGATCGCCCATCAGCGCGTTGGCGATGCCGAGGCGCTGGCGCATGCCGAGCGAGTAGTTCTTGACCCGGCGCTTCGACTCGGCCGGGGTGAGGCTCACCAGTGCGAGCATCTCGTCGACGCGCGACATCGGCAGGCCCATGGTGAGGGCGCTGAGCGTGAGGATCTCGCGGCCGGTGCGCCCGGCGTGCTGGGCCGACGCGTCGAGGAGCACCCCGATCTGCGTGCCGGGGTTGGGGATGTCGAGGTAGTTGACGCCGCTCACGTGGGCGGACCCGGAGGTGGCGGGCGTGAGACCGGCGATGATGCGCATGGTCGTGGACTTGCCGGCACCGTTCGGGCCGAGGAAGCCCGTGACGGCTCCCGGTCGGCACGTGAACGAGACGTCGTCGACGGCGCGGTAGGCACCGTAGGTCTTGGTGAGACGGTCAACTGTGATCATGACTCCACTGTGGTGCACCGGAGCCGCCGAGTCATCCACCCGGCGTCCATGTCGCGATAGCCGAAAGTATGAGCGTCCGCAGACCTTCGCCCGTCGAGGACGGCCGGGCGCGCCCCTAGCCTTGGGGGGTGATCCCCGTGACGTACCAACCGCCGCTGCGCTGGTGGAACCACCTGTGGCGGTACGCGCTGGTGATCGCGATCAGCGCCGTCGCCTGGTTCGAGGCCGCGCAGTGGCAGTGGGACCACGCCCGGTGGTGGTTCTGGACCGACCTGGCGCTGGGCCTGGTCGGCTTCGCCATCCTGCCGTGGCGGCGCCGCCATCCCCTCGCCGTCGCGCTGGCCGCCAACGCGCTCGCCCTCGGGTCGTGGTCGGTCGGCGGGCCCGCCACCCTGGCCCTGGTGTCGTTGTCGACCCGCCGGCGGTTGCGCGAGATCCTCCCGGTCACGGCGGTCGCCCTCGTGGCGGGCCTCGTGCTCGAGACGACCACCCGCGACGACCAGCAGACGTACGTCGTGATCCCGCTGACGCTGCTGGTCCTGGCCGTCACGGTGGGCTGGGGCATGTTCATCGGGTCGCGCCGCGAGCTGATCGCGACGCTGCGCGAGCGGGCGCGCGCCGCCGAGGACGACCAGGCGTCGAGGGTGGCAGGGGCCCGCACGGCCGAGCGGTCGCGCATCGCCCGCGAGATGCACGACGTCCTGGCCCACCGCATCTCGCTCGTGACGATGCACGCGGGCGCCTTGGCGTACCGCGACGACCTCAGCCGCGACGAGATGCGTGCCACGGCCGGCATCATCCAGGACAACTCGCACCAGGCGATGATCGAGCTGCGCGAGGTGCTCGGCATCCTGCGCGACGGCCCCGGCGACTCCGCCCCCGAGCGTCCGCAGCCCTCGGCGACCGATGTCGTCGGCCTGGTCGACGAGGCCCGCCGGTCGGGCATGCGCGTCGAACTCGGCGGCGGCATCGCGCTGGGCGACATCCCCGACGCCCTCGGGCGCACGGTCTACCGCGTCGTCCAGGAGGCGCTGACCAACGCCCGCAAGCACGCCGCCGACACCCTCGTGTCGGTGATCGTCACGGGTGGACCCGACACCGGCGTGACGGTCGAGGTGAGCAACCCCCTGCGGGTCGGTGAGCTGCGAGCGGCCCCTCCGCGCTCGGGCCTGGGGCTCGAGGGGCTGACCGAGCGGGCCGAGCTGGCCGGCGGACGTCTGAGCCATCGCATCTCCCCCGGCGCCGAGTTCGTCCTCGAGGCGTGGCTACCGTGGCCGGCATGACGATCCGGGTGCTGCTGACCGACGACGACGCGCTCGTCCGCGCCGGCCTGGCCCTGATCTTGGGGGGCTCCCCGGAGATCGAGGTCGTCGGCGAGGCCGCGAACGGCCACGAAGCGGTCGAGCGCGTGCGGGCCGGCGGCATCGACGTCGTGCTGATGGACATCCGGATGCCGGTCATGGACGGCATCGCCGCCACCGAGGCCGTCCTGTCGGTCCCTGAGCCGCCCAAGGTGATCGTGCTGACGACCTTCGACGCCGACGAGTACGTCGTGCGGGCGCTGGCGGCGGGCGCCAACGGCTTTCTGCTGAAGGACACGCCACCGGCCGACATCGTCGATGCCATCTCGCGGGTCGTGGCCGGTGAGCCCATGCTGTCGCCGACCATCACCGAGCAGCTGATCCGGCAGGTGACCGACGCCGTCCCTGACCTGCGTGCCGGTCAGGCCGTCGAGCGGATCGCATGCCTGACCGAGCGCGAGCGCGAGGTCGCGGTGGCGATCGGTCGCGGATCGTCCAACGCCGAGATCGCCGCCGACCTCCACATGAGCGTCGCCACCGTCAAGGCGCACATCTCGCACCTGTTCACCAAGCTCGACGCGACCAACCGGGTGCAGGTCGCGATCGCGATGCACGAGGCGGGCCTGCTCTAGCCATCCCCCAGCCGCACGCCACCAGCCGCACTGTGTGACGCCCACGGCGTCACAGGACGTCCTTGGCGCCGTGGGTGCCACACATCGCGGGAACGAGCGGGGTCACGAGGTGGGACCTACCGTGGAGGCATGGTCTCTCCGCTGCTCTCGGTCGTCGACACGATCCTCGACAAGACCCTCGTCCCGGGCTACTCGTCGATCGGTCCCGCCCTCCGTCGGCGCTGGTGGGCGGACGACCCCGATCCGCAGGCCCTGGTGGGCCGTCACGTCGTCGTCACCGGGGGCAGCAGCGGTCTCGGACGGGCCGCCGCGACCGGCATCGCCCGGCTGGGCGCCGTCGTCCACCTCGTCGGTCGCGACGCCGACCGGCTGCGCGAGTCGGCCGACCTCATCCGTCGGGACGTCCCGGACGCGCAGCTGCTCGAGGAGGTGTGCGACGTCAGCGACCTCGACTCGGTCCGCGCGTACGCCGCAGTGCTGACCAAGGAGGTCGGCGCGCTGCACGCGATCGTCCACGACGCCGGTGTCATGCCTCCCCAGCGCACCGAGACCCAACAGGGCCACGAGCTCGCCCTCGCGACCCACGTCATCGGTCCGCTGCTGCTGACCGAGCTGCTACGTGGCACGCTCGCGGCGGCCGAGGCCCCGCGCGTCGTCATCGTCTCGTCGGGCGGGATGTACTCCGCCCCGCTCGACAGCTCCATCGGCGACGACATCGAGTACGAGCAAGGCCCGTACGAGGGCATCCGCTCCTACGCGCGAACCAAGCGCATCCAGGTCACGCTGGCCGAGCTGATGGCACGGCGCTACGCCGGCGACGGCATCGTGGTGCACAGCATGCACCCGGGCTGGGCCGACACCCCCGGCGTCACCGAGTCGATGCCGCGCTTCGCGAAGGTCATCGGGCCGATCCTGCGCACCGCCGAGCAGGGCGCCGACACGATCGTGTGGCTCACCGCGTCGCCGGTCGCAACGCGGTCGAGCGGACGCTTCTGGAGCGACCGCCGCCCCCGCTCGACGTACTACCTGCCCGGCCGTGCCGACGATCCCGAGGCGCGGCGCAGCGTGTGGGCGTACGCCCTGCGCGCGGCGGGCATCGACCACGTGCCGGCCTGAGTCAGGCCTCGACCGGCGTCCAGACGTCCTCGATCGGTACGTCCTCGCCCAGGACGTTCTGGGCTGCGCGGTGCCCTGAGCACAGCGCAGCCGTGACCGTGGCCGGGTCGTCGGTCCACGTGGCCTCGCCGGCCAGGTGCAGCACCCCGCCGATCGGCACGGCGAGGGCGTCGTGGTCGGACGTCGTCGATCCGACCGTCATGTAGGCGTAGGAGCCACGGGCGTACGGATCGTCCTGCCAGTGGGTGACGTGCACCTCGGTCGGCTCGCCCACCCGGTCGCCGTACAGGCGACGCAGCTGCGCGAGCACCGACTCGACGACCCTCTCGTCGTCCCAGTCGCGGACGGCCCGCGCCGCGGGCCCCGCCGCGAAGGTCAGCAGTGTCGGCGTGCCGTGCAGGGACGTGAGGTCGTACCAGGAGTGCCACCACCGGCCCCGCGAGCCCTGCTGGCGGATCGCGTAGACGTCATCGCCCCAGAACCTCGTCGGGAACCGCAGGAAAATCTTCTCGAAGGCGTTCATCTCAAGACGCGAGAGCGCACCCGCCGCCGGCTCCGGCAGAGCCGGCTCGACGACGAAGTCTGCGCTACGCAGGACTCCCACCGGAACCGTCACGATCGCCGCCTCGCCCGTCAGCGTGCCGAAGGCACCAGTCACCGACACGCCGTCGTCCCCCCAGTGCACGTGTGTCACTACGTGCCCGAGACGAACGTCGGAACCGGCTGACAGACGGTCGGCCAGACGGTCGTAGCCGTTGGGGAACATGACCTCCTCCCCCTCGATCGAGTCGTCGTCGAGACCGTGCGCCGCCAGGTCGCCGATCCACACGCCGTACTGCTCCTCCGAGCGGTGCCGCAGGAACTCGCGAACCCGCTCGGCGCGCGACGCGTCCCAGTCGAGCGTCCGCAGCACCTGCTCGGTGACGTCGGAGTAGGACGTGTCCGAGCCCGACGCCTCGATCGCGGCTTGCAGGGCGTGGTCGACGACCCGGATGTCGCCGACGAACTGACGGGCCGCCTGATCGGACAGCCTCGACCCGTCCGGGCCGTAGTACGCGATCGGGCGGCTGTCCGGCTGGTAGCCACCGACCGTGAACTCCTCCATCGGCATCTCGAACGCATGAGCCGCTGCGGCCACGGGGCTGTCGTCGATGCCGTGGATCCACGACGCGCCGAGGTCGGTGACGGTGCCGCCGGCGCGGACGGTCCACACCCGTCCACCGATCCGGTCGCGCGCCTCGAGCACCACGACCCGCTGACCTGCGCGGGTCAGCAGACGGGCAGCGGTCAGGCCCGCCACTCCTGCGCCCACGACGATCGTGTCGTAGCGGTCCATGAGCACCTCGCCTCGTCCGTGTTCTGAGCGCCGGTCGACGGAACAACGGATTCCGTAGCTCATCTCTGACATTGCCACGAAATCCCTTGTTTCGCCATCGGGAAAGAACGACAATAGACGTATGACCCTCGACGACTACGACCACCTGCAAGAGGCTGGCAAGCGGCACCTGTGGATGCACTTCTCCCGTCACGGCAGCTACGACGACGCCCATGACATACCGATCATCACCAAGGGTGACGGCATGCACATCTGGGACGCCCAAGGACGCAAGTACCTCGACGGTCTGGCCGGCCTGTTCGTCGTGCAGGCGGGTCACGGACGTGAGGAGCTCGCCGAGGCCGCCGCCAAGCAGGCGAAGGAGCTCGCGTTCTTCCCGTTGTGGACGTTCGCGCACCCCCACGCCATCCGGCTGGCCGAGCGCATCGCGTCGCACGCACCGGGCGACCTCAACCGCGTCTTCTTCACGACCGGCGGAGGCGAGGCCGTCGAGACCGCCTGGAAGCTGGCCAAGCAGTACTTCAAGCTGACCGGCAAGCCGGCCAAGACCAAGGTCATCAGCCGCCAGGTGGCCTATCACGGCACACCGCACGGCGCCCTCTCGATCACCGGCATCCCGGCCATGAAGTCGATGTTCGAGCCGCTCGTGCCGTCGACGTCGCACGTGCCCAACACCAACTTCTACCGTGCACCTGACGAGTCGCTCGGCGGTTTCACCGACGAGAAGGAGCAGCAGCAGGCCTTCGGCCGGTGGGCCGCGAACCGCATCGAGGACGCGATCCTGGCCGAGGGCGCCGACACCGTCGCCGCGGTCTTCCTCGAGCCCGTGCAGAACTCGGGCGGATGCTTCCCGCCCCCGCCCGGCTACTTCGAGCGCGTCCGCGAGATCTGCGACGAGCACGACGTCCTGCTGGTCTCCGACGAGGTCATCTGCGCGTTCGGACGTCTCGGTGAGATGTTCGGCGCGACCAAGTTCGGCTACCAGCCCGACATGATCACCTGCGCGAAGGGGCTGACGTCCGGCTACTCCCCCCTGGGAGCCATGATCGCGTCCGACCGCCTGATGGAGCCGTTCCTCAAGGGCAACGCATCGTTCGCCCACGGCTACACCTTCGGCGGGCACCCCGTGTCGGCGGCCGTCGCGATGGCCAACCTCGACATCTTCGAGCGCGAGGACCTCAACGGGCACGTGCTGCGCAACGAGGGTGCGTTCCGCTCGACGCTGGAGAAGCTGCTCGACCTCGACCTGGTCGGCGACGTCCGCGGCGACGGGTACTTCTACGGCATCGAGCTGGTCAAGGACAAGGCGACCAAGGAGACGTTCGACGACATGGAGTCCGAGAAGCTCCTGCGCGGCTTCTTGTCGAAGGCGCTGTTCGACAACGGCCTGTACTGCCGCGCCGACGACCGCGGCGACCCGGTCATCCAGCTGGCTCCCCCGTTGATCGCCGATCAGTCGCACTTCGACGAGATCGAGCAGATCCTCCGCTCGGTCCTCACCGAGGCCCAGAGCCTGATCTGACGGACCCCCTGTCGGTTGAGGCGAGAAGGCCGCTGCGGCCGCAGCCTCGAAACCACCCGAGCCTTTCAGCTCACCGGGTTTCGAGGCTCGCTCGCTGCGCTCCCTCGCGCCTCAACCACCTCGGCCGGTCGCTCGCTGCACTCGCTCGGGCCTCGGTCAGCTGGCCATGGCCTTCTGCTGGCGGCGGCGGACGATCTCGTTGCCCAGCACGATCACGATCGAGATGACGAACATCGCCGTGCCGATGACGTTGACCTCCATCGGCACGCCGCGCTGGTTGGCGCCGTAGACGAACATCGGGAACGTCACCTCCTGTCCGGCATTCAGGTTGGTGATGATGAAGTCGTCGAACGACAGCGAGAAGCTCAGCAGCGCCGCCCCGACGATGCCCGGCAGCACCAGCGAGAACGTGACCCGCCAGAAGGTCTGCGCCTCGGTGGCGTAGAGGTCCATCGCGGCCTGCTCGAGGTTGTCGTTGAGGCCGCTCAGGCGCGCCTTGACCGTGACGATGACGAACGACAGGCAGAACATGATGTGGGCGATGAGGATCGTCCAGAACCCCAGCTGACCGCCGAACCCCGACGACACGAACAGTGCCAGCAGCGACGAGCCCATCACGATCTCCGGCGAGGCCATCGGCAGGAAGATGATGACGTTGGCCGCCGAGCGTCCGACGAACCGGTGACGCACGAGCGCGAACGCCGCCATCGTTCCCAGAGCCGTCGCGACCAGCGTCGCGCAGAAGGCGATCAGGATGCTCAGCTTGACCGAATCCAGCATGCCGTCGGCCCAGCCGCCGGGGTGCAGCCAGTGGTCGAGCGTGAACTCCTGGAACTTGTAGAC
>JBEVGQ010000291.1:0-17360 GCA_040511655.1 Aeromicrobium sp. | reverse complement strand
CTCCCCGTCGACCAGCCCGGAGTCGACCGACGCGAGGTCGAGATGAGCATCTCGCGCGTCTACCCCGGCACGTTCTTCCGTGCCAACGACAGCTACTGGTGGGAGCTCGACTGGACGAGTCGGCCCTATGCGGCCTCGGTCGAGAAATTCTTCGACAGCGTCGGCTCGCGGTCGATCTCGTACGACCTGTGGTTCCCCGAACCGGTCACGCTGCGCCGCTTCCCGTTCGGACACCCCTTCGACGCCATGGCCGTGCCCGTGCTGCAGACGATCGGCTGGTTCGACAACTGCGCCCCGTGGCAGTGGGACGACCACATGGCACTCTCGCAACGGTCGGCGTGGGCCCATCAGGAGTTCCTCGTCCTCGACTCGATCGATCACGAGGTCTACCACCTCACCCACGGCACGAGGAGCGACCCGCGGTCGCCGGAAGAAGTGCTCGCTCTTCTGCCGGAGACGCTCGACCCGACAGTCGAGTTCTTCGACGTCTTCCTCAAGAACCAGGGTTCGCCGACCTCGAACCCGCGCGTCCGCTGGAACCTCGCGCACACCGAGGGCCTGCGGCCGTCCGCCTCGTGGCCACCGCCGGGCACGGTCGAGCACGTCCTGCTGCTGACCGCCGACGCCGCACTGTCCGGCACGCCACCGACAGACGAGGTCGAGCTCACCTGGGTCCACGATCCCGACGACCTCGTGCCGTCTCCTGCCGAGAACGCCTTCGCCTTCATCCAGGAGTCCACCGACGAGCGATCACTGGCCGACCGGCCCGACGTCCCCACCTTCGACGGCACTCGTGGGTGCCGTGCGACTCGATGCCACATACGGCAGCACCGGGCCGACGATGGACGTGTTCGTCCGGCTCGTCGACGTGGCCCCTGACGGCACCGCCCACCTCGTGTCACGGGGGCAGCAGTACCTGCGCGACCCTGGCGAGGGCATGCAGGTGTCGATCGACCTCGGACAGGTCGGACACCGCCTCCCCGAGGGGCATCGCCTGCGCGTCCACGTGGCCAGCAGCGACTTCCCGGAGTTCATCCCGCAGCCGAGCACCGGCGAGCACCCGTGGCTCGCCGTCGATGTACGGACGAACCAGCAGACGATCACGGTCGGCGGTCCCGATGGTGCCTGCGTGACTTTCTCGGTGCTTCCGGACGCCGGGGGGGGGTTGACAACCGGCGTCGGCCGGAGTCACCCCTGCGAAGGTCTCAGTCGTGGCTGGGTACTCCGAGGCCTTCGCCGCCGACGTCCTCGGGGAAGATCATGGCCACGCGGGCCAGGGTCCCGCCGTCGGTGGCCGGGAGGCATACGCCCGACATGTACGCCGAGTCGTCCGAGGCGAGGAAGAGCGCGATGTTGGCGTTGTCGCGCAGCGTCGGCGGACGGTCCAGGCGCAGCGGCATCGCGGCGACGTCCTTGTCCCACTCGGCCATCTGCTCGTAGGACTTGCCGAGCACCGGCGCGTCCAGTGGCAGCGGCAGGTTGGCCGACATGCCGTGCGTGGGGCACGTGGCGTTGATGCGGATGCCGAAGCGTCCCAGCTCGAGCGACAGCACCTTCACCAAGCCGTTGACGCCGTGCTTGGAGGCGGTGTAGCTGATGAAGTGCGGGTACGCGACATAGCTCGAGGCCGAGCTCGTCACCACGATGTTGCCGCCGCCCTGGGCCTTCATGACCGGCACCGCGGCCTTGGCCGCCAGGAACACGCCGGTCAGGTTCACGGCCTGCACCGCGTTCCAGTTCTCGAGGGTCAGGTCCTCGAACGCCACCGACCCGAAGCCGATCTCGCCGATGCCAGCGTTCGCGTACATGATGTCCAGGCGTCCCCAGGTGTCGACCGCGGCCGCCACGGCGGCCTGCATCTCGGCCTCGACGGTGACGTCGGCCTTGAGGCCGACCGCCTCCCCGCCCGCGTCGCGGACCTGCTGGGCCACGTCGCCCGCACGCGACGCGCTGAGGTCCGTCACGACGACGCGTGCACCCTCACTGGCGAACAGCAGCGCGGACTCCCGCCCCAGCCCTGACCCTGCTCCTGTGATGACGACGACCTTGTCCTGCAACCTCATGTCACTCCTTCTTCCTCTGGGTGGTTCTTCGCGGGCCGCGAGTCCCTCCCGCAGCCCGGTCCTTCGGGTCAGACCTTCGTGGCGCCGGCGTCCACGGGCAGCGAGATCCCGGTGACGAGGCGGCCCGAGGGGCCCACCAGGTAGAGGACGGCCTCGGAGATGTCCTGCGGCTGGGCGATCGGCGGGTCGTTGAGCAGCTGACCGAAGCTGTTCGCGTACGAGGGGTTCTCGGCGAGAAGACGCTCGACAGTGCCGGACATGCCACCCATCGCCGTGTCGACACCCCAGGGGTGCACGGCGTTGACCCGGATGTCGAACGGCGCCAGCTCGATCGCGGCAGTCTTCATGAGACCAACGACGCCATGCTTGGACGCCGAGTAGTGCGCCTGCGCCGGCAGCGACTTGATCCCGGCCACCGAGCTCGTGATGACGATCGCCCCACCACGGCCCTGCTCGATCATCGAGGGCACCGCGGCCTTCAGCGTGTTGAACACACCCGTCAGGTTGATGTCGATCATGTCCTGCCACATGCCGTCGGGCATCTCCCAGAACCGCGACCACGACACGATGCCCGCGTTCGCCACCACGACGTCCACCGACCCCAGCTCAGCCACCCCGTCGGCCACGACAGCGGCCAGCGCGGCCGAGCTGCGCACATCGGCCTGCCGGGCCACGATCCTTCGTCCGAGCCCCTCGACGAGTCGCACCGTCTCCTCCAGGTCGGCCGGCGTCGCCGCCGGGTAGTCGACCGGCGAGGCCTCAGCGCAGATGTCGACCGCGATGATGTCGGCACCCTCGGCCGCCAGCATGACCGCGTGGCTACGTCCCTGCCCCCGGGCCGCACCCGTGATGAAGGCGACCTTGCCGTCCAGCTTTCCCATGATGTTCTCCCTGTGCGTCGAGGCTCGTCGTCTTGCACGGCGCGCCGCTCGAGTCACTGACTCAATGTGTTCCACACCATACTGAACACTAGTGTTCAGTATGGCACCAGCAAGAACAGCTACCGTGACCTGATGGACGACGGACAGGCGGACGCAGCAGTGCGAACCGGCCGACCCCGCGACGAGGGCATCGACGACCGCATCATCGCGGCAGCCCTCCTCGAGCTGTCCGAGCGCGGCATCCGCGACTTCAGCATCGCGAGGGTCGCGCGAGCCGCGAACGTAGCCCGCAACTCGGTCTACCTGAGGTGGGACACCCCCGACGAGCTCATGCTGGCGGCCGTCGAGCGATCGGCCCGCTGGTCACCCATCCCCGACACCGGCTCGTACCGGACCGACCTGACAGCACTCGCAACCGTCCTGTCCGAGCTCATCGAGGCACCCACACGCCACGCCCAGCTGCGCTTCCTGACCGAAGCGCAGACCAACGAGGTCCTGAGCGCCCGCTACCGCTCCACCGTCGCCCACCTAGGCATGACCCAGGGCCGCGAGATCTTCGACCGCGCCACACGGCGCGGCGAGCTCCGACCCCAACTCGACGCCAACCTCCTGTTCGAAATGTTCCTCGGCGGCCTATACATGTCGACAATCTTCAGCAGCACCGCCTCAGCAACCACCCCCACCGGCCGACACGCGTACGTCGACCACTTCATCGCCATGACCACGGCCGACGTCGACGTCGACCAATAGATCCTGACGGGTCTCACGCGCTCGTAGCAGCCGGTCAGCCCCCGCAGCCTGGCCTGCGACCTCGCGGAGGGTCATCGAGGGATGGTCGCGCCTGGCCGGCCACGGCGCTCAGCCTTCCAGTCGCCGCAGCCCTACGTCCATGCGGGCCTGCAGCTCGTCGACCGAGATGCCGAAGGTCTCGACGACGGTGACTCCCGTGGCACCGACGAGCAAGATCGCGTGCTCGGTGTAGACCCGGCTGACGCACGCCAGACCCGTGAGCGGGTACGTGCACGTCCGGACGATCTTCGAGGCGCCGTCCTTGGCGAACAGGCTCATCATGACGAAGACGTCCTTCGCGCCGATCGCGAGGTCCATCGCGCCGCCGACCGCGGGGATCGCGTCCTCCGCACCGGTGTGCCAGTTGGCGAGGTCTCCGTGCTCGGACACCTGGAAGGCACCGAGGACGCAGACGTCGAGGTGGCCGCCACGCATCATCGCGAACGAGTCGGCGTGGTGGAAGTACGACGCGCCCGGCAGCTCGGTCACCGGCACCTTGCCGGCGTTGGTGAGGTCGGGATCGACGTCGTCGCCGTGGGCCGCAGGCCCCATGCCGAGCATGCCGTTCTCGGTGTGCAGGACGACGCCCGATCCGGCGTCGAGGTGGTCGGCGACGGTCGTGGGCTGGCCGATGCCGAGGTTGACGAACGAGCCTGCCGGGATGTCGCGGGCGATACGCGCGGCGATCTCGTCACGGCTCAGGGCCGCGCGGTCGAGGTGCTCGACGGTCTCATGGGCGGTGACGGCGATGGTCATGAGTCCTCCTGGCCGATGTGGCCGACACGGACGACCCGGTCGACGTAGATGCCGGGGGTGACGACGCTCTCGGGGTCGAGGCCACCCAGCTCGACCACCCTGGACACCTGGACGATCGTGGTCGTGGCCGCAGTGGCCATGACCGGCCCGAAGTTGCGGGCGGTCTTGCGGTAGACGAGATTGCCGGCCGGATCGGCGGCGTGGGCGCCGATGAGCGCGACGTCGCCCCTGATCGGCATCTCGAGGACGTAGTCGCGGCCGTCGATCGTGCGTTGCTCCTTGCCCTCGGCGAGCGGCGTGCCGACACCGGTCGGGCAGAAGAACGCACCGATGCCCGCACCTGCGGCACGCATCCGCTCGGCCAGGTTGCCTTGCGGGACGACCTCGAGCTCGATCGAGCCCGACCGGTACAGCTCGTCGAAGACGTAGGAGTCGCTCTGCCGCGGGAACGAGCACACCATCTTGCGCACGCGTCCCGCGGCCAGCAGCGCCGCCAGGCCCGTGTCGCCGTTGCCCGCGTTGTTCGACACGATCTCGAGGTCGCCGGCGCCCTGCTCGATCAGCGCGTCGATCAGCGCGACCGGCATGCCGGCCATCCCGAACCCGCCGATGAGGACCGTGGCACCGTCCTCGATGCCGTCCACCGCTTCGAGCGCGGTGTCGACGACCAGCGTCATCGCGTCGCCTCGACGTTCTCGAGGACGACGGCGAGCGCCTGCCCGACGCCGATGCAGATGGCGGCGACGCCCCACCTCTCCCCCGACTCGCGGAGCCGGTGGGCCAGGGTGCCGACGAGGCGGGCGCCGGACGCGCCGAGGGGGTGACCGATCGCGATCGCGCCACCCTTGGCGTTGACGAGCTCGGGATCGATCTTCCAGGCGTCGACGCAGGCCAACGACTGCACCGCGAAGGCCTCGTTGAGCTCGACGGCACCGACATCGGCCCACGAGATGCCGGCGCGACCCAGGGCCGCCTCGGCGGCCTCGACGGGGGCGAAGCCGAAGTCCTGCGGATCGAGCGCGTGGACACCGCGACCGGCGATCCGAGCGATCGGATCGGCCCCGATGCGGCCGGCAGCCTGCTCCGATCCGATGAGGACGGCGGAGGCCCCGTCGTTCAACGGCGAGGCGTTGCCGGCGGTGATGGTGCCGTCGGGCCGGAAGGCGGTCTTGAGCGCCCCCAGCTTCTCGACGGTCGTGCCCGCGCGGATGCTCTCGTCACGAGCGAGCTCGACACCGGCGACCGGCGTCACGAGCGCGTCGTAGAACCCCGAGGCCCAGGCCTCGTCGGCCAGCGCGTGCGACCGGGCGGCGAACTCGTCCTGTCGCTGCCTGCTGATGCCGAACCGCTCCTGCAGCAGCTCGTTGCACTCGCCGAGCGAGATGGTCCACTCCTTCGGCATGCGCTCGTTGACCAGGCGCCACCCCAGCGTGGTGGACACCGCCGCGGTGTCACCAGCCGGGAAGGCGCGGGCCGGTTTCGGAAGCACCCACGGGGCGCGCGTCATCGACTCGACACCACCCGCGACGACGACGTCGGCGTCACCGGTCTCGACCGCCCGCGAGGCCATCAGGACTGCGTCGAGGCTCGATCCGCAGAGGCGGTTGACGGTCGTCGCCGGCACCGAGGTCGGCAGGCCGGCCAGCAACACGGCCATGCGACCCACGTTGCGGTTGTCCTCGCCGGCTCCGTTGGCGTTGCCCCACACCACGTCGGCGATCGCGGCGCGGTCGAGCCCGGGCACCTTGCCGAGCAGCCCGGCGAGCGCGGACGCCGCCAGGTCGTCGGGCCTCACGCCGGCGAGAGCGCCGCCGAATCGTCCGAAGGGTGTGCGATCTGCCGCGTAGAGATATGCGCCTGCCATGATGTCCTGTTCGCTATGCGTACATGTGTTCGCTTTGTGTACGCACAACTGTAGGACCGCCGAAGCGCGGTAACAACCCCGTCAGCCGTCCCCGTCAGCGCTCGGCGCGTCGTCCGGCTGCCGATCATGGCACGGCATGCCCTCGGGGAAGTCGGCCACGACCTCCTGAAGGATGAGGTCGGCCATCGCGAGCACCAGGTCGCCCTTGCCGCTGAAGTACCGGCAGATGGGGCCGGATCGGCACCGAGCTCTCGCCCCGAACGGTCCGAGCACCGCAGGGTCTGGGTGCGTGCTCGCCTTGGCCTCGGTGGCCGACCAGGCCGGCTCATCGGTGCCGGGGTTGGGCTGGAACGCGGGGTACTCGCTTGCTGTTGTACGTCAGCGACCCCAGGCCGAACTCGGGCGTGTTGGTCGTGCCGATGAAGATGGCGCCGGCGTCGCGGCGCGCACCATGGCGAGGTCCCGACGTCTCAGCTGCCCGACAGCGCCGAGAAGATCCGCTCGTAGCGCTCGGACGGGCCGAGGCCCAGGCCGGACTTCACGAACGTCGCCCACTCGTCGGCCAGCACCTCGTCGAGACCGGTCTCGACGGCGTCCAGGGCCGCAGAGGCCACGGCCGACGGGGCGATCTTCGGCGCGTCCACACCTGCACCCATGTCGGTGTCGACCATGCCCATGTGCACGCCGACGACGTGCGTGCCCTGCCCGGCGAGCTCGAGCCGCGTGCTGTCGGTGAGGCTCCAGGCCGCCGCCTTGGAGGCCGCGTAGGCACCGGCGCCCGGCATCGTGAACCACGAGAGCGCCGAGGCGACGTTCACGATGGCGCCTCCGCCGTTGGCCTTCAGGACGGGCGCGAAGGCCTGGGTCATCAGCAGCGGGCCGAAGAAGTTCGTGTCCATCTCGCGCCGGATGTCGGCCACGTCGCCGGCGACGACCGGCGTGCCGGTCGAGATGCCCGCGTTGTTGACCAGGATCTGGACGTCGCCGGCTGCGGCAGAGGCTGCCCGGATCTGGGCCGGGTCAGTGACATCGAGGCGGATCGGCTCGACGCCCTCGACGGCCACGTCGCCACCGCGCGAGGCTGCGTAGATCTTCGCCGCGCCGCGCTCCTTCAGCTGCTCGACGAACTGAGCGCCGATCCCTCGGTTGGCTCCGGTCACCAGCACGACGGCGTTCTCGATCTTCATGGACATCCCTATCTGTAGCGATCACTATGAATTGAGTCATCAGACTAACACATTCCGTAGCGACCACTACGGTATGCTCACGACATGGCAGGCAGACCGAGGAGCTTCGACCGCGACACCGCGCTGGCGGCGGCCATCGAGCTGTTCTGGCGCGCCGGCTACGAGAAGGCGTCGATCGCGATGCTGACGCAGGCCATGGGCGTCACTCCCCCCAGCCTCTACGCGGCGTTCGGCGACAAGGACCGCCTCTTCGAGGAGGCATCGACCCGGTACTTCGAGCGGACGTGCGAGGCCGTCGATGCCGCCGCCGCCGAACCGACCGCCCGCCAAGCGATCGCCCGGATGCTGGACAGCACGGCCCGTGCGCACACCGACACCGACACCCCGCTGGGCTGCCTGATGCTGACCGAGCCGCGGCTCGCGTCGCAGCGAGAGGTGCTGCACGAGCGCCTCGCCCGCCGGATCACGCGGGGCGTCACGGACGGCGACCTGCCCGCCAGCGTCCGGCCCGAGCAGCTGGCCTCGTTCCTGGTGGCCGTCATGCGCGGCATGTCGGGCTGCGCCCGTGACGGCGGCACCACCGACGAGGTCCTCGCCATCGCCGAGGCGGCCCTGGCGGCCGTGCCGCAACCCTGACCGCGAGACCGCTCGCCGCACCACCTCGCCCCGAGCGGACGGCGAACGCATCGCGATACCGTGATGTGACCATCTGTGAGCGAGGAGAGTGTGACGTGACGAGCGACAGGGACCTGTCCGAGGCGCTCAAGGCGCTCGCGAACCCCGCGCGGCTGCAGCTCATGCAGTGGCTTCGCGAGCCGGTGACGAGCTTCGCCGAGTTCGAGCCCATCGCCGACCGCGAGACGGTCGGGGTCTGCGTGACCCACCTCCAGGCCAAGTCCGGCCTGGCCCAGTCCACCGTCTCGAGCTACATGACCACCCTCGAGCGGGCAGGGCTGGTCACCTCGACAAGGGTCGGGAAGTGGACCCACTACCGGCGCGACGAGACCCGGATCGCCGAGACGCTGGAGCTGCTCGGGACGACCCTCTGATCGACATATCGCGATAGTTCGATATGTTTGATGCGTGACCAAGACCGTCCTCCTCGTCCACGCCCACCCCGAGAGCGACTCGTTCAGCACCGCGCAGTCCGCCGCCGCCGCACGAGCGCTCGCCGCGGCAGGACACGTGGTCGACACCATCGATCTGTACGACGACGCCTGGCAACCCGTGCTGAGGCGCCAGGACTTCCCCGGCGTCCACGGCACCTTCAAGCCGCAGGCCGAGCAGATGCGGGCCGTCGCGGAAGGGACGGTCGACGACGTCGTGCGCGACCAGCTCGACCGTCTGCTCGCTGCCGACCTGCTCGTGCTGTCGTTCCCGATGTGGTGGTTCTCGGTGCCGGCGATCCTGAAGGGATGGATCGACCGCGTCTTCGTGATGGGCGCGGTGTTCGGCGGCGAGCACGGACTGTTCGGCGAAGCGGCCCTGTCGGGCAGAGAGGCCGTGCTGCTGATGACCACCGGTGGACCCGAGGACGCGTTCAGCCCAGGAGGTGCGTTCGGCCCGATGGACGACTTCGTCTTCCACATCCGTCGGGGGATGCTCGAGTTCGTCGGCTATCGCGTGCTGGACCCTGTCGTGACCTACGGGCCGGCACGGCTCGATCCGGACGAGCGGGACGCCGCCCTCGGGTCGGTGCACCAGGCGTTCGCCGAGATCGCCGAGCGCGCGGTCTAGGCCGACGTCGACCCAGGCCTCTCGACGTCATCCCCGGGTCAGGCGGCGTCGCGGGCCGCACGCTCGGCGTCCGTGGCATGACGGTCGACGTACCGCTGGCCGCTGAGCCGCTGGATCGCCGACATGAGCTCGTCGGTCGCGGCCCGCCAGCCGGCCGGGTCGGCGGGCCGGGCACTCCACCGGGACAGATCAAGAGGCTGACCCAGACGGATCTCGACCCTGCCGCGACGCCAACCACGGCGCCCGGGCGGGTCGACCGATCTCGTCCCGGTGACACCCACCGGCACCACGGCGCACTGCGTCGCAAGAGCGACCCGCGCGACGCCCGTCCGCCCTCGGTACAGCCGGCCGTCCGGAGACCTCGTCCCCTCGGGGTAGATCGCCCAGACGCCTCCGCGCCGCAGGATGCCCGCAGCGGCGTCTAGGGCCGCGTCGGCGCTTCCTCCGCCGCCCCTGCTGATCGGGACCTGACCCGTCAGGCGGCACAGGGTGCCGTAGAGCCAGGCCGCGGCCCCGCCTCGGGCGAAGTACTCGCTCTTGGCGACGAAGGTGAGTCGTCGCGGCAGAGCCACGCACAGCACCAGGGAGTCGATCTCGGCGAGGTGATTGGGAGCCAGCACGACCGGACCGTCGGGCAGCGAACCGACCACTTGAGGGCGCGCGAACCACCGAACGAGCGGTCCGAGCACGATCATTTTCAACACCCAGTACATCCATGCCTCCTAGACAGTGTCTAGTTCGCATCGTGCCCGATGATGCTAGACACTGTCTACATGGACGTTCGTGAGCGGTTGGTGCAGGCCGGGGTCGAGCTGCTGGAGACAGAAGGCCTCGCGGGGATGACGCAACGGCAGATCGCCGTTCGGGCCGGCGTATCCCACGGCGCCCCCCGACACCACTTCCCGACCTACGCCCACCTGCTTGCGGCGATCGCCCGGCAGGGCGTCGAGGACCTCGACGCCCGGATCACCGATCGCCTCCTGACGGACGAACCCAGAGAAGCCTTGATAGCGACCTCCATGGCCGTGATCGACTTCGCGATCAGAAGGCCGGCGATGTTCGAGCTGATCGGCCGGCACGACCTGCTGGATGGCGCCGGTGGGCACCTGCGCGAGATGACCGGTCGCTGGCTCAGTCTTCTTGACGAGCACATCAGGGAGGTGAGGCCCCAGGCAGATCAACGGCACGCCCTCGCCGTCTGGGCGGGGGTCCAGGGCCTGGGCGTGATGCTCGGTCGCCGCGGCGCCGAGGCCATCACCGATCACGCTGTCGACCCGGCGGCTGTGGTGGACGTCCTCCTGACCGGAGTACTCACGGCGGACTGACGTCGACTCGTCCGGGCAGGCCACACCCCGCGAGGTGCTCCAGCAGCGCACATGTGCGCTCGGCACGGCAATCCTCGCTTGTATCGACCCGCCGGCATCTGGGTCGTGGATCGGGACGCAGTCGATCAGCACGATCCCGTCGATGCGCTCGGGTCGCACGGCGACACGTCGCCCGGCAGCTCGAGCGTCTCGACCAGGCGCCGCGCGACGTCGGTGAGCTTGACGTTCCCGTCCTGCGAGAACCGGCGGAGGATCGCGAAGGCGCGATCGGCGTCGACCTCGAAGCGCTCCATCAGCACCCCTTGCGCCTGCCCGATGACGGTCCTGCTCTCGATCGCGTTCTGGAGCCCCTCGCGGAGCTTGACCGCGGCGAGGGCTGCAGAGGCGTGCCGCGCGAAGAGACGGGCCACGTCGACGTCCTCGGCGGTGAAGTGCCGCACCCGGGCGCCGTACATGGTCAGCACCCCGATCCGCTGGCCCCCGGCGTGGAGCTCTGCGGACAGGACGCTGCGAAGACCCAGGGACACCGCGACCGGTCCCCACCGCGGCCAGCGCTCGTCGGAGGCCAGGTCTGAGGACGTGATCGTCTGCGACGTCGTCGAGACGTCCACACTGGGGCCTTCGCGCAGCTCGAGCTGGTGGTGGTCGGCATCGACGACCACGTCGGAGGAGTGCCCGACCGTCTCGAACCTGCCTCGGCTCCTCAGCATCGTGATGCCGCCGAACTGCGTGTGGACGGTCTCCATGCCGAACGCCACGATCTGCTGGGCGGTCTGCGCGATAGTGCTCGTCTCGCTGAGCTCGACGGCAAGTCGAGCGAATGCTTCGTCCGGTGACTCCGGCATGGATGGCCCGATCAGGTTGGGCGCCCAGGTGGACGATGCCTGAGGGTAACCCCGATCGGTCGCCAGACCTGCTTCCCGCGCACGATGCGAGGCCTGCGGGCACGCGGGCGTAGGTTGCACGAGTGACCGGTGTTGAGACAACAGCGCCGGTCTGGTGCGAAGCGGTCGGAAGAGGCGCAGCTAGGGCGCCCTCTTCGTTCGTCCGCTCGGGGCGGGGTTCCTCAGGACCTCGTCCCGGGACGGGTCACCGACGCCACGCAGCGACTCGCACACGCGGGTGAGGTCTCGGTCGCCGCCCCGAAGGCACCGACCGTCCACCAGCCGCCTGCCGCCCAAGGGCTCGCCGAGGTCGATCCGGTACGGGACCCAGTCGTTCGACGGGCACGTGCCGACCTCCACCTCGGGCGTCACCTCGAACGTCACCACCACGCGATCGCCCGCCTCCTGGATGCTGGGCGCGACGACATCTCCGGTCACCCCGCTGCTGCACGACACGCGGGTGACGAGGACGTCGACCGTCGACGTCCTCGGGTCGGGCGCACCGCCGGTCGCAGGTCGCCAGACGGCCGCCGCGGAACCGGCTGAGACGGTCGCAGGCGCCACGGTCGGCGCGGCGACGGTCTCGACGTCACGCGGCTCGGACGACGTGCACGCTGCCAGCATCGCCGTGGCTGTCATGGCCGTCGCGATCCAGACGAGTCGGGTGCCCATGCATCAGTGTGTCGCGACGGCGACGATCGTCTCGGACGGCGTCACCCCCGGCGGGTGAGGGCGATCAGCCTGTTCTCGAGGCGCTGCCGGTGCGCCTGGTCGGTGCCGGCCCACCACAGCGGCTGCATCGACGCGCCGTCGGCGGCCGCCACGACCAGCTCGACCACGTCGTCGGGCAGGCCGTCGTCACGCAGGCGGGCGTCGAGGTCGACGGTGAACGTCTCCACGATGGTGGCGACGCGCTCGTCGTCGACCACGATCGCCATGACGATCGGGCTCACGGCGTCGAGGTCGTCGGGGGTCCACGGGACGAACGACGCACGGATGTAGGCCCGGCAGAGCCGTCCGGGCCCGTGGTCGTCCGGCTCGGTCATGGACAGCAGCAGCTCGTCGAACGAGCGCAGGAGGTCGTCGGCCAGAGCCGCGAAGAGATCTTCCTTGGTGCCGAAGTGGTACAGCAGGCCGCCCTTGGTGACCTGCGCCTGGCGGGCGATGTCGGCCAGGCTCGCCGAGCGTCCCTTGTGCACCAGCGCTGCGCGCGCCGCGTCGAGGATGTCGCGACGGGTGTCGTCCGGCGACCGTCCGGCCTTGCGCCCCATCCGGCAGACCCTACTCGCCGGCCGCGTCGTGAGCGCCGACGACGGACACGTCGCGGCCGTGCGGGATCATCCGCCACGCCACGACCGCGGCGACCAAGGCGGCAACGGCGGCCACGAGAGCGGTCGTCTGCACCGCTTCGATGAAGGCCTCGCGGGCGGCCTCGAAGACGGGTGACCCCGGCTCGAGCACCGAGACAGCGGACGCGAACGAGTCCTCGACGCGCGTGCGGGTCGCCTCGTCCAGCGACCCCGGCAGCGACAGCCCCTGGCGGTAGGTCAGCGACAGGAACGACCCCAGCACCGAGATGCCGAGCACGACGCCCAGCTCGTAGGCCGTCTCGGTGATGGCCGATGCGGCTCCCGCTCGGCTCGGCGGCACGACCGCGAGCACGACGTCGGCTGCCAACGTCGTGGCGATACCGATGCCGAACCCGATGAGCACCATCGCCAGCGCAAGCCACACGTAGTGCGCGTTGCCTGCCGCAAGCGACGTGCCGGCCAGACCGAGGGCCGCCAGACCCAGCCCCGTCGCGATGGCCCGACCGTAGCCCAGACGTCGCAGGAGTCCCGCGATCACGACGACGACCGCGACCGAGGCAACCGTGATCGGCAGCTCAGCCACGCCGGCCTCCAGCGGACTCATGCCGCGGCCGAGCTGGAGGTACTGCGAGAAGAAGAAGAGCAGCCCGACCAGCGCGAAGATCGCGATGAGGTTGGTGATGACCGCCCCCGCGAAAGAGCGGTATCGAAACAGTGTGAGGTCCAGGAGAGGGGTATCGATACGGCGCTGACGGTGGACGAAGGCGGTGGTGCTGACGACCGCGACGACCAAGGCCACGACGGTCGCGGTCTCGAGCCCGGCCGCGACGACGTGCTTGATCGCGTAGACCGTCGAGGTGAGGGCCACGATGGACAGCACGGCCGACGAGACGTCGAAGTGCCCCGGGTCGGGGTTCTTCGACTCGGGGAGGAACATCGCACCCCCCACGAGGACGATGACCATCACCGGGACGTTGATGAGGAAGACCGACCCCCACCAGAAGTGCTCGAGCAGCACGCCGCCGACCAAGGGGCCGATCGCCGAGCCGACGCCGAACGACGTCGCCCACAGTGCGATGGCGCGCGTGCGCTCGGCGTCGTCCGTGAAGATGTTGCGGATGAGAGACAGTGTCGACGGCATCAGGGTGGCTCCCGCGACACCCAGCAGCAGTCGGGCCGCGATCAGCATCTCGGGCGATGTCGAGAACGCCGCGAGCACCGACGCGGCGCCGAACGCCGCACTGCCCAGCAGGAGCACCCGCCGGCGACCGAAGCGGTCGGACAGGTTGCCCATCAGCACGAGCAGCCCTGCCAGCGCCAGCGAGTAGACGTCTCCGATCCACAGCACCTGCTCGGCGGTCGGCGAGAGGCTCGTCGTGAGCGCTGGAACGGCCAGCGCCAGCACCGTCCCGTCGATCGCCAGCAGCAGCGAGGCGAGCATCAGGATGCCGAGCGCCACCCAGCGTCGGCGGAAGGACATCGCGACCTCGGTGGTGACCATGCACCAAACTATACCAGTCGGTCAGTTATAGTCGTGAGCTCAGATCGTGCCTCGGGCGCGGGGGGCCGACCAGCCGCGCAGCATCGCCGCGAGTCGCCACGCCAGGCACGTGGCCGAGGCGACGACGAACAGGAACGACGGCCACTCCTGCGTCGCGACGACGGCCGCCCCGACCGAGCCCACCAGCGCCGGGACGGCGTAGAGATCGCCCTCGAAGATGATCGGCACCCGGTTCGACAGCACGTCGCGCATGATGCCGCCGCCGACCGCCGACACCAGCCCGAGCAGCGACGCCGGCAGCACGCCGAGGCCCGCGTCGACCCCGATGATCGCACCAGTCACGCAGAACAGCGACAGACCGATCGCGTCGAGCACGAGGATCGGTCGCTCGCGGCGGCCGATGCGTCCTGACGAGGTGAACACCACCGCGGCGGCCGCGAGCCCCGACAGCAGGTAGCTCCAGCTCTCGAAGGCGACCGGCGGGTTGTCGCCGATGAGGACGTCGCGCGCCACCCCGCCGCCCAGCCCCGTGATGAGCGCCAGCACCGCGATGCCGAACACGTCCAGACCCAGCCGGACCGCCACGAGCGCGCCCGACATGGCGAAGATGAAGATGCCGACGTGCTCGAGCGTCGAGATCGCCGCGTGCGTCATCGCGGCCTCATGGCAGGGGCGAGCGTCGCCGCGCGGACGAAGGGGACGGACATGTCGCCATCATGTCCGCCCCCGCCGCCCCACGTCATCCCGGGATCGCGGCTCGCTCCCTGAGGCGGGTCGCGACCTCGGCAGCCACGGCCCGTCCGAACGACTCGGGATCGTCATCGTCGGGCTCGGCCACGAGGTGGTGCACCGAACCGCTCTCGAACATGTCGATCGCGCTGACCTTCTGCCGCTCGGCCATCTCGGCGGCGTGGTCGACGTCGCCGTGCACGATCGCGCTGGCGCCCTCCGGCGGCAGCGGCGACAGCCACGCGTTCTCCGTCGCGACGACGACGTCGGCCGGCAGCAGCGCCAGGGCGCCACCACCGCAGCCCTGGCCGAGCAGCACCGACACCGTCGGCACCTTCATGGTCGACATCAGGCTGATGCAGCGGGCGATCTCGCCGGCGATGGCACCCTCCTCGGCCTTCACCGACAGCTCGGCGCCGGGGGTGTCGATGAACGACACCAGCGGCAGGCCGAGCTCGTTGGCCAGGCGCATGCCGCGGCGGGCCTCGCGCAGCGCTGCCGGGCCCATCGGCGAGGACGGCGTCTGCTTGGTGCGGTCCTGGCCGATGACGATGCACGGCTGGCCGTCGAGCCGCGCGAGGGCGATGATCATCGCCGAGTCGAGCTCGCCCTTCTCGGTGCCCTGCAGGCGCACCGTGACGTCGCTGCCGTGCCGCAGCACGTCGCGCACGCCTCCGCGGTCGGGCCGACGGGTCAGCTCGATCGACTCCCACGTCGACCGGCGGCGCACCACCGGGTCGGTGCGGCGCTCACGCGTCGACTCGGTCGCCGGGTCGACCAGGATGCTCAGCGCCTGGTCGACCAGCTCGGGCAGCAGACCGGGCTCGACCACGGCGTCGATGATGCCGCGGTTCGCCAGGTTGTCGGACGTCTGCACGCCCGGTGGGAACGGCCTTCCCTCGAGCATCTCGTAGACCTTCGGGCCGAGGAAGCCGATCAAGGCATCCGGCTCGGCGACCGTGATGTGCGCCAGGGAACCCCAGGATGCGAACACACCGCCGGTCGTCGGATGACGCAGGTAGACGAGATAGGGCAGCCCGGCGCCGCGGTGATCCATGAGCGCCCGGGAGATGTCGATCATGCGGATGAAGGCCGGTGTGCCCTCCTGCATGCGGGTGCCGCCGGACGCCGTGCTGGCCAGGATCGGCAGGCCCTCCGCGGTCGCCCGGCGCACGGCTTCGACGATGCGCCGGGCCGCGGCCTGGCCGATCGACCCGGCGAGGAAGCGGAACTCGTTGACCAGCACCGCGACCGGCCGGCCACGCATCAGCCCGCGACCGGTGAGCACCGACTCGTCGGTTCCCGCCCGCTCGCCCGCCGACTCGAGGTCTCGCCGGTACCGCTCGTCCGCTCCGGTGTGGTCCACCGGCTCGTCCCACGACATGAACGAGCCCTCGTCGAGCACGAGGTCGAGCAGCTCCTGCCCGGTGAGCCGCTTGGTGCTCACGCCTCGTCCTCCAGCCACGTCCGGATCGAGTCTCCGTGCTCGCCGAGGGTCGGCGGCGCGAGGTGCTCCGTCACCGTCCGCTCGCCGCCGGCGCTGTCGAAGAATCGCAGCGGCGGGCCGGGCAGCGTCAGGGCGCCCAACGTGCTGTGCTCGACGTCGATCAGCAGGCCCTGGCTCTTGGTCTGGTCCCAGTCGTAGACCTCGTCGATCGAGCGCACCTTGCCGGCGGGGATGCCGACCTCGGCCAGGCGCGCGAGCAGCGGCTCGGCCTGCCAGTCGGCGAAGACCTCCTCGACCAGCGCGATGACCCGCTCGCGGTCGCCGGCCCGCTCGGGGTTGGTGGCGATCCCCTCGGTGTCGGGGTCGAGGCCGAAGCCCTCGCAGAAGTCGTGCCACAGCCCCTCACTGCCCACCGCGATCTGCACCGCGCCGTCGGCGCACCTGAACAATCCGTACGGCGAGATCGACGGGTGGTGGTTGCCGATGGCCTTGCCGACCTGGCCGGCGATCGTCCACTTCGTGCCCTGGAAGCCGTGGACGCCGACCGTCGCGGCCAGCAGCGACGTTCGCACGACCGTGCCGACGCCGGTCGACTCCCGCTCGTGCAGCGCGGCGAGCACGCCGTACGCGCCGTACATTCCGGCGAGGATGTCGGAGATGGGCGTGCCGACCTTCTGCGGATCGTCCGGGCCGGAGCCGGTGATCGACATCAGCCCCGCCTCGCCCTGCGCGATCTGGTCGTAGCCGGCGCGTCCGCCCTCGGGACCGTCGTGGCCGAATCCCGTGATCGACAGGACGACCAGACGCGGGTTGAGCTCGTGCAGCGTCTCGATGCCGAGGCCCAGCCGCTCGAGGACGCCGGTGCGGAAGTTCTCGACGAGCACGTC